>CAUGNQ010000090.1 GCA_959600835.1 uncultured Collinsella sp. | reverse complement strand
GAGGTCATTCCCGTGTTGCCTGACGATATCGACATCGAGATCAGTCCCGACGATATCCGCGTGGACGTGTATCACGCGAGCGGTCCGGGCGGCCAGGGCGTCAACACCACCGACTCTGCCGTACGCGTGACGCATTTTCCCAGCGGCATCGTTGTCACTTGCCAAAACGAGCGCAGCCAGATTCAAAACAAGGCCGCGTGCATGCAGATTCTCAAGGCCCGTCTGTACGAGATCGAGCTCGAGAAGCGCGCCGAGGCCCTGGATGAGATTCGCGGGCCCAAGACCACGATCGGTTTTGGCAACCAGATTCGCAGCTACGTGCTCTACCCGTATCAGATGGTCAAGGACCTGCGCACGGGCGTGGAGACCAGCAACGTCGAGGCCGTTCTCGACGATGGCGATCTGGATCCGTTTGTGATCGGCTACCATCGTTGGGCAACCGGCAACGCCGATGCGGAAGCATCGTCTGCCTAGGCACATGATTGGCTCCGGGTCGGTGCAAACACTGCGCAGGGGTGGTATTTGCCCGGTGAATCGGTAGAATCGAATACAGCAAGAAGTTCAAAGCGCACTCGTTTGGGTGCGCTTTTTTGAGGGAGGCAGCATGGCATATCGTCTGGACATCAAGCGCATTCTTTCGATGAACTTCTTTCATGACTTGCCCAAGATTATGTTTGGCTGCGCCCTGGCAGCTATCGCGACAGACTTGTTTTTGATCCCCAACGGCCTTGCCGCCGGCGGCGTCACAGGCCTTGCCACCATTATTCAGGCGGTCGGCGCCTCGCATGGCATATCGCTTCCCGTCGGTATCCAGACCATCGTGATGAATGCCTTGCTGCTGCTGGTTGTTATGCGCGAGGGTGGCATGTTCTACGTGGTGCAGACGGCGACCGGTTTTGTGCTGCTGGGTTTTTTCACCGACCTGTTCGCTCCGTTTGTGGCGCCGCTGGCACATGCCGACCTGATGCTGCCCGCTATGTGGGGCGGCATTATCACGGGCATCGGGTATGGCATGGTGTTGCGCGCCGGTGCCAACACTGGCGGCTCTGACACGATCGGCCAGATCATCTCGCGCAACACATCGCTGCCGGTTGGCTCGACCGTCATGGCGATCGATGTTGCCGTGTGCGCGCTGTCGGCCCCGGTCTTTTCGGTCGAAAACGCGCTGTATGCGGGCCTTTCGATGGTCATTAGCGGCTACGTGATCGATGCCGTGGTCGACGGTGGCAACAGGCGCCGTATGGTGCTCATCATCTCGGACAAGTTTCCCGATATCGCGGCCGACATCATGTATGGCCTGGGCCGCGGCTGCACCAAGTTTAGGGCGACCGGCATGTACTCGGGTGCCGAGAAGCCGGTGATCATGGTCATTGTGAGCCGCCGCGAGCTCAACACCCTCAAAACGATCGTGCGCGAGCGCGATCCTCACGCCATTGTGACGGTCGCCGACGTTACGGAAACCTTCGGTGAGGGATTCAAGGACATTAACGCGTAGGGCCGACTGCGTTCCATCCAAAAGACGTTCACATTGATAAACCGTTTCATCAGCGGTTCTGCCTGCTCAATTGTTCAAATAATGATAAATACTCTGGTAAAGCTTCCAGTTTCCAGCATAATGAATGACGTACGTGCATCGCGGCTGTGTTGGGACTACCTTTCCGTGCCGTGCGCATCTTGTCTTAAGAGGATGAAAGGAAGGCACAATGAGCGACGAAGAGCTCAAAAAGGTTGCCAACGAGGTAAGGAAGGGCATCGTCACCGGCGTGCACGCTGCCAAGTCCGGCCATCCGGGCGGTTCGCTCGGCGCTGCCGACATCATGACCTATCTGTACTTTGAGGAAATGAACGTCGACCCGGCCGACCCCCGCAAGGCCGACCGCGATCGCTTCGTGCTTTCCAAGGGTCATTGCGCGCCTGGTCTGTACGCTGTGCTCGCCGAGCGCGGATTCTTCCCCAAGGAGGATCTCGAGACGCTGCGCCACATCGGCAGCCACCTGCAGGGTCACCCCAACATGAACGACACCCCGGGCGTCGATATGTCCACCGGTTCGCTCGGCCAGGGCATCTCCGCCGCCGTGGGCATGGCCGTTGCCGCCAAGCACTGGGGCGACGACTATCGCACCTACGCCCTGCTGGGCGACGGCGAGAGCGAGGAGGGCCAGGTTTGGGAGGCCGCCATGTTTGCCGGCAACCAGCAGCTTGACAACCTCTGCGTGATCGTCGACCACAACGGCCTGCAGATCGACGGCCCCGTCGAGGAGGTCAACGACCCCATGCCGCTCGCCGACAAGTTCCGCGCCTTCAAGTTCCACGTGGTGGAGCTCGCCGACGGCAACGATTTCGATCAGATCCGCGCCGCCTTTGCCGAGGCCCGCGCCACCAAGGGTCAGCCGACCGCCATCATCGCCGAGACCACCAAGGGCAAGGGCGTTTCCTTTATGGAGAACCAGGTGGGTTGGCACGGCAAGGCCCCCAACGATGAACAGTTTGAGCAGGCCATGGCAGAGCTCACGGCCGCCGGAGAGGAGCTCTAGGATGGCAGACGTCAAGAAAATCGCCACGCGCGTAAGCTACGGTGAGGCCCTCGTCGAGCTCGCCAACGAGCACGATGACTTTGTGGTCCTCGATGCCGACCTGGCCGCCGCCACGCAGACCGGCAAGTTTAAGGCAGCCTGCCCCGACCGCTTCTTCGATGTGGGCATTGCCGAGAGCAATCTGATGGGTGTTGCCGCCGGTATCGCGACCACCGGCCGCGTTGCTTTTGCGAGCACCTTTGCCATGTTTGCCGCTGGCCGCGCCTTTGAGCAGGTCCGCAACTCCATCGGCTATCCGCACCTTAACGTTAAGATCGGTGCCACGCACGCCGGTATCTCGGTGGGCGAGGACGGCGCCACGCACCAGTGCTGCGAGGATATCGCCCTCATGCGCGTCATCCCCGGCATGACCGTTATCGTTCCCGCCGACGACGTGGAGGCTCGTGCCGTGACGTGCGCCGCCTACGAGTGCGACGGCCCCGTGTACATGCGCTTTGCCCGTCTGGCCTCGCCGGTCATCAACGACCCCGAGACCTACAAGTTCGAGGTAGGCAAGGGC
>CAUGNQ010000089.1 GCA_959600835.1 uncultured Collinsella sp. | reverse complement strand
GAGGCCCGCTGGGCCGCGGAGCGGGGGCAGCGCGAGCAGATGACGTCGATCGCCCACGACCTCAAGACGCCGCTTACTGTGCTGCGCGCCAACGCCGACTTCGTGGCGGAGGAGCTGGAAGACGAGAAAGACGCCGACCTCGCGGCCGCCGCGCGCGACATAGCCGGCAGTGTCGAAAGGCTCGACGACTACGTGCGCCTGCTCATCGAGGCCTCGCGCGGGTCCGGCGGGGCGGAGAGGGCCCCCATGCGGCCGGCCGAGCTCTGCGAACAGGTCCTCGCCGAGGCCGCCCAGATCGCCCGGGCGCGAGGCGTGACGCTCAACGCGGCCACGGGCCCCGCTGTCGCGGGCGCGCCCGAGGCCCTACTCGACCGAACCGCCCTGGCGCGAGCCGCCGCGAACCTCGTGGCCAACGCCGCCGAGCACGCGCGCTCGCGCGTGGCGGTCTCCTGCGACGTCGCGGGCGGACACCTCGTCATCGAGGTGGCCGACGACGGACCGGGCTTTTCTCCCGCCGCCCTCGAACGCGGCTGCGAGCGCCTCTTCACAGACGACTCGTCCCGCTCCTCGCGCGACGGAGGCCGCCACTACGGGCTCGGCCTCCACGTCGCCTCCGAGGCCGCGAGCGCCCACGGGGGCTCCGTCTCGCTCGCCAACAGCCCCTCGGGCGGCGCGGTGGTCACCATCGCGGTCCCCCTGTGCGGGATCTGACGATTTCCTCGATGTCTACCTCGACTGCGATATGTCGCTCGCCGAGGCCGCGACGAGATGGTGTTGCGTCTGCCCCATTTGGTGCTTCTAGCTCAAATTTGATCTGATGTAAGGCCCGTGCAATCCTGCATGGGCCTTTCTTTTGGCAATTGCTCGACCGATTCGTGGCTTGAAACACAAATTATCGAGTTAAAGAGACATGGGGTCACACAGCGGCTCTCAGAGCGCCCGCCGCACTCCCCCGCCATTACCCTGCGGCGTCCTCGTATAGAGCCCATCCCGCTTGGCGTTTCGTTGCAACAGCCCACTTGTCCACCGATCAAGTGAACTACTGGAATAAATACAGCGACATGCTTGTCCGTTATAGTCGCTATATCTGTGTTAATCGCCGCGATAAATACAGCCTGTACTCGGCTGCATACCAGCTACGCGTATGTAGATTCATATCGCGTTAATAAATCGGCTCAAGCGCGTGCAAAACGCGCAAGTAGCCGCAAAAGGCGATTATCGCGTAGGTAGATTTTTGGCACCCTGTTGCTTAATCAAAATTAAGCAATTGCTTAAAACAAAAAAGGTCAGGCACTAGGTGCCTGACCTGCAAACTTCTGGTCGGGACGACTGGATTCGAACCAGCGACCCCTTGACCCCCAGTCAAGTGCGCTACCAAGCTGCGCCACGTCCCGAAGCTTTTGTTTGTTGCTCTGCTCTCGCTCGCAACAGGGAGTATATTAACCCGAAACTTTAGACTTGTGCAAGAACTTTTTTATAAATTTTGAAGCAAGTCCAAAATTGTATCTGCGAGCTGGGGTTTTGTTAGAACGGGAAGTTCTTTCGTACCTGTTGTGCTCACAATCCAGGCCTTGTTAGTGTCGGTTCCAAAGCCTGAATCGGCGCGCGAGACATCGTTGGCGATAATTACATCGCAACCCTTGCGGGCAAGTTTGCGCTGCGCGTACTCCACGACGTTATCGGTCTCGGCCGCAAATCCGATCACGCATCGCTCGCCTTTCTGACGCGAGAGCTCGGCCAAAATATCGACCGTTTCGACGAGCTCGATTCGATCCAGGCGCTCGTTGGCCTTTTTGAGCTTATGGTCCGCCGGGGCCGCCGGCGTGTAGTCGGCGACGGCGGCGGCGCAAATGGCCGCGTCGGCCGTCTGGAAGGCGTTTAACGCCGCCTGCAGCATCTCTGCGGCGGTCTGCACGCGCACGCACTTTACGCCGCGAGGAATATCGAGCGATGTCGGTCCCAGCACGAGCGTGACGGCGGCACCGCGACGTGCGGCCTCCCCCGCCAGGGCGATACCCATCTTGCCCGAAGAACGGTTGCCAATGAAGCGCACCGGGTCGATCGGCTCGTGCGTGGGGCCGGCGGTGATGACGATGCGCTTGCCCGTCAGGTCTTGCGGCACGGGGTTGAGCACCTCACAGACAGCCTCGACGACGTCCTCGGGCTCGCTCATGCGTCCCGTGTCCACGTCGCCGCAGGCAAGGTAACCGCTACCCGGACCCACAACATTGACACCGCGCTCGCGCAGCGTGGCCATGTTGGCCTGCGTGGCCGGTGCCTTCCACATGCCATTGTTCATGGCCGGTGCGATCACGATGGGGCGCGGCGTGGCAAGCAGCGTGGTGGAGATGAGGTCGTCGGCGATGCCGTTGGCCATCTTAGCGATGATGTTGGCCGTCGCGGGCGCCACGACCACCACGTCGGGCTCCTGCGCCAGCGAGATATGGTGGATGGGGTCGGAGGGGTCGTCGAATAGGCCCACGGCAACGGGCTCATTGGTGAGTGCGCGGAAGGTGAGCGGCCCCACAAACTCCGTGGCATGCTCGCTCATGACGACCTTGACGTGCGCGCCGCGCTTTTGGAGCAGGCGCACGATATTGCACGACTTATAGGCGGCGATCCCGCCGGTAATGCCCAGCAGGATCGTTTTTCCCTCAAGTTGCATTGAATTGTTGGGTGCCGCCATCGTTTAAGCTTCCTTGCTCGGGAGCACCAGCAGGCGGTGGCAGTACGGGCAGTGCGTAATCTCACTACCGTCGTGGTTGAGGTCGCTCATGGATGACGCCTGCAGCGCGGTGTGGCAGACCGTGGGGATGTTGCCCTGGATGGTCTCGACGGCCAAGCCGCGGAACTGCTTGAGCAGACGCTCGTAGTCGGTGAGCACGTCGGCCGGCAGCGTGGCGGCCAGCGCGGTGCGCTCCTTAGTGGCGGCTTCGATCTGAGCCTGCAGGTCGGCAGCCTTGGCGCGGGCGGCCTTGGTATCGGCCTTCACGCCCTCTTCGAACTTGGCGATGATTGCCTGCGCGCGGGTCTCGCGGTCGAGCGCCTCTTTGTGGGCGACAACGACGTCCTTGCGGGTGTGCTCAATCTTGTCCAGACGCTTGGCCAGGGTGGCGAGCTCGTTCTCCAGGTCCTGAACCTCGCGATAGTCAGAGCCGTCGACATGGCGCTTCTTGGCGGCCTCGATGGCGTTATTGGTCTGAATCTCGGTGGTGTTGAGATCGTCGAGCTCAATATCCAGGTCCTTGCGTTGGGCGTA
>CAUGNQ010000088.1 GCA_959600835.1 uncultured Collinsella sp. | reverse complement strand
ATGTCGCGATTCAATCTCGAAAACAGCATTGCCCAGTTGACAAAACTATAGGAACCCCCCATTAGCTGCAATTCCAAGGTAGTTAGTACTTTTGGACTCAGATCGTCATACTGAACAAGAATTTGAGTTGAGTTTTCAGGGACAGATGCGCCATCGGCACACCAAAAACAGTCACCGATATCGATAAAAGGGATGCTCGAGCGCGTGAGGGCCCGTGCAAAAGAGCTTCCGCCCGCGTCACACTCCACGGCCACGACGCAGTAAAGGCCGGCGTCCGCGTACTCGATCGAGACTTCCCCTGCCGGAAACGTTTTCCGTACAAGCGCCGCCAGGCCATCACGCGCCCCACGAGCACGAACGCGCACGCGGTTCACATGTCGCTCGTAATCACCCGATTCCAGCAAACGCGCCAAGGCAACCTGATCAACAGAACTTACCGACGAGGCGTAGAAACCAAGGTTGCGTTTAAACCTCTCCATTAGTTCATCGGGCAGCACCATGTACGCCAAACGTAACGCCGATGAAAGGCTCTTCGAAAACGTGTTGGTGTAGATAACCGACTGGGCGGCATCGATCGACGCGAGCGCGGGAATCGGCTTGCCGGCAAGGCGAAACTCACAATCAAAGTCGTCTTCGATGAGATACCGACCTGGCCGCTCGGCGGCCCAGCTCAGCAACGCATAGCGACGTGCAATGCTCGTCACAAGACCGGTCGGATACTGATGAGACGGCATCAGGTGAAGGACATCGGTCCCGGTTTTCTGCAGCGCGCTCAAGTCCACGCCCTCAGCATCCAACGGGACATGCCGCACTTCGCAACCCATGGCCTGATAGATGCGCGTCAAGCGCAAATAGCCTGGATCCTCGACGGCATACACCTTGTCCGCGCCAAGCAACTGAACCAACATGGTATCGAGCAGCTGGGCGCCCGCACCGATAACGATATTGTCGGGATTGACATTCATGCCCCTTGTCCCGCGCAGATGGCGCGCAATCGCACGTCGCAGTCGAGCGGTGCCCTGCGCCGGTGCGGGCGAAAAGATTTCACGTTCGTCTTCGGACGTCAGCGTCGCCCGTAGCGCACTTTGCCAAAGCCGCGCCGCCTCCAAAGCGGAAGGAGAAAGTGCGTCGAATCGCTCTGCCTGCCCCATGGCATCATGCGCGCTGGGACCAACAGGGACAGCATCTCGGTCGATATCCCCCGCAGCCAAAGCCAAAACCGGCGCATCCGGGAGCTCGCACGCGTAGTAGCCACGACGCGGCATTGAGCAAATATAGCCCTCGGCAAGCAACTGGCTATATGCATTCTCGATGGTAATGACACTGATACCCAGATGACTCGCAAAGGCGCGCTTAGACGGCAGCTGCTCCCCCGCCGCAATACGGCCAGCAACAATATCATCGCGAATTTGCTGGTAAACATACTCATAAAGCGATGCTTCGCCGCGATTTTCCAAATTGTAGTCAAGCATGGGTCTATCACCTGACCTTATCGAATCATTCAATCTGGCATTAGTCTGACCTTGTTATTATCTCGAAAACTGAGTATTTCGCCATACCCAGCTCCCCGATAGGATGTTCCGTCAAGCAATGCACATGCCAACCAAGGGAGCAACCATGGCAGAACAGACCAGCAAGGCAGATCGTGTCAAACTCAATCGCGAGCTCGCACAGATGCTCAAGGGCGGCGTCATCATGGACGTCACCACGCCCGAGCAGGCACGCATCGCCGAAGAGGCGGGTGCTTGCGCCGTCATGGCGCTTGAGCGCATCCCGGCCGACATCCGTGCCGCGGGTGGCGTCTCGCGCATGAGCGATCCCAAGATGATTAAGGGCATCCAGGAAGCCGTCTCCATCCCCGTTATGGCCAAGTGCCGCATCGGCCACATTGTCGAGGCGCAGATCCTGCAGGCCATCGAAATCGATTACATCGATGAGTCCGAGGTCCTCTCCCCTGCCGACGATGTCTACCACATCGACAAGACCCAGTTTGACGTGCCGTTTGTCTGCGGTGCCCGCGACCTGGGCGAGGCGTTACGCCGTGTTGCCGAGGGCGCCACGATGATTCGCACCAAGGGCGAGCCGGGCACGGGCGACGTCGTCCAGGCTGTGCGCCACATGCGCAAAATCCAAAAGCAGATCCGCGACGTTGTCGCTCTGCGCGACGACGAGCTCTTTGAGGCAGCCAAGCAACTGCAGGTTCCGGTTGAGCTGGTCCGCGAGGTCCATGCCACAGGCAAGCTTCCCGTCGTGAACTTTGCCGCCGGCGGAGTCGCGACCCCCGCCGACGCCGCGCTGATGATGCAGCTGGGTGCCGAGGGCGTCTTTGTCGGCTCGGGTATCTTTAAGAGCGGCGACCCCGCCAAGCGCGCCGCCGCCATCGTTAAGGCCGTGGCCAACTTCACCGACGCCAAACTCATCGCTGAGCTTTCGGAGGACCTGGGCGAGGCTATGGTGGGCATCAACGCCGACGAGATCGAGATCATCATGGAGGAGCGCGGACGCTAGTCCAGCAGAAAGGATCGCACATGAGCGATTACGCAGACCAGACGGTCGCCGTGCTGGCGGTCCAAGGTGCTTTTACCGAGCACGAGGCGAGGCTGTCCGAGCTGGGCACACGTTGTATCGAGCTGAGGCAGGCGGCTGATTTGAAGCAGAGCTTTGACCGCCTGGTCCTCCCCGGCGGCGAGTCCACCGTTCAAGGGAAGCTGCTTGATGAGCTGGGCATGCTCGAGCAGCTTCGTGCCCGCATCGCTGAAGGCATGCCCGTCCTGGGCACCTGCGCCGGCCTGATTCTGCTGGCTCACGACCTTGCCGCCCATGACGATAAGGGCACGCCGCGTTTGGCAACCATGGATGTACTTGTCGAGCGCAATGCCTACGGCAGGCAGCTCGGCAGCTTTCGAACCAAGGGGCAGGTAGCCGGCATCGACGGTGAAGTGCCGCTGACGTTTATCCGCGCGCCCCGCATCGTCGAGGTCCACGGCGACGCCAAGGCCCTGGCAGAGGTCGATGGCCGCATCGTCGCCGCACGTCAAGACAATCAGCTCGGTGTCACCTTCCACCCCGAGCTCGACGACGACACGCGCCTCCACGAACTGTTCCTGCAAATGTAGACAGAAAACAAACGAGCGTGGATTTTCGGACATACAACAAATGAGAGTGGATAATCTCCCACTTTGAGCTTGAATGCAGGCTCAAACCGGGAGATTATCCACTCTCATGCTATGTAGTCATTGGGGTCGCTCTTAAACGACTACTCAAACAAGAACGTTCCCAACGACTACATTGCGATAGACAACCACGTTTGCTCAGATAAAACCGACCAAAACAAACCTGTCCCTTTTTGGCAGGTTTTGATCAAGGCAACGCCGATGTTTTGGCAACGCCAGCGAGCGCCGCCCAGGGCGAACAAGTTGGCATGAAAAAGGCAAGGCATAGACCTTCTGGTCATGCCTTGCC
>CAUGNQ010000087.1 GCA_959600835.1 uncultured Collinsella sp. | reverse complement strand
GTAGCGGGTGGTTTAAAGCTGGCCGCTGCGCGGCCAGCAGACTAAAGTCTTGAAACAAAAGGGCCCCGCTACCGTAACGGCAGCGGGGCCCTTTAAGCTATGAGCGATATCGCTTAGAGCTTGATGTCGATGTCGACGCCAGCGGGAAGGTCGAGACGCATAAGCGAATCAACGGTGCCCGAGGTGGGGTCGAGGATGTCGATGAGGCGCTTGTGGGTGCGCATCTCGAACTGCTCACGGGAGTCCTTGTTCACGTGCGGCGAGCGGATAACCGTGTACAGGTTGCGCTCGGTGGGCAGGGGGACAGGACCGGAAACGCGAGCGCCGGTCTTCTGAGCGGTCTCGACGATGAGCTTCGCGGACTGATCGACGACCTCGTGATCATAGCCCTTGAGGCGAATGCGGATCTTCTGGGTAGCCAACTTAAACCTCCAAAGAGTGCGAGAGATGTTCTCGCGGATTACGTAACAGGGAGCTCGAACTTAGGCGTTCTTGCTCATGACCTCGTCCACGATGGACTTGGGCGCGGGCTCATAAGAGTCGAACTGCATCGTGTAGGATGCACGGCCCTGGGTCTGGGAGCGAAGGTCGGTAGCGTAACCGAACATCTCGCCCAGCGGCACCTTGGCACGGATGAGCTTGCTGTTCTTGCGATCCTCCATGCCCTCGATCTTGCCGCGGCGACCGGAGAGGTTGCCCATAACGTCGCCCATGTACTGCTCGGGGGTCTCGACCTCGACAGCCATGATCGGCTCGAGCAGCTGCGGATCGGACTTCTTGAGGGCGTCCTTGATAGCCATGGAACCGGCGATCTTGAAGGCGGCCTCGGAGGAGTCGACCTCGTGGTAAGAACCGTCGAACAGGGTGACCTTAACGTCGAGGACCGGGAAGCCGGCGATAACACCGGTGTTCAGGGCCTCCTGGATGCCCTTGTCGATGGACGGGATGTACTCCTTGGGCACGACGCCGCCGACGATAGCGTTGACGAACTCGTAGCCGAAGCCCTCCTCCATCTTCTCGAGCTTGATGACGGCGTGGCCGTACTGACCGCGACCGCCGGACTGACGGACGAACTTGCCCTCAGCCTTCTCGACGTCGTGACCGGCGGTCTCGCGGTAGGCAACCTGGGGCTTACCGACGTTAGCGTCAACCTTGAACTCGCGGAGCAGACGGTCGACGATGATCTCGAGGTGCAGCTCGCCCATGCCGGCGATGATGGTCTGGCCGGTCTCGTGGTTGGTGGACACCTGGAAGGTCGGGTCCTCCTCGGCGAGCTTGGTCAGAGCCAGGGACATCTTGTCCTGCTCGGCCTTGGTCTTGGGCTCGATGGCAACGTCAATAACGGGCTTAGCGAACTCGATCTTCTCGAGGACGATCTCCTTGCCCTCGGCGCACAGGGTGTCACCGGTGGTGGAGTTCTTGAAGCCGACGCAAGCGACGATGTCGCCGGCGGCAGCGTCGTCACGGTCGATACGCTCGGCGGCGTTCATCTCGAGGATGCGGCCGAGGCGCTCGCGCTGACCGTTGGAAGCGTTGACCACGTAAGAGCCGGACTCGGCGCGGCCGGAGTAAACGCGGACATAGGTGAGCTTACCGACGAACGGGTCGGTCATGATCTTGAAGACCAGGCCGGAGAAGGGCTCGTCGAAGGAAGGATGACGCTGAATCTCCTCGCCGGTGTCCGGATCGGTACCGGTGACGGCCTCAACGTCGAGCGGGCTGGGCAGGTAGTCGACGACAGCGTCGAGCAGCTCCTGAACGCCCTTGTTCTTGTAGGCGGAACCCACGAAGACGAGGTTGAGCTCGTTGGCCAGAACGCCCTTGCGCAGAGCAGCCTTGAGCTCCTCGACGGTGAAGTCCTCCTCCATGAGGATCTTCTCCATGAGCTCGTCGTCAAAGCTGGCAGCAGCGTCAAGGAGCTCCTCGCGCTTGGTGGCAGCGATGTCGGCAAACTCAGCCGGGATCTCGTCCATCGGCTCGGGGTAGGTCATACCCTTCTCGTCGGCCTTGAAGTCCCATGCGGTCATGGTGACCAGGTCGATGACGCCCCAGAAGTTGTCCTCGGCGCCCATCGGGACCTGAGCGGCCACGGCGTTAGCGTCGAGACGATCCTTCATGGTCTCGATAGCGTTGAAGAAGTCAGCGCCCACGCGGTCATACTTGTTGATGAAGGCGATGCGAGGGACGTTGAAGGTAGAAGCCTGACGCCAAACGGTCTCAGACTGGGGCTGAACGCCGGCAACGGCGTCGAAGACGGCGACAGCGCCATCGAGGACGCGCAGGCAGCGCTCGACCTCGGCGGTGAAGTCAACGTGGCCCGGGGTGTCGATGATCTGGATGCGGTAGTCCTTACCGTCCTTGTTCCAGAAGCACGTGGTAGCAGCGGAGGTAATGGTTACGCCGCGCTCCTGCTCCTGAACCATCCAGTCCATGGTGGCAGCACCCTCATGGACCTCACCGATCTTGTGGGTCTTACCGGTGTAGTAAAGAATACGCTCGGTCGTGGTGGTCTTACCGGCATCGATGTGAGCCATGATGCCGATGTTACGGGTATCGGAAAGCTTGTACTTAGGCTTAGCCATGTTAGTTCCTTACCTTAACTTACCAACGATAGTGAGAGAACGCGCGGTTGGCCTCGGCCATCTTGAAGACGTCCTCACGCTTCTTGACGGAAGCGCCCAGGCCGTTGGAGGCGTCGAGGATCTCGTTGGCGAGACGCTCGGCCATGGTCTTCTCCTTGCGAGCGCGGGAGAAGTTGACGATCCAGCGGATACCCAGAGCGGTGGAACGACGGGAGTTGACCTCCATCGGGACCTGATAGGTAGCGCCACCGACACGCTTGGGCTTAACCTCGAGCGTGGGCTTGACGTTGTCCATAGCCTTCTTGAAGGTAGCGAGAGCGTCGCCACCCTCGGACTTCTCGGCAACGATCTCGAAAGCGGTGTAAACGATGCGCTCAGCGGTGGCCTTCTTGCCGTCAAGAAGGACCTTGTTGATGAGCTGAGTCACCAGGCGGTTGTTGTAAACGGCGTCAGGCTGAACCTCACGACGATTAGCTGCTGCACGACGCGGCATGTGAAATCTCCTTAAGTGTCTACCGTGCGGCGCTTAGGCGGCACACGGCGAAAGTATCAAAACGTTATCTGGCTTATTTAGCCTTGGGGCGCTTAGCACCGTACTTGGAACGGGCCTGCATACGGTTCTGGACCGGAGCAGCGTCGTAGGCGCCACGGATGACGTGATAACGGACACCAGGGAGGTCACGGACACGACCGCCGCGGACGAGCACGATGGAGTGCTCCTGCAGGTTGTGGCCCTCACCCGGGATGTAAGCAGTAACTTCGATGCCGTTGACGAGGCGAACACGGGCAACCTTACGAAGAGCCGAGTTCGGCTTCTTGGGGCTCGTGGTGAAGACGCGGGTGCACACGCCGCGCTTCTGGGAGTTGTGCTGCAGAGCAGCGTTCTTGGACTTCTTGGGCACGGAACGACGGCCCTGGCGAACCAGCTGGTTAATAGTAGGCAAAGCGTACTCCTTCTCGAATGATTCCAGCTTTCTGTAAAGTGCAACGGCTTGAATCGAGGGGTCAGCATCCCCCTACGAAACACGCAGTTCGATAGGATACGTGGCGTTAGCTGTGCCGTCAACAGACCACGCCGCCGGGCGTATCCCAAAATGAGCATATTTCCGCAAAGCCTACACAAAAGGAATCCCCTTCGGTGCGCGGGGGCGGATTCCCGGTCCGGGCGGCCCGCTGTTTAAGTTTGCTGCTCGACAGTCCTGCGCAAGACGGAAAGCACATTAAGTGCTTTCCTTTGCGTGCGGAACT
>CAUGNQ010000086.1 GCA_959600835.1 uncultured Collinsella sp. | reverse complement strand
CATGGTAGTCATTGAGGCGGCACTTGGGGACGTTCCTTTTGTGCCGGCAGTTGGGGACACTCCTTGTATCAACGCCGTATCAAATGCTCGGGAAAATGCGACCCGGTTTTTTGGCCGAATTCCGGGTCGCGGTTTCCGGATGGGGCGGGTTGCGGAAACCGCGACCCGGAATATTGCTCTGAAACGGGATACGGTTTCCCCGACGCGCCTCAAACGGAAAGTGCATCCCATTTCGGAGCTCCAAAACGGGATGCACTTTCCGCGTGGAAGAATTGTCGCAGCTGCGTTAAGCGGTGTCGCTCGCTACTCGCCCAAGATTAGCTCGGCGAGTTCGTCCTGCGTATCAACCACGTAGTCGGCGCCGGCGGCTTCCAGCTCTGCGCGGCCGCGGAAGCCCCAGCCGACGCCCGCGCTCTTAAGGCCGGCGTTGTGGCCGGTCAGAACATCGACATTCGAATCGCCCACATAGAGCGTGGTTGCCGGATCGGCGCCCAGCTCTTTCATCACATGCAACGTGACGGGTGCCTCGGGCTTGGGCGGAAATGCGCCCACACGGCCCTGTACCAGCGCAAAGCGATCGGGGCCAAAGTATTTCTCGATAAGCGGGGCTGCCGAAACATGATCCTTGTTGGTGAGCACGGCAAGCTGAACGCCCGCTGTGCGCAGACGGTCGAGCATCTCAATCGTGCCGGCGTAGGGTGAGGTGTGGTCCTCCTTGTGCTCGCCGTAATAGGCCCTAAACTCGGCAAGCGTCTGCTCAAACATACGGCCGTCGCCCGCGTACTCGGCGGGCATAAAGCGCTCGACCAGCTTGAGCATGCCGTTTCCCACCTTGTAGCGGTACTCGTCTACGGCAAACGTGGGCCAGCCGTGCATCTCGCAGGTATGGTTGCTGGCGGCCGCCAGGTCCTCGAGCGTGTTGAGGATGGTGCCATCCAGATCAAAGATCACATGGGAAAAAGCTGCTGCCATGGGTGCTCCTGCCGCTTGAGTTGTAAAACGCACCCCATGATACTGGGCATGCGTGCCGGGCATGTTTGGAATCTGAATATCTTTAATAGCCCTGAGCCTTTGTCGTTAGCAAATCCTCGGCAGTTGTTCTCCCACAAGCATGTCGAGGATACGGGTCGAGCCCCAGCCGGTGCGTACGCGCACGGCGGGACGGGCGCCCTCGGCAAGTGACAGCACGCGACCGATGATGGCGGCGTTCTCGCCGTAGCGGGCGGCGCGCATGGCTGCCAGCGCGGCATCGGCTTGCTCGGCCGGCACCACGGCAACCATCTTGCCCTCGTTTGCCACCTGCAGCACATCGTAGCCGAGCATCTCACATGCCGCCTGCACGTCGGGGCGCACGGGCACGGCATCCTCGTCGATCTCCATGGCAACGCCGCTGGCCTGGGCAAACTCGTTGAGCGTGGATGCCAGGCCGCCGCGCGTGGGGTCGCGGAAGCAGCGGGTGTCGGGGGCGGCGGCGAGCACGTCGGCAATCAGATGATTGAGCGGCGCAGCATCGCTTTCGATGTCGCTCGAAAACGCCAAGCCCTCGCGCTGGCTCATGATGGCGATGCCGTGGTCGCCTAGCGTGCCCGATACCAGGATGGCGTCGCCGGGCCGACAGTTCGCACCGCTGAGCGTTACGCCCGCGGGCACTTCGCCCACGCCGGCGGTATTGATGTAGACGCCGTCGGCACCGCCACGCTCGACCACCTTGGTGTCGCCGGTGATTATGGACACGCCCGCCTCGCGCGCCGTTTCGGCCATGGTCTGCACAATCTGGCGCAGCTTGTCCATGGGATAGCCCTCTTCGAGGATAAAGCCGCATGAGAGGTAGCGCACGTTAGCGCCCGAGGTCGCGACGTCGTTGACGGTTCCGCATACGGCGAGTCGGCCGATATTGCCGCCGGGGAAGAACTGCGGCGTTACCACAAAGCTGTCGGTCGACATGGCGATTCGCCCGCTTGCGGGCAGTGCGGCGACACCGGCATCGTTGCCCGCAAGCAGCTCGGGCGACCCAAAGGCATCCAGAAAGACCTCATCGATAATGCGCTTCATCATCTGGCCGCCGGAGCCGTGGCCCAGCAGGACAGTGCTATCGGTGGCAGTACGGGACATATCGAAAACTCCAATCGTGGGTGGTGCCGGTACGCGGGGGCGTCCGGGCTAGTCGCGGTATCTAAAGTACGCCGCGCAGCTGCCTTCGGAGCTCACCATGCAGGGGCCGACGGGGTGTTCGGGCGTACATGCGTGGCCGAACAGCGGGCAGTCGCTCGGTGTGATGGCTCCGCGAAGCACGTCGCCGCAGCGGCACCCGCGTGGCTCGACCGTCGCCTCAACGGGCACGTCAAAGCGGGCGCCGGCATCAAAGCGCGCGAATTCGGGTCGGATGGAAAGACCCGAAGCCGCAATCGGCCCCAGCCCGCGCCACGTGGTGTCGCATGGCTCAAACACCTGCTCGACCAGCTGGCGCGCTACGGGATTGCCGTCTGCATTGACGCCACGGCGGTAGGCGTTGTCGATTGCGGGCCTGTGCTCGACAATCATCTGGACCAGCATGCAGATGCCCTGCAAGATATCGACCGGCTCAAACCCGGTGACTACGCCGGGGGTCTCGAACTCATCGACCAAAAACCCAAAGGGTGCCAGGCCTGTGATGGTAGCGACGTGACCAGGCAGGATAAAGCCGTCGATGGCGGTCTCGGGGTCGTTGGAGATCGCACGCAGAGCCGGCGGCGTGGTCTTGTGAGCACAGTAGACCGAGAAGTTCTGGAGCCCGCGCGCGTCGGCCTCCAGGATAGCGGCGGCAATGGTGGGCGTTGTGGTCTCAAAGCCGACGCCCATAAAGATGACCGGGCGTTCGGGATTTTGCTCGGCAATGTCGAGTGCGTCGAGCGGAGAGTAGACGATGCGGATGTCGCGCCCCGCCGCCTTTTGCGCGGCAAGCGAGGTGGACGATCCGGGCACGCGCATCATGTCGCCAAAGGTGGTGATGATGGCGCCGTCCATGTTGGAAAGCGCGATTGCGTGATCGATGTCGCGGTTGGCGGTGACGCAAACGGGGCACCCCGGGCCGCTTAGCAGTTTGAGCCCCGTCGGCATAATGGAGCGAAAGCCATAGCGGCCAATGCTCACGGTATGCGTACCGCAGACTTCCATAAGGTTGATGCTGCGGTTGCCGACAAGCTCATGAATACGATCGATGAGCTCGCGGGCCAGCTTGGGGTCGCGAAATGCCGAAAAGCCGATACCGGAGCGAACCGGCTGCGCCGCCGCCACTAGTATGCCTCGGCTGGGTTGGTGGCGAGTTGGTCCTCTTTGGCCAGCTCGGTCATGGTATTGACGAGCTCGAGTGTCTCTTGGGCTTCCTGCTCGTCGACAATCTGAATGCCAAAGCCGGCGTGCACGAGAATATAGTCGCCTACCTGTGCCGTCGGCACGAGGCGCAGCGAAACGGGGCGCTCGATGCCCATCATGTCGACGGTCGCCTTAAGGTCGTCGTCGCGTTTGACCACTTTACCGGGAACGGCAAGGCACATAATGTTCCCCTTTTATACGTTTTGCGCTGGATAGGCGCCTAATTACCCATCAGTTGATGGTAGCGCTCGCGGGAGTCACGAGCAAACGCGTTACACCTGTGAGACGGCGGCGCGCAGGCTGGCAAAACAGCCTATCGCAACGCCGTCTGCGCGAGGCGAGCGCGAGCGATGGCGGCCTGACCGTAGGCGATGCAGCCGTCGTTGGCGGGTACAGCGTGGGGGACCAAGACGGCAAGACCGGCGTCTTTGAGTTCGTGGGTAAGGAGCTGAAGCAAAAGCCGGTTCATGAACACACCGCCCGAGAGCGCGACGGTATCGAGGCCTTCGCGCGCGCAGATTTCGCGTGCGATTCGTGCCGAAGAGCGCACGATGGCGATATGGAAGTCGAGCGCGAGCCTGTCGGCCGGCGCGCCTGCCTCGATTCCATTCAGAAGAGCTTCGATGAGCGGTTGGGGGTCCAAGATGGGGGAGTCGTCGGCAGACGTGAATACGCCCGTATGATTGCCGTCGAGACGAACGGTCTTACCGTCGAGCGCGCGCCAGGCGGCGGCTTCGAGTTCTATGGCGGGTTCGCCTTCGTAGGTTGCCTTGTCGCAGATGCCCAGAATCGCTGCCGCGGCATCAAAGAGACGCCCCATGCTGCTGGTACGCGGGCTGTTGATGCCGCGCTCGATCATGGTGGCTGTCACGCTGCGTGTTTGCTCGTCGAGGGTGCCCAATAGCCCCGCGGCACCCGGATGCTC
>CAUGNQ010000085.1 GCA_959600835.1 uncultured Collinsella sp. | reverse complement strand
ATTGACCTTCTGGTCATGCCGCCGAAGTTGAAAGGCAGATTGCCGCTCTGGCGGGTTTGCAGCGTCAACCTGTTACGCGGTTTGGTAAAACCGCGTAACTACAAAGCGTTCGCACACCTCTCGCAGATGTGAGCGTGGCCGTTGTACTCGCCGACGGTGGTGCGGTAGTTCCAGCAACGGTCGCAGCACTCGCCCTCAGCAGCCTCGATGGCAACGGAGAGCTCCTCGCCCTGGGTCAACTCAACATCGGAGACGATGTAGAACTCGGCCAGGTCGACGGCCTTGTCGCCGGTCAGCAGCGCGTACATCTCGGCGGGAACGACCGCCTTGACGCGGACCTGCTGGCTCTTGGTGAAGGTACCGGCGGAGCGGGCGTCCTCAAGGGCCTTGGTCACGGCGCTACGGAGCTCGAGTGAAGCCTCGAGCACGCCCTCGAACTCATTGGCCTCGTCGACCGTAATGGGCGACTTATACCAATCGAGCAGCGCAGCGTACTTCTGGTGATCGACGCAGCCGGCAGGCGCATAGGCCATGGCCTCGTCGACCGTGTAGGACAGGATCGGCTGCAGGTCGCGCATGAGCATCGAGAAGAGCTCGGCAAGCACGGTCTGGGCGCTGCGACGCTCGAGCGAGCCGGGCTTATCGCAGTACAGACGGTCCTTCAGGGCGTCGAGGTACACGTTAGAGAGCTCGGTAACCACGAAGTCGTAGAGCGCACGGTAGGCGCGCGGGAACTCGTAGCAAGAGTAGGCGTCGTCAACCTCGGCCTGGACCTGAGTCAGGCGGGCAACCATGAGCTTGTCGAGCGGCAGCAGGTCGGCAAAGGCGACGCCGTCGGTCTCGGGCTCAAACTGACCCTCGAGCTCGGAGAGCAGGAAGCGCAGCGTGTTGCGGAAACGACGGTAGGCATCGGAGGTGCGAGCAAGGATCTCGTGGTCGATGGACACGTCGGAGCTGGTATCGACGGAGGCAACCCACAGGCGGATGATGTCGGCGCCCATCTCGTCGCAGACCTTGTTGGGGTCGATGACGTTGCCGAGCGACTTCGACATCTTACGGCCCTGGCCGTCGAGCGTGAAGCCCTGCGAGACGACCGCCTTGTACGGAGCATGGCCGTTGGCGCCCACCGAGGTGAGCAGCGAGCTCTGGAACCAACCACGGTGCTGGTCGGAGCCCTCGAGGTAGACGTCCGCCGGGTACTCCAGCTCGGGACGGTACTCGCAGACGGCCTTCCAGGAGACGCCGGAGTCCCACCACACGTCAAGAATGTCCTTATCGGCCTTGAGGTGATGGCCACCGCACTTGGGGCAGACGCAGGCCTCGCCCAGGTAGCTCTCGGGAGCGTCGGTGAACCAGGCGTCGGAGCCCTTCTCGTGGAAGAGCTTGATGACGGCGTCGAGCGTAGCGTCGTTCATGACCTTCTCACCGCAGTCGGCGCAGGTGTAGCTGGGGATAGGCACGCCCCAGTTGCGCTGACGGCTGATGCACCAGTCGGGACGCTGCTCGACCATGGCGCCAATGCGGTTGGCCGCGTGGGCCGGATACCATTTGACGTTCTCGCGGACCTCCTTGCCAGCCTGCTCGCGCAGACCGGTCTTGTCCATCGAGACAAACCACTGGTCGGTAGCACGGAAGAGCACCGGATGCTTGCAGCGCCAGCAGTGCGGATAGCTGTGCGTGATCTTCTTCTCGAGGACCAGGGTACCGCGCTCGCGCAGGAACTCGATGATGTGTGGGTTGGCCTCGTCGGTGTCCATACCGCTGAAGGGGCCACCGGTACCAAACTCCTCGCCGGTGTAGAACTTGCCGTCGTCATCGACCGGCATGCAAATGTCGGTGATGCCCTCCTTGAGGCAGGCGAAGTAGTCGTCGACGCCGTGGCCGGGCGAATTGTGGACGATACCGGTACCGTCATCGACACCGACGTAATCGGCCAGCAGCGCCACGCCCTCAACGCCGTCAAAGATCGGCTGCTTGTAGTGGATGTGGTGGAAGGTCTCGGCGGGCACCACGTAGGGCTTGCCGTCGACCATGACCGGGGTGTACTCCCAGCCAAACTCATCGCAGCACTTGGGAGCCAGGTCCTCGAGCATGACCTCGGCACGGCCATCGTGCTCAACGGCGACGTAGGCGGCGCCGGGCTTGAGGGAAACTGCCTGGTCGGACGGGATGGTCCACGGCGTAGTCGTCCAGATGATAAAGTCGACCGGGCCGTCGAAGTTCTCGAGGCCGGCGGGCTTGGAGGTCATCTCAAAGCGAACGAAGATGGAAGGGCTCGTCTCGTCGGAGTACTCGATCTCGGCCTCGGCGAGCGCGGTGTGACAGTGCTTGCACCAGTGAACCGGCTTGTGGCCGCGATAGATCATGCCCTTATCGAACATGGCCTTGAAGACCTCGATGTCGGCGGCGTCATGCTGGTGATAGAGCGTCAGATAGGGGTTGTCCCAGTCGCCGAGCACGCCCAGGCGACGGAAGCCGGCCTTCTGCAGCTCGATGTTCTCGACAGCGAACTTGTTGCAGAGCTCACGGATCTTGGCCGTGGAAGTCTGGTTGAACTTCTCGATGCCGAGCTTCTCCTCGACCTTGTGCTCAATCGGCTGACCGTGGCAGTCCCAACCGGGGACATAGGGAACCTCATAGCCCTGCATCATCCAGTAACGGTTGATCATGTCCTTGGAGATCTTGTTCATGGCGTGGCCGATGTGGATCGGGCCGTTGGCGTACGGAGGGCCGTCGTGCAGCACGAACTTCTTGTGACCCTCGTTCTTCTTCAGAACCTGCTCGTAGACCTTGTTGTCCTGCCAGTCCTTGAGTCGCTTGGGCTCGGACTTGGAAAGACCGGCACGCATGGGAAAACCGGTCTTGGGCAGATTCATCGTCTGCTTGTACTCGTTTGCCACGGTACCCCTTTCATGTCGTGGGCGCGCACGCCCTCTGGGCACCAAAAAAGCGCCCGTCCCTACAAGCTGGGACGAAGCGCCACAAAACGGGCCGTGTGCCCGCAAAAGCTCTTCGCTTAACCACCCAGCTTAGATGCCCTCGCCCGCGTATTCGCGCGCTCGCATCCGTTACTCGGCTGGTCTGTATCGACGACCATCTCGGCGATGTCTACTAAGACGTGTCTGCACGACGCGTCCGTTGGGACCGCAGCTCCGGGGTGATTTTCATCGGTCGCATGCGCGGGTTCTCAGCACTCCCCGCTCTCTGTAGCATGCGGATGGCCGACTACTCGTCCCCATCAACGCTTATGCGGAGTATGCTAGCACGTTCCGCGCCAGCGAAAAACCCTCAACATCGGTTTCATACTTTAGTAATTTCTCACGGTCGCAAGCACTCACTTGGAGCAAAATGCCTGTAAGCACTTTATCGAACGAAAGAAGGTTGCTATGCGCACGATTGGGATGAGCGATTATACCGTCGGCGAAGACTGCTTTGACGAGCTGCCCGGAGCGCTGGCCGAATACGGAGCGACCAAGGTCGCAATCATCGGTGGCAAGCGGGCACTGGCCGCAGCACTTCCCGGTATCGAAGCTGTGCTGGAAGGTACCGACGTCGAGATTCTAGAGACGCGCGTCTACGGTACCAACAGTACACGCGCCAATATCGCCAAGGTCGTAAACTCCCCCGCCTGCCAGGAAGCCGACGTGCTTATCGCATGCGGCGGCGGCAAGGCGCTCGACACCATGAAGACGGCGGCCATCGAGCTCAAGAAGATCGTCTTTACGGTGCCGACGATCTGCTCCAACTGCTCGGCCGCGACCGCCATTGCCGTCGTCTACAACGACGACGGCTCGCTCGAGGGCTATTCGTACCCCAACCGCCCCGCGCACATCTTCATCAACCCCAAGATCATCGCCGAGGCTCCGGCGGAGTACTTCTGGGCGGGCGTGGGCGATGCCCTGTCCAAGCAGCCCGAGGTCGAGTACGCCACGAGCGCCGGCAACCTGGAGCACACCGCAGGTCTTGGCCTGGCGCTCGCACACACCTGCTCCGAGCCGCTGTTTACCTATGGCGTGCAGGGTCTTGAGGACGTTCGCCAGAACCTGTCGACCGAAGCCGTCAAGCAGATCGCGCTCGATATCGTGGTCAACACGGGCTACGTCTCCAACCTGACCAACCAAAACGATTACTACTACAACTCGAGCGTGGCGCACGCGTTCTACAACGCTTCCTGCAGCATTCCGCGCGAGGGCTCCTACCTGCACGGCGAGGTCGTGAGCCTGGGTGTGCTGGTACTGTTCGCCTATACGGGCGATACCGAGAACCTTGAGCGCTACGCCGCCTTTAACAATCAGATGGGCCTGCCCGTGACGCTTGAGCAGGTCGGGCTTTCCGAGGCTGATATCCCTGCCCTGTGCGAGTACGCGCACGCCACCAACGAATGGAAGCAAGGCAACCCGGAGCCCTTCACCGACGAGAAATTCGCCGCCGCCATCAAGGCCGCCAACGCTTACGGCCACACGCTCTAGGACTGACCCAAAACCACCACAAAGGGGACGGGCACCTTTCTGGTGGTTTTTTATTGCTCCAGCATTCAGTTCGTACTCGAACCCGATTCTTTACGAGAAAGGGTTCGGGTACGTTTTTTGT
>CAUGNQ010000084.1 GCA_959600835.1 uncultured Collinsella sp. | reverse complement strand
GGGAGGCTTTGTCCGGGGAAGTTCGCGAAGCCCACTTCCCCGGACAAAGCCTCCCCGCCCGGAGGCGGCCCCAGCGCGAGACCGTCCCGGATGCTACTCGTTGTCGCCGGCAGTTAGCTGCGTTGCGGAGAGTGCGCCGTCGGAAGCAGTTGCGGCTGCGGCGTCGGGCCAGACCCAGTCGGTGAAGGCCGGGTGATCGTAGCCCTCATCGCACGCGAACTCAAAGGCCACGGTGCGGAATGCCTCCCACTCGTCAATCTGCTCGGCAAACTTGTCGGCGTCGACCATGCGCAGCACGTCGGCGGCCAAGGCCCAGCGATCCATGTTGTTCAGGCGCAGCATGTCAAACGGCGTGGTCGTGGAGCCCTTCTCCTCGTAGCCGTGGACGCGGAAGGCGTCGTGGCCGGGGCGGTTCCAGATCAGGCGGCGAATCGTGCCGGCATAGGCGTGGAACGCGAAGAGGACAGGCTTATCGCCGCAGCCGAACAGCTCAGCCCAGCGCTCGTCGCTGATGGCCTGGTCGTTCTCGCAGACGTTCTGAATCTTGAGCAGGTCGACCACGTTGACGAACCATACCTTGATACCCAGCTCGCGCAGCATGTCGGTTGCAGCCAGAGCCTCAAGCGTCGGCACGTCGCCGCAGGTGGCGACCACGATGTCGGCCTCGGCGAGCGAATCGGCGGTCGATGCCCACTCCCAGGTCGCAACGCCCTCGGCGAGCTCCGCCTTGGCCTCGTCGACCGTCTGGAAGGTCGGAGCAGGCTGCTTGCCGCAGAAGATGGCGTTGACGCAGTCGGTAGACTGGTAGACGCGCTCGGCCACGGCGAGAGCCATGTTGGCGTCGGCCGGATAGTAAGCGTTCACGATATGCGTGTCGTTGGCCTTGTTGAGTAGCAGGTCGATAAAGCCGGGGTCCTGATGCGAGAAGCCGTTGTGGTCCTGACGCCAGACGTGGCTCGACAGCAAAATGTTAAGGCCGCTGATGGGAGCACGCCACGGAATCTCGCGCTTGGTGGCCTCGAGCCACTTGCAGTGCTGGTTGACCATGGAATCGACCACATGGACAAAGCTCTCGTAGGAGCTCCACACACCGGAGCGGCCGGTGAGCACGTAGGCCTCGAGGAAGCCCTCGCACTGGTGCTCGGACAGCTGCTCGACGACCTTACCGGAGCCTGCCAGCAGCTCGTCGTTGGCATCGTCCTCGTAGAAGCCAGCGTCCCACTGCTTCTTGGTCACCTTGTAGGCAGCCTGCAGGCGGTTGGACGCGGTCTCATCGGGACCAAAGATGCGGAAGTCATCCATGTTCTTGGCCAGGACGTCGGCAGTGTACTCGCCAAAGACGCGGGCGGCCTCGGTGGAGCCCCAGCCGTGGCCCTTGCTTGCGACGGGAATCTCGTGGGCATGAATATCGGGGAGCTCGAGCTCGCGGCGCACCTTGCCGCCGTTCGCGTTGGGGTTAGCGCCAATGCGCAGCTCGCCGGTCGGCATAAAGGCCGTCACCTCGGGACGCACCTGGCCCTCGGGCGTAAAGAGCTGCTCGGGCTTGTAGGAGCGCAGCCACTCGCGCAGCACGCGGAAGTGCTCGTGGGTGTCCTTGGCGCTCGCCAGCGGCACCTGATGCGCGCGCCAGGAGTCCTCGGTCTTCTTGCCGTCGATCTGCTTGGGGCAGGTCCAGCCCTTGGGCGTGCGGAACACGATCATGGGGTAGGCCGGGCGGACCACGGTCTCGCCTGCGGCGACCTGGGCCTGCGCAGTGGCCTTGATGTCACAGATCTCGTCAAAGACCTGCTCAAACAGTGCGGCAAAGCGCTCGTGGATGCTTGCGTGGCTCTCGTCGTCAAAGCCGGCGACAAAGAAGTGCGGCTTGTAGCCCATGCCCTCGAAGAACTTGGTGAGCTCCTCATCGGACACGCGGGCGAGGATGGTGGGGTTGGCGATCTTGTAACCGTTGAGGTGCAGGATCGGCAGGACGATACCGTCGGTTGCCGGGTTCACGAGCTTGTTGGACTGCCAAGAGGTCGCGAGCGGGCCGGTCTCGGACTCGCCGTCGCCCACCACGGCCACGGCCAGCAGGCTCGGGTTGTCCATAACGGCACCGTAAGCGTGGCTGAGCGTGTAGCCGAGCTCGCCGCCCTCGTGGATGGAACCGGGCGTCTCGGGCGCAAAGTGGCTCGGGATGCCGCCGGGATAGGAGAACTGGCGGAAGAACTTCTGAAGGCCTGCCTCGTCATTGGTGATGTCGGGGCGGATCTCACGGTAGGTGCCGTCGAGCAGCGACTGAGCAGTACCTGCGGGGCCACCGTGACCCGGGCCCATCAAAAAGATAGCATTCTGGTTGTGGTCGGCGATCAAACGATTGACGTGACCGAACAGGAAGTTGATGCCGGGCGTGGTGCCCCAGTGGCCAACCAGGCGGTGCTTAACGTCCGGACGACCGAAGTCGCGCACCTCACCGGTTTTCTCATCAACAAAGTCGGGGCGCATTAGCGGGTTAGAGCGAAGGTAGATCTGACCGACGGACAGATAGTTCGATGCGCGCCAATACAGGTCGACGCCCTCGAGCTCGGAAGCCGGAACCTCATGTCCCAGTTTTTGCCACGGCGTCCCCAGTGTTTTAGCCATTGTTTATGTCCCTTCGCTGTGCGGTCACCCTCCGATACGGCAACCTTTCGTTGGGACTAGTATATTTGCTAAAACGTTTTATCATGGTGAAAAAACGTTTTATCACCCTTATCAATCCCATCGATTAGCAAAACGCGACATTCACCTGCGGCGTTGATTGTCACAGGTGCTCCACATTCGGTCTCTGCAAATTGATAAACGTGTTTAGTTGTGTTTAGTAAGTTCGAGCACGCTGTCCTTAACGATAAGCTCCGGCTCCAGAACGACCTCTTCGACACGCCTGCCGCCCCTACCGGCAAGACGCTTGGACATGCAGCCAAAAGCATGCTCCGCAAGGACACCAGGGTCCTGCTCAATCGCGGTCAGTGCCGGCTCAAAGAGAACATCGGCCGCCGAGTTGTCATAGCTCACCACCGAGATATCGCCCGGGATGCTCTTCCCCATCTCGTGCAAGCGCTTGAGCAAACCGAGGGCAATGTTATCTGAGCTTGCGAACACGGCAGTAGCGTCAGTTGCGAGCACCGCCTCCGAGGCCTCGTATGCGCTCGGAATGTAGTACTCGCTCTCAAACTCCAAACGCGCGTCGATCGGCAGGCCAACCTCACGCAGCGCGCGCTCATAGCCGGCAAGTCGCTTGCGACCCGTATTGGAACGGCGGGCATTAACCAGGCAGGCGATGCGACGGTGGCCTTGCTCAATCAGATAGCGGGTGGCCATATAGCCGCCCATCTCGTGGTCGAACATCACCTTGTCGCACTCGAGCCCCTCAATGGCACGGTCGACCATTACGGCCGGGATGGGCAGGTGGCTGACTTCTTCGCGCAGGGCGCGATCATCGGAGAACTCGTCACCCACCACCAGGAAGACGCCATCAACGCCGCGCGTCACCAGCTGGCGCAGCAGCTCCAGATCGTCATCGGCGCTTCCGCCCGAGCTGGTAATGAAGAGCGCATAGCCGTCCTCGCGGCAGCGCTTTTCCAAGCTACCGGCGAGCGAGGCAAAAAAGCGGCTCTCGATGTTAGGGACGATAAGGCCCAGCGTGCGCGACTCGCGCATAACCAGGCTGCGCGCAATCTGGTTGGGAACATAGTGGTTGCGCGCCGCGACCTCTTTGATGAGCTTGCGGTTTTCTTCCGAGATGCGACAGGGCCGATTATTGAGAACAAGCGAGACCGACGAGGGGGAAAGCCCCACCTCCTGGGCGATCTGCTTGAGGGTGACTTTGTTGGCCATCTCGCTCCTTCCGGGTTTACGCGCAATCTCTTGAAAGTATAGCGACTACCCCTCTACCTCGGTGATAAACACTTTACCAATCCGGTGGACGGCTGTTTTATCGCCGCCAGCGCACCAAATCCGTCCGGGTGGGGTATATTGCAATCGATTGATGACAACGACCACCAAAAGGCGGATATCCGTATGCACGAGAACGATTTTTTTAACGAGGACCTGCTGTGCGCGCTCGCTGGCGTTGCCGGCGAGGACAACGTGCTGATGAGCGAGCCCATGCGCGAGCACACCACGTTTAAGATCGGCGGTCCGGCCGACGTCTTTGTCACGCCCGATACTGAGCAGGGCCTCGTCGCCACGCTCGATACCTGCTATCGCTGCAATCTACCACTCACCATCGTGGGCAACGGCTCCGACTTGCTCGTCGGCGACAAGGGCATCCGCGGCGTCGTCGTAGCGCTGGGCGAGGGCCTCTCCGACATTACGGTCGACGGCACGCACGTCACGGCGGCAGCCGGCGCCTTGCTTTCCGATGTCGCAGCCGCGGCAGCCGAGGCCGGCCTTACCGGCATGGAGCCCATCTCGGGCATTCCCGGATCGGTCGGCGGTGCCTGCTACATGAACGCCGGAGCATACGGCGCTTGCATGGCCGATGTGCTGGAGTCCGTGCGCGTCTACAAGCCCGCCCGCATGCTCGACGACGGCACCCGCGGTAGCGGCAGCATTATCGAGTTCGATGTCGACGAGCTCAACCTGGACTATCGCAAGAGCCGCATTGCCGACGACGGCTTCATCGTGCTCTCGGCCACCTTCAATCTCGCCCCGGGCAACGCCGCGATGATCAAGGCCGACATGGACGACTACCGCCAACGCCGCGAGGACAAGCAGCCGCTCGACATGCCGAGCGCCGGCTCCACCTTCAAGCGCCCCGAGGGCTACTTTGCCGGCAAGCTCATCATGGACGCCGGCCTGCGAGGACACGCCATCGGCGGCGCGCAGGTGAGCGAAAAGCACTGCGGCTTCATCGTCAACGCCGACCACGCCACCGCCGCCGATGTCGACGAACTCATCCGCCACATCCAAACAACCGTCAAAGACCAATTCGACGTAGACCTAGAACCCGAAGTCCACCGAGTAGGCGAATTCCTCTAACAAAGAAGGCCCCGAAAGGGGCCTTCACCATATTTATTCAGATAACCCAGTCCGGTGTGTCGCGCCCCGAACCCGAGAGGGCCGCGTGCCCGCCCGCAATATATTTGATTGATCGCGAGGTCCGCACGCAAAGCAGGCCACTTAATGTGGCCT
>CAUGNQ010000083.1 GCA_959600835.1 uncultured Collinsella sp. | reverse complement strand
AGGCACATTCGGCCCACCACCGCGACGACAAGTGGCGAAAAATGGGACGGGCCCCAGATTGCCCATGCGCGCGCAAAAGCACGCTGCGGCAATCTGGGGCCCGTCCCCAAATACCTATAAATATGCAGGCCAGCGATATGTTAACGATGCGCCAGCGGGTGCGCTGCCAGATAGACCTCGGTCAGTTGCGTACGATCGACATGCGTGTAGACCTGCGTGGTCGATATATCGGCATGTCCCAAGATCTCCTGCAGCACACGCAGGTCGGCACCGCCCGCGAGCATGTGGGTGGCAAAGGAGTGGCGCAAGGTATGGGGATGGAGCCCCACCAGCCCCACCTGACGCCCATACCGCTCGCATATCGCATGCACGGCCTGGCGCGACAGGCGACGTCCGTTCTTATTTAAAAAGACCGCCGAGGTCTCGGTTCCGCGAGCATGGGCCGCCAAGCGAGAACGTCCCTCAGTTACATAGAGCGTCAGAGCTCGCGCCGCGCTTCCCACCAGTGGGGACAGGCGTTCCTTTGAGCCCTTACCGCGAACGAGTACAAAGCCATCGTCGATATGGATATCGCCCACATCGAGCCCAACCAGCTCACTCACACGCAAACCGCATCCGTAGAGCACTTCCAAGATGGCATGGTCGCGCAGTCCCATCTCGCCCTCGGGAAAGTCTTGATCGAGCAGCGCCGAGACATCCTCCACCGATAGATACTCCGGCAAACGCTCAGCCTTTTTAGGCAGGCGCAGCGCCGCCGTCGGGTTTTGGGCCACGGCCCCATCGCGCACCAAAAAGGCATGCAGGCCCTTCACGGCAGCAAGCGCGCGCTCCACCGAGGCGTCGGAATAGCCTCCGTCGCGGCGATCGGCGACAAAGCCCTCCACGACCTGACGGGTCACCTCTTCAAAAGACACAATACCCGCCCGCTCTAGATAGGCGCAGTACGTCGTCAGGTCACGACGATAGGCCACAATCGTGTTGCGCGCCAAGCCCCGCTCGACCGCGAGGTAATCGAGATACTCCCCCGCCGCCACGGCGAGCGACGAGGGAGTAGCTTCGGTATGTTCCTTATTCGCCGGCACCCTTAGTCCGTAGCGAGGTTCATGGGCGTCACCTGCAGACGGTCGACACCCTCGTGCTGGCCGATCGAAGCGCGCACGAACTCGCGGAACAGCGGCTGCGGGTTGGTCGGGCGGCTCTTGAACTCGGGATGAGCCTGGGTTGCCACATACCACGGATGCACGTCGCGCGGCAGCTCGACCATCTCGACCAAGCGCTCGTCAGGCGACAGACCCGAGATAACCAAACCGGCGTCCTCGAGCTGATCGCGGAAGGCGTTGTTGAACTCAAAGCGGTGACGGTGACGCTCGTAGACGAGTTCCTCGCCATATGCCTCACGAGCAAGAGTATCGGCGGCGAGCTTGCACGGATAGGCGCCCAGGCGCATGGTGCCGCCCTTCTCGGTCACGTCCTCCTGCGAGCTCATCAGATCGATGACGCTATACGGACCGTCCGGATCAAACTCGGAGGAGCTGGCACCGGCAAGGCCAACGACATTGCGGGCGAACTCGCACACGGCCACCTGCATACCCAGGCAAATGCCCAGATACGGAATCTTGTGCTCACGGGCAAACTCGGCCGCGAGGATCTTGCCCTCCAGGGCGCGCTTGCCAAAGCCGCCGGGGACCAGGATGCCCGAGGCGTCGCCCAGAACCTCGGAGACATTCTGCTCGTCGAGGCTCTCGCCGTCGACCAGCTGGACGTCCACATGGCGATCGTAGAAGACGCCCGCATGGTGCAGGGCCTCGATAACCGACAGGTACGCATCGGGCAGCTGCGTGTACTTACCCACGACGGCGATCTTCACCTTGTCGGCGTGATGGTTGGCGTGATTCTGTTTGCGCAGGAACTCGTTCCACTCGCTCATGTCGCGCTCACGCGGATCCAGACCCAGACGCTCGCAAATGCGCAGGTCAAAGTCCTGCTCGGCAAGCAGCTGCGGAACATCGTAAATGCTCGCGCAGTCCTCGTTGGTAAAGACGCAATCGGTGTCGACGTCGCAGAAGCTTGCAATCTTTCCGCGGATAGCGTCATCGATATGGTGGTCGGAGCGCAGCACGATGATATCGGGCTGGATGCCAAAGCTGCGGAGCTCCTTGACGGAATGCTGCGTGGGCTTGGTCTTGACCTCGTGGGCGGCGGCGATATAGGGAACGAGCGACACGTGAATGTAGCAGACGTTCTCGGGGCCGGCCTCCTTGCGGTACTGGCGGATGGCCTCGACAAACGGCTGCGACTCGATGTCGCCGATCGTGCCGCCCAGCTCGGTGATGACTACATCGGAGCCGGTCTGCTCCTCGATGCGGCGGAACTTGTCCTTAATGGCATTGGTGACGTGGGGAATCACCTGCACGGTACCGCCCAGAAAGTCGCCGCGACGCTCGCGGGCGATTAGGCTTTTGTAGATGGCACCGGTCGTAAAGTTGGAATCGCGGGTCAGGTTCTCATCAATAAAGCGCTCGTAATGGCCCAGGTCCAGGTCGGACTCGTAACCATCTTCGGTAACGAAGACCTCACCATGCTGGAAGGGGCTCATGGTACCGGGGTCGACGTTCAGATACGGGTCGGCTTTCTGCATCGTTACTTTGTAGCCACGCGACTTGAGCAGACGGCCCAGCGAGGCCGCGGTGATACCCTTGCCCAGGGACGAAACCACGCCACCGGTTACGAACACATGCTTGGTCATATTGAGTTACCTGCGCTTCCCGTAGAAGTTGTTTATCCACATCTTACGGGTCTTCATTGTAATACTCGCGCCGCGGACCGTTCGCAATTTTTCTCGCATGCGATTGCATTTCTCAATCTTGAAACAAAACGCCGCCCAGTTTCCCAGGCGGCGTCGCTATGGCAAGGGTTACATGCTGCTATCGATCAGCAGCCTCGTCCTCAAGCATTTCTTGAACGAGCATGCCGGTACGGACGCCCTCAAGATACCATTCGCCACGTTCGGTGAGGCAAATGCCATTTGCAAGCTGACCGCCGTCGTCGCTATAACGCGAGACGACATCAATCATGCCTTCGGAATCCAAGCGATCAATTGCGGCGCGGGCACGATACGGCGAAACCCCCACGCGCTCGGCAAGCGTTTTGCGCGAGAAACCATACGGCCCGCCATTGTCTTCGGTTTGCTGGTCGATCTCCATCAACACCAGCACCTCGACACGCTTCATATCGTTGACACTCGCACGACCCTTGCCCGCCATAGCAGCCTCCTCAAACCGAGCACGAGCATCTAACGCGCCGTGCGCGACCGACACACCTCACGATGGCAGGTAATATCCATCATGCGGCATCCCGCTAAGGATGAAACAGTTACGGTTATTGTATACCGCTCAAATTGTTTCTAGGCAGGTAAACGGCTATTTTTCGCCGAAATAGACGCTTTATTGATCAAAAAGCCGTACCGGGCGCTAACCCGATACGGCCAAAATGCAATGCAATTACCGCGGTGCTTCAAACTTAGCGATGGAAGAAACCGCGGCGCTCAAACTTGGGCTCGCAGCACACGTTGATACCCAGTTTGCGCAGTACCGTCTCGTCCGTCGGCGAGATAATCACGCTAAAGAAGGCATCGCAACCGCGCAGCTGCTCCAGGCCCGAAAGGACGCGAGCGGCCGTCTCACTCGTGGCCGAGGTGATCGACAGCGCCATAAGCGTCTCGTCGGTGTGGAGGCGCGGGTTTTTGCTGCCCAGGAAATGCGTCTTGAGCTTGCTGATGGGCTCGATCGCCTCATCGCTAATGACCTCGAGCTCAAGGTCGACGCCCGAGACATGCTTGAGGGCGTTCATAATGAGCGAACTTGCGGCGCCCAGGCGCGTGGAGGTCTTACCGGTCACCACGGAGCCATCGGGCATGACCATGGCACCCACGGGACCACCCGTCAGCTGCTCCCTGGTGAGGGCCGCCGAGCGCGCCGGTGAGTAGTTCTTATCGATGCCGGCTTTCTTCATAATAATCTTGAGACGGTCGACTTGCTCATCGCCCACGCCGGTACGGCGCACATTTTCGACCGCGGTAAAGTAGCGGCGGACGATCTCCATCTTGGAAGCGTCGCGGCAGGCATCGTCATCGGTGATGGCAAAGCCGACCATATTGACGCCCATGTCCGTAGGGCTCTGGTAGGGGCTCTTGCCCAGGATCTTTTCCATCAGGGCACGGACTACCGGGAAGGCCTCGACGTCGCGGTTGTAGTTGACCGTGGTCTTGTTGTAGGCCTCAAGGTGGAACGAATCGATGATGTTGGCGTCATCGAGGTCAGCCGTGGCGGCCTCGTAGGCAATATTGACCGGATGCGTCAGAGGAAGATTCCAGACCGGGAAGGTCTCGAATTTGGCATAGCCGGCGGCCGTGCCATGCTTGTGCTCGTGATAGAGCTGAGACAGGCAGGTGGCAAGCTTGCCCGAGCCAGGACCGGGGGCAGTAACCACGACGAGCGGTCGGGTGGTCTCGACAAACTCGTTCTTGCCGTAGCCATCGTCGGACACGATCAGATCGACATCGTGCGGATACCCCTCGATGGGATAGTGCAGCTTGGCGGGAATACCGAGCGCGTTCAGGCGGTTGCGGAACACATCGGCAGCGGGCTGGCCGGCATACTGCGTGATGACCACAGCCGCGACGGCAAAGCCGTTGCCGCGGAACAGGTCAACCAGGCGCAGCACATCCTCGTCATAGGTAATGCCCAGGTCACCGCGAGCTTTGTTCTTCTCGATGTGGTTCGCGTTAATGGCGATGATGACCTCGACGTCGTCGGCTATGCTCTTGAGCATGCGAAACTTGCTATCCGGCTCAAAACCCGGCAGCACGCGGCTCGCGTGATAGTCGTCAAACAGCTTGCCGCCAAACTCCAAATAGAGTTTGCCGCCAAACTGCGAGATGCGCTCCTTAATATGAGCGGCCTGCAGCTCGATATACTTCGCGTTGTCGAAACCCTGGCGCATGTATGGCTCCCGTCCCGTTTCCAATTAATGTTCTAGGCGATTATAACGGAGCCCGCCCTCCCCGATACCCAGACCCTCAACAGGCACCAACCAAACATCCGTCAAACCTCTTGTCGGACATATTTGGTGCAAACTAACCTGACCCCATCGCACCGCCCCA
>CAUGNQ010000082.1 GCA_959600835.1 uncultured Collinsella sp. | reverse complement strand
ATGCGGCCATACGCGCGCCTCGCTGCCAATGCGTGTCCAGGGCACCTGGAACACCGTGCCCATGCTCACACGGGCCGAGCGACGGTACAGCGGATCGCAGCACGTAGGGCTCACCAAAATGCCATCGACGTTCAGCGCAGCCGCCGAGCGGAAAATCGCGCCGACGTTGGTGTGGTCGACAATGCCCTCGAGCACGCACACGCGCACCGGGCGCTCCCCCGCCGCCTCGACGACGCCACCCAAGAACTCGGCTACCGGAATCTGACGTGGACGGCGGAATGCCGCGAGCGCACCGCGTGTCACGTTAAAGCCCGTCAGCTGCTCCATAAGCTCCATCGAGGCCACGAACACGGGAACCGGGCCCGCGCCCTCGCGCACAACCAGGCGCTCAAACAGCGGCATCATCTGGTCGAGCCAGCGTTCGCCCAAAAGAAAGCTCACCGGCTCGTATCCGGCGCGAACCGCGCGCTCGATAACCTTGGCACTCTCGGCGATAAAGATGCCCTTTTGCGGCTCCAACACGCAGCGCAGCTCGCGCTCGGTCAGTCGCACGTAGGCATCGAGCCGCTCGTCCTCGAGCGAATCGATTTGCAGCACCTCAACGGCATCAGTCATAGCAGCCAGCCCGCACCTTTCTTTGCAGCACCTATACAAATATCGGGGCAACGCCATGCGCTACCCCGCCACTCATTCCAACCCGATAATACCGAAGGGATAAACGGGTTTACACATCAACGCGACGATACGTCACGAACTCATAATCGAGACCCTCGTCACCCTCGCCCGCGGCAATCGTAGCAACACCACCACGTCGCGCAATCTCCCACGCGGGATCGGCATCCAGATCGGGAAAGTACGTGTCCACGGCATGGATGCAATGGTCGTGCGTGACCTCGGCCTCCACGCAATACGGCAAAAACTGCCGATACACCTCGCCGCCGCCAATCACCCACGCAACGGGTTCATCGGCTACCACGGCGAGCGCTTCATCAACGCTATGCACCACGTCGACGCCCTCGGGCGCAAAGCCTTGGTCGCGCGTGAGCACAATGTTGCGGCGATTCTTGAGCGGTCGTCCGCCGGGAAAACTCAACAGCGTCTTGCGTCCCATAATGACCGGGCAACCTTTGGTGCGCGCCACAAAATGACGCATGTCGGCACGGTTGGACACCACCATGTCGCCCTCGCACCCAATACCCCAGTCATCGCACACGGCGACGATGGCAGAAAGCTTACACGTCATGAGCGCCACCTACACCGCAATGGGAATGTTCTTGACCTGCGGGCCGTGCTCGTAGCCCTCGACGATCAGGTCATCGGTCGTAAACGCATAGAAGTCATGCACATCGGGGTTGAGCGTTACCTTGGGCGCGGCAAACTGCGGACGCTCGATAAGCTCGCGGACGATATCGACATGGCGGTCGTAAATGTGGGCATCGGCGATCACGTGCAGCAGCTCGCCGGGAATCATATCGACCGACTGCGCAACCATCATCAACAGAATTGCGTACTGGCACACATTCCAATTGTTCGCGGCCAAAATGTCCTGGCTACGCTGGTTGAGAATCATGTTGAGCGTCGGTTTGTCGTCCTGCGGACGCTGAGTGACGTTATAGGTCACGCTGTAGGCGCACGGATACAGATGCATCTCGGATAGATCGCTGAACACGTACGTGTTCGTCATAATACGACGGCTGTACGGCGTATGCTTGAGGTCGTACAGCACGCGGTCCATCTGATCGAAGTCGCCCTCGGCGTAATGGCTCTTCTGGCCAATCTGGTAGCCGTAGGCCTTGCCGATAGAGCCGGTCTCGTCAGCCCACTCATCCCAAATATGACTGTTGAGGTCATGCACGTTATTGGACTTCTTTTGATAGATCCATAGGATCTCGTCCATAGCAGACTTAAGCGCCGTACGGCGCAGGGTAAGTGCCGGGAACTCTTCGCGCAGGTCATAGCGCGCCGTGACACCAAAGTTTTTAATGGTATAGGCAGGGGTGCCGTCCTCCCACACCGGGCGGACCTTTTGGCCCTCGGTGGTGGTGCCATGGTCCAGAATATCGCGGCACATGGCTACAAACTGTTGATCAGCCTTGCTCATTGACCCTCCTGTCAGTCGCCTACAAGCGAGATTCATTGTAGCCCAGGCGCACGCGGCCCCACAGCCCTAACATAAGCCCTCATTTTCTGACATATGCCAGAAATTCCTTGCGCTCAATGAGCATCGAGTTATCCTATTGTTGACATATGTCAGATAAGGAGTGCGCATGGCAGGAAGACGCGAAAAACTGCGCCGCGTCGGAATCATCCCCGAATATCGCGGTTTTACCCCCGATGGCCTGGCGAGCGGCGATGCCATCGACATGACGGTCGACGAACTCGAGGCGCTGCGCCTGTGCGACCTGGAAGGCCTTAACCAAGAGGCCGTCGCACAGCAGATGGGCATTGCTCGCGCCACGGTGGCGGCAATCTGCAGCCGCGCGCATCGCAAGGTGGCAAACGCGCTGGTCAACGGACGAGCGCTCATCATCGAGGGCGGCAATATCGCGTACTCCCCCATCACCACAGCGACGGCCGCATGGCCAGCAAAGGAGGTCGACACCATGAGGGTGGCAACCACGTACGACAACGGCAACATCTTTATGCACTTTGGCCGCAGCGAGCAGTTCAAGATCTACGACATTCAGGACGGCAAGGTGCTCAACGAACAGGTCGTGGGCACCGGCGGCACCGGCCACGGTGCCCTTGCGGGCCTGCTCGCCAACGGTGGCGTGGACACGCTCATCTGCGGCGGCATCGGCGGCGGCGCTATCAATGCGCTTGCCCAAGCCTGCATCACGGTATACGCAGGTGCCCAGGGCAGCTGCGACGCTTGCGTCGAGGCCCTTATCGCCGGCACGCTCGCACAGAACGGCGAGGCCACGTGCGGCTGCCACGGCCATGACCACGACCACGCCCACGAACACGGCGAGTCCTGCAGCTGCCACGACCATCACGAGCACGAGGGCCACGAGGGCTGCAGCTGCCACTAACGGCACGACACCGCGAGCTCGGGGCGCGACGCCGAACGCAACCCAACAATCAAAGCCAACAACAAAGGCCACCCGGTAGCTTCCGAGTGGCCTTTGCCATATCAAGCTGGAATTACAGCCCTATTTCTTATTGCGCATCTGCGCTTCCATCTGGCGCAGCAGCTCCATATCGGACTTGGGACCGCCCGTACCCAGGCCGCCCATGCCGCCCAGACCCATAGCGTCCAGGCCAGGGATATTGGGCATGCGCATTTTCTTGCCCTTCCTACCCTTTTTGCCCTTCTTGCCGCCGGCCTGTGCCTGATTGGCTATCGTGCGCATGCGGCCCATCATCTTATTCATCTCGCCCCACTGCTTCATAAGGGTATTGACTTCGGTGGGGGTTACGCCGGCGCCCTTGGCGATACGCGCGCGACGTTGACCGTTGATTATGGAGGGACGCAGGCGCTCCTCCTTGGTCATCGACATGATAATGGCCTCGTTCTTATCGAAGATGCCCTCGTCCAGGTTGCCACCCATCTGGTTGAGCGCACGCTGGCCGCCGGGGAGCATGCCCAGGATGCCCTTCATGCCGCCCATCTTCTTGACGGCCTTCATCTGGTCGAGCATATCGTTCATGGTGAAGCCCTCGCGCAGCATTCGCTCGGCAGCCTCGAGCTGCTCGGCGTCGGCCGCCTCCTGGGCCTTCTCGATAATGCCGACAACGTCGCCCATGCCAAGAATGCGCTTGGCCATACGATCGGGATAGAACGGCTCCAGCGAATCGGGCTTCTCGCCCATGCTCACGAACTTGATGGGCTTGCCGGTCACCTGGCGCACGGAAAGCGCGCCGCCGCCACGGGCATCGCCGTCGAGCTTGGAGATGATCACGCCGTCAAAGTCGGTGCGCTCGGCGAAGGTCGAGACGACGTTGACGATATCCTGACCGGTCATGGCATCGACAACCATCAGCACCTGATCGGGCTTGACGGCCTTCTTGATGTCCACGGCCTCCTGCATCATCTGCTCGTCGATCTGCAGGCGACCGGCGGTATCGACGATGACCACGTCGCGCAGGTGGTCAACGGCCTCCTGGATGGCGCCCTTGGCGATATCGACCGGGTGCGCGCCGTCACCGCGGAAGACCGGCACGCCGATCTCGCCACCGAGCGTGGCAAGCTGGTCGGCAGCGGCGGGACGATAGACGTCGCACGCGGCGAGCAGCGGCGAGCGACCCTGCTTCTTGAGCAGGTATGCCAGCTTTACGGCCGCCGTGGTCTTACCGGAGCCCTGCAGGCCCACGAGCATGATGACATTGGGGATGCGGTTGCTAAAGACGAGCTTGCTCTCGGTGGAACCGAGCATATCGGTGAGCTCATCGAGCACGATCTTGACGACGTTTTGCGCCGGCGACAGCGACTCCATGACCTCGGCGGTCATGCAGCGCTCCTTGGTCTTGGCGACGAACTCCTTGACGACCTTGAAGTTGACGTCGGCCTCGAGCAGCGCCATGCGAATGTCGCGCATGGCCGAGGTGATATCGGCCTCGGTCAGCTTGCCCTTGCCGCGCAGGCGGTCAAATGTGTCGTTGAGGCGATCGCTCAGGGAATCAAACACTAGTCACTCCTTAATTGGACTCGCCCACCAGGGCGCGGCAGAAATCTTTGGCATTAAACTCCTGCAGGTCATCGACCTGCTCGCCCACGCCGATGCGCAGGATGGGAAGCTTGAGCTTCTCGGCCACGGCCATGGCGATACCGCCCTTTGCCGTGCCGTCGAGCTTTGTCATGATAATACCGTCCAGGCCCAGCGCCTCGTTAAACTCGAGCGCCTGGTTCAGGCCGTTTTGGCCTGTTGCGGCATCGATTACGAGGACGACCGAGACGGGCATGGGGCCGGCGGCCATATTGGCGGCGCGCTTACGCGTCACGTTGACCACCTTGGCAAGCTCGCGCATGAGCTCGGGGCTCGTGTGCAGACGACCGGCGGTGTCGATAAGCACCAGGTCGCTGCCGCGCTTGTCGGCCTCGTCGAGCACGTCGTAGCAAACGCTCGCCGGGTCGGAGCCGCGGTCGCGCTTGATGACGGGAACGCCGGCGCGCTGGCCCCACACATCGAGCTGCTCAATGGCGGCGGCGCGGAAGGTGTCGGCTGAGCCGATCACGACGTTCTTGCCGCGGGCAGACATGGCGCTCGCGATCTTGCCGACCGTCG
>CAUGNQ010000081.1 GCA_959600835.1 uncultured Collinsella sp. | reverse complement strand
GCCCGTGGGTTATACCCTAAGAGCAAACCACCCTTTTTAAGGGTGGTTCTGATTTCACGTCACCTTGCTCGCGTGTACGGGTTTTCGCTGACTTATGCTCAACAAGGGCGGTTGGGCGCTCACTGGGGACAGACTTAAATGAGTGCCCAATGAGTGGGTGGAAGATTGCGGGTTCTTTACGGGGATGTAGTGTGGGCTGCGGAAACGTGGTTCTTTCCGTACAATAGTTCAACTCGTGTAAACGCAGGGAAGGGACATTCATGGCAGACATGATCGAGATTAAGCATCTCAACAAGTACTTTGGCGACCTGCATGTGCTCAAAGATATCAACCTCACCGTCAAGCGCGGCGAGAAGCTCGTAATGATCGGGCCTTCCGGCTCGGGTAAGTCGACGCTCATCCGCTGTGTCGATTATCTTGAGGAGCCCACGTCGGGCGAGGTCATCATCGACGGTACGCCGCTCACCAAAAAGAACCACCTGGAGATGGCTCGCAAGTATAGTTCCATGGTGTTTCAGCAGTTCAACCTGTATCCCAACATGACGGTGCTCGGCAACCTGACGCTCGCGCCCATCAAGCTGCAAAAGAAGAGCAAGGAGGAGGCGACCGAGATCGCCATCGCCGCGCTCAAGCGCGTCGGCATGGCGCATAAGGCCGGCGAGTATCCGCAGAATCTCTCGGGTGGTCAGCAGCAGCGCATCGCCATCGCCCGTGCCCTGTGTACCAAGCAGCCCATCATCCTGTTTGACGAGCCGACCTCGGCGCTCGACCCCGAGATGGTCCAGGAGGTTCTGGACGTTATGATTGAGCTTGCGCAGGAGGACATCACCATGATCTGCGTGACGCATGAGATGGGCTTTGCGCGCCAGGTGGCCGACCGCGTCATCTTTATGGAGGACGGCCGCATTCTGGAGGAGGGCACGCCCGAGCACTTCTTCGATAACCCCGAGAACCCGCGCTGCCGCGAGTTCCTGTCCAAGATTCTGCACTAGGCGCGGTGATGGACATGACGGATATGACGAGGGCGGCTGTATCGCGCCGTCACTTTTTGCAGCTGGCTGGCGCCGGCATGCTTGCGCTGACGGGGACCGCGCTCACCGGTTGCGGCAACTCCACCAGCGGCGAGGGTTCCGACAAGGGATCCAAGCTTGCGGCCATCAAGTCGCGCGGCCATCTGAATGCCGGCGTTAAGAAAGACGTTCCCGGCTACGGCTATTACGACACCGCCAAGGGTCGCTTTGAGGGCATGGAAGTCGATTTGTGCTACCAGATCGCCGCTGCCGTCTTTGGCGTGAGCTACAAAGAGGCCCGCGCCCAGGAGCTTGTCGAGTTTACCGACGTAACGCCCAAGACGCGCGGCCCGCTGATCGATAACGGCCAACTCGACGTGGTCGCGGCGACCTACACCATCACCGACGAGCGCAAGAAGAGCTGGGATTTCTCGACGCCGTACCGCACCGACTACGTTGGACTCATGGTCAAGAAGCGTTCGGGCTTTACCTCGATTGAGGACCTGGACGGCAAGGTCATCGGCGTGAGCCAGGGTGCCACCACGCAGGGCCTGATCGAGCAGATGATCAAGGACAACGGCTTTAGCTGCAAGCCCGAGTTTAGGGCCTTTAGCGGCTACCCCATCATCAAGAGCTCGCTCGACGCCGGCAATATCGACGTCTTTGCCATGGACCGCTCCACGCTGGCCGGTTACATGAACGAGACCGTTGAGCTGCTGCAGCCCGAGGTCAAGTTTGGCGAGCAGGGCTACGGCGTGGCGACCAAGAAGGGCTGCGACCTTTCGGCCGTGGTCGATCAGGTGATTTGCGATCGTCTGGCCGACGGCTGGCTCGACCAAGAGGTCAAGACCTGGGGTCTTGTATAGGCGCATCGTCCAAGGAAGGAATCAAATGCTCGAAGGATTATTTGACGCCGACCGTTGGTCGACGACATTTCAAAACATGGGGCCCTTCTGGGAGGGCTTTGGCGTGACGCTACAGGTGGTCGTTGCCGGTCTGCTGCTGTCGCTGGTGCTGGGCACGCTGCTGGGTGTGTTCTCTACCACCCGTTCGCGCGTGCTGCGCGCCATAAGCCGCGTGTACGTGGAGTTTTACCAGAACACCCCGTTGCCCGTGCAGGTGCTCTTTATGTACATGGCTGGTCCGCAGTTTTTGCAGGCCATAACCGGTGCCGACCAGCCGGTGCGCATCGCGCCGTTCGTGCTGGGCTTCTTGGGTGTGGGCCTGTATCACGCGGCCTACATTTCGGAGGTCATCCGCACTGGTATCGAGGCCGTTCCGCGCGGTCAGATGGAGGCGGCCCAGAGCCAGGGCTTCACCCGTGCGCAGGCGTACTGGTACATTGTGCTGCCTCAGACATTCAAGATCATCCTGCCGCCGCTGTGTAACCAGGCGCTCAATCTGGTCAAGAACACGTCGGTACTGGCGCTCGTGGCCGGCGGCGATCTTATGTATCGTTCCGACAACTTTGTGAGTCTGTACGGCTACCTGCAGGGATACATCGTCTGCTGCCTTATGTACTTCATCATCTGCTTTCCGCTCGCCATGCTGGTGCAGTGGCTCGAGCGCCGCTCCAAGGAGCGTCCGCGCGGCGTGAGCCTGGCCGAGCTGGGGCTCGACAACGTAGAGGAGGCCTAGCGCATGGAAATCTTCAACGCGACCAACCTGCTCTACATTTGGGGCGGCTTTGTTAAGACCATCGAGATCTCGGCGCTGTCGATCTTTTTCTCGCTCATCTTTGGCACGGTGCTGGCGCTCGTTAAAAGCTATGCGCCCCGCCCGTTCCGTATTCTGGTGAGCGCCTATATCGAGCTGTTCCGCTGCACACCGAACCTGCTGTGGATCCTGTTTATCTACTTTACTGTGCAGGGTTTGGACATTGTGATTTCGACCATCGCCTTTACGCTGTTTACCAGCGCTGTTATGGCCGAGATTGTGCGCGGCGGCCTCAACTCGATTCCGCGCGGCCAGTTTGAGGCGGCGCAGAGCCAGGGCTTCGGCTTCTTTGCCACCATGCGCTACATCATTCTGCCGCAGACGTTTAAGACGATCATTCCGGCACTGTTTAGCCAGTGCACGACCGTCATCAAGGACAGCTCGTATCTTTCGGGCATTAACGTGGCCGAGCTCATGTACACGGCAAACGTCGTGATGGCCCATGCGATCGACCTGTCGCAGGTACTTATGCTCTACGGCCTGGTGTTTGCGATGTACTTTGTGCTCAACTTTGGTATCTCGCTGCTGGTCCGAGCTTACCAACGCCGCATCGTAGCCGCATAGCTTGGCTTTCCCTGGCACCCAACCTTGGCCTTCAAACCGTCGCTCGCGTACCAAAGTACGCGTCGCTCCTCTTTCAGGCCAATCTTGGGCACCAGGAAAACCCAGGTACGGTATCGTGGGAATAAGAGATAAACAGCCCTTTTCTCATTTGTTAGAAAGGAATCGCGATGAGCGATCTGGAGAACAAGAAGAGTCCTGTGGTCATTACCATCGCGCGCGACTTTGGTGCCGAGGGCCACGAGATTGGTCGCATGCTTGCCGACGAGTTGGGGATTCCGCTGTATGACAACGAGCTGCTGGTGCGTGCGTCGCTGCGCGCGGGCGAGTCGCTCGATAAGATGGCCGCCTACGACGAGCGTCTGGCTGTGGAGAACATGGCGTTTCTGCCCGACCGCTACGATGCGCGTTCGTACTCGGATAAGTTGTTCCAAAAGATGAGCCAAGTGATTTTGGATCTGGGCGAGACCGAGAGCTGCATTATCGAAGGCCGTCTGTCCGATTATCTGCTGCGCAACAACCCCAACCACATCGCCGTGCTGGTGACTGCGCCCTTTGAGGACCGCGTCGAGATCGTGCGCAAGAAGCGTGGTCTCAACAAAAAGAAGGGCGCCAAGCTGGTCAAGCAGCAGCAGAAGGCGCGCGAGGCGTTCTATAAGCGCTACAGTGCCGGCAAGTGGAAGATGACGAGCGGTAAGGATATCGTCGTCAACCGCGCCAAGCTGGGGCGCGAAGGCTGCAAAGACGTTATCGCCGCTGCCTACCGCTACAAAGTCGCCCAGCTCGAAGCCTAGCCAATCAAAACCACCACAAAGGCCCTTTGTGGTGGTTTGTTTTAGGCGGAGGGGAAGGCCTTGGTGAGACCGGCGCGCGTCTGCGTGCCGGTCTTTTGATAAATGGAACTCAGGTGGCGCTGCACCATGCGCATCGAGATACCAAGCTCCTCGGCGACCTGTTTGAGCGGGCGCTCATCTTGGGTCACAGCCACCAGCACGTCAACTTCGCGCGGGGTGAGAGCGTGATCGGTGATGAAGACCTGACGCTGCTCCTCGATACTCGGTGCTGCCAGCGCCTCCTCGGCAAGCTGTTGATGTTCGCGCTCCTGCTCGGTTTGGGGTAGGCGGAACAAGCCGGCTGCCACGAATGCCGCGCAGGCGGCGACGAGCAAAACGAGCGCACCGATCATGATGAGAGCAACATTGCCCGAGGTCACAAGCGCAAGCGAGACGCCCGACGTGGTGAACGCGCACACGTTATTGGCGGCGCGTCCCATGCCGGCCCAGAAGGCGGGCGCGTGCATGCGCGGTGCCAGCTGAGTAAACGTGGCAGTAAAGAACGTGACGAAAAAGCCCGAGCTCAGGTAAAAGACAATGAGGCCCAGGTTGGGATCGGCTCCTGCTTCGACGGCTAAGATCGAAATGGTGGAGAGTACCGTGACGCCGAACATGACGAGTCCCATGTAGCGACGCTCGGCAAGATCAAAGATAAGACCGGCGGCAAGACCGCTCGCTGCCAAAAAGAGGCGCGGCCAGGTCTGCACGGCGATGGTGCCGTGGGCGTTGGAGAACGTGACCACGTTATCGAGAGTAGAGAACAGACAGGCCAGAATCATGACGAGCGCGATGCTCCAACACGCCTGCTTGGCAAGGGCGTGCGATGGCTCAACAAGGGGATTGATGGCGGGGCTGGAGCTCTCAGCAGCCTTTTGGGGAACGACGCTGAGGGCGGAGATGGCGATCGTCGCTGTGCCAAGGACGATGAGCTCTGCGATGCCGCCGCAATTGAGCAGGTTGATGGCGAACTGCATCAGGATGCCCGCGGCATAGGCTGCTCCCGCACCGGTGGCGAGCTTGGGATCGTCTTGGAATGTCGTTGCGAAGGCATGGTGTGCCGCGCCACCCAGTAGGCCGAGTCCAAGGAATGCGAGGCATCCCAGAATCTCGAGCGCAAGCGGGCTCGTGGGGGACTGAATCTGAGTCAACCCCAAGATGGCGATGGGGACGGCGGTGCTGACAACTGCCCGAGGCCGGCCTTTGCGCTGTGCGAGCCCGAGCAGCGGC
>CAUGNQ010000080.1 GCA_959600835.1 uncultured Collinsella sp. | reverse complement strand
GCCATGGCATTGACGGATGATTCGGTGTCGTTGGACGATTCCGCGCTGCAGGAGATTGACCGCCTGGCAATCTTTATGGGCACCGAGGGTGCTGGCTTGGGCGCCAAGACCATTGCGGGCTGTGACCGAGCCGTGCGAATTCCGATGGCGCACGGGGTCGATTCGCTCAACGTGGCCGCGGCAAGTGCTGTCGCCTTTTGGCAGCTGTGTCCGCATGTGAGCAATGAGTATCACTACCAGCCGGGTTTGTATCACTAAACAGATATTTCGCACCGGGCTGTGGTTCGGGGCGTTTCGGCCGACGCTGGTCGGTGCTAAGCTGGTGTCGGCTTTGGTCTTAAATTGCCGTTTTGTTGTATGACGTACGCTAGTGGGGAGGGCGTGTGGCTAAGAAATCTACGGCTATCGATGTAACGCAGGGTGTCATTTGGCAGCAGCTGCTGTCGCTGTGCGTTCCCATTTTCTTTAGTTCGTTCTTTCAGCAGGCATACACGCTTATCGGTACCTATATCGTCGGTCAGTTTGGCGGCAAGCTCGCGCTGGGTGGCATTCAGGCCACGATGGTGCTCACCGAGCTCTGCATTGGTTTTTGCGTCGGTGTGGGTGCTGGCTGTGCCGTTATTACCGGTCAGTTTTTTGGCCAGCACGATGACGAGCGCCTGAGCCGATCGGTCCACACGGCCATGACGCTCGCGCTGGTGGGCGGTATCGCTTTCTCGATTCTTGGCATAGTGTTCGTTGAGCCCATGCTGGTGCTTATGAATACGCCGCATGAACTATTGGCCGAGGGCGTGGCCTATGCCCGTTGCTATTTTGCCGCCATGGTTGCGGCGCTGCTGCTCAATATGGGAACGGCATTGCTGCGCGCCGTGGGCGACACGCGCGGGCCCGCTGTGATCATCGCTTCCGGCTGCCTTGTTAATGCGGTGCTGGATGTCATCTTCGTTGCCGTACTTCATATGGAGGCTCTGGGCTGCGGCATCGCGGTGGCGCTGACCATTTGCTCCAATGCCACGATGATCGTGATTCGTATGATGCACGCACCGGGTGCGTGGCGGCTTTCACTGTCCAAACTCGGCATTGATCCTGGTATTTGTAAGAGCATGATTTCGTGTGGTCTGCCGCTTGGCTTTCAGTCTGCTGCGTATTCGATTTCCAACGTTTTGATTCAGGTGTCGGTCAACTCGTTTGGTGCCGATGTCACCACGGCTTGGGGTCTTTCGGGCCGCCTGGATGGCATTGTCTGGATGGTTACCGAGGCGCTTGGCGTGTCGATTACCACGTTCTCGGCACAGAACTTTGGCGCGCGCAACTACGAGCGTATGCGAAAGGGCTACCATACGTCGCTCGTGCTGTCGTTTATGCTCATTGGTGGCCTGTCTGCCGTGCTGCTGGTGTTCTCGGGTCCGTTGTCGCGCCTGTTTGTCGACGATGCTTCGATTTCGGCGTACACCACGACGATTCTTCACTTTATCGCGCCGTTCTACGCGATCTTCTCGATTATCGAAAACGCGTCGGGCTCCATTCGCGGCGCCGGCGTGAGTCTGCAGCCTATGATGCTCACCATCTTTGGCACCGTTGTCTTGAGGGTGATTTGGGTGTTTGCGATCATGCCCTTCGATCCGTCGCTCGAGCATCTACTGCTGGTCTACCCCGTAACCTGGCTCATTACGGCCACGATGTTCACCATCTACCACCACAGCGGCAACTGGCTAGGCCGCGCCACCGCCTAATGATCCGAAGGGGACGGAGGAAAACGGATCATTGACCTGGCGATAAGGCAAAATGATCCGTTTTCCTCCGTCCCCTTCGGATCATTTAGTATTCGATGCCTTGGCGGGCTAGGAGGCCTTCGTCGAAGTAGTGTTTGACGGGGCGCATGTCGGTTACTAGGTCCGCGAGATCGGCCAGTGGCAGCAAGCCGCGGCCGGTGAGCACGAGCTCTGTGGTGGTCGGTTTCATTGCGATCAACGCTTCGACATCTTCGCGCGTCACAAAGCCTCGGCGCATGGCTTCTCCCAGCTCATCCAAGATCAGCACGTCGACCTGGCTAATCTGCTCGCGCGCCAGCTCCATGATCTGTGCGGCACAGGCTTCGGGCGTGTCGCGGTCGGCTTGTACGATGCGCAGACCTAAACGGGGCGCCGCATCATGCTCGGCGCAGTGCAGCTTCTTGGCAAACTGAAGCATGAGTACGTTAAGTCCATAGCCCGTGGCGCGCAGCGCAAGCCCCAGCGCAGCCGTCGTCTTGCCCTTGCCGTCGCCCGTATAGATTTGAACCTTGCCGACTCCCAGTGATGCCTTCTCTGTCCTTTCGTGCCCGGCGTCGGTTTATCGCCGTCCGGGTTGGGTATTCTAGAAAAAATTATCAACCCCAGTAGATGGAGTTCAAGCAGATGGAGATGGATGACAATAAACGTAGACGGAATATGATCCTCTACGTGCTCATCGCCTTCGTCGTCTACCTCGTGCTCTCGACCGTTCTGTTCCCCAACATCGGTCACACGCAGCAGATTACGAAGACCGATTACTCGACGTTTGTCAAAGCGCTCGATAAGAAGAGCGTCGACAAGGTCGAGTACAACACGGACGATTACACGATTTATTACACCAAGAAGGGCGAGGACGAGAATATCGCCTACAAGACGACCGGTGTGCCGAATGACGCGGGCTTTACCGATCGCGTGCTTGAGTCCGGTGCTTCGCTTGAGTCGGTCGTTCCCGATAAGAACTCGGGCCTGATGACCTACTACCTGCTCACCCTCATTCTTCCCATGGTGATTTTCTTCCTGATTGGCTGGTGGCTCAACCGCCGCATGAAGAAGGCCATGGGTGATGACGGTCCGTCGATGAACTTTGGCGGCGGTGGTTTTGGCGGCGGCGGACTGGGCAAGTCCGGCGCGCGCGTGATCGCCTCCAAGGACGTGGGCGTGACCTTTAAGGATGTCGCCGGCCAGGAAGAGGCTAAGGAGTCCCTCAAGGAGGTCGTCGACTTTCTGGAGAAGCCGCAGCGCTACGAGGAGATCGGCGCCAAACTGCCACGCGGCGCTCTCCTTGTCGGCCCTCCGGGTACCGGTAAAACCCTGCTCGCCAAGGCTGTGGCCGGCGAGGCGGGCGTGCCGTTCTTTAGTATTTCTGGTTCTGAGTTTGTTGAGATGTTTGTCGGCCGCGGCGCCGCTAAGGTTCGCGACCTGTTTAAGCAGGCCAAGGAAAAGGCCCCGTGCATCGTCTTTATCGACGAGATCGATACCATCGGCAAGAAGCGCGATGGCGGCGGCTTTAGTGGCAACGACGAGCGCGAGCAGACGCTCAATCAGCTGCTGACCGAGATGGATGGATTCGATAACCACAAGGGTATCGTCGTCCTCGCTGCGACCAACCGTCCCGACAGCCTTGATCCGGCCCTGCTGCGCCCCGGCCGCTTCGACCGCCGCATCCCCGTTGAGCTGCCCGACCTGACCGGTCGCAAGAATATCCTTGAACTGCACGCCAAGAGCGTGAAGACGCAGCCGCCGATCGACCTGACCGCGATCGCCCGCGCCACGCCTGGCGCCTCGGGTGCCGACCTGGCCAACATCATCAACGAGGGCGCCCTGCGCGCTGTCCGCGAGGGTCGCAAGCGCGCCACGCAGGATGACTTTGAGGAGTCGGTGGAGGTCGTCATCGCCGGCCAGCAGCGTAAGTCCACGGTGCTGTCCGATCACGAGAAACAGGTCGTGTCCTATCACGAGATCGGCCATGCCATCGTTGCCGCCCGCCAGAAGGGTTCTGCGCCGGTTACGAAGATCACCATCGTGCCGCGTACGAGCGGTGCTCTGGGCTACACCATGCAGGTCGAGGAGGACGAGCGCTTCTTGACCACGCGCCAGGAGGTGCTCGACAAGCTCGCTGTCTACTGCGGCGGACGTGCTGCCGAGGAGCTCATCTTTGGTGAGATGACGACTGGCGCGGCCAATGATATCGAGCAGGCCACCAAGCTCGCCCGCAACATGGTGACGCGCTTTGGTATGTCGGAAGAGTTTGGCATGATGGCGCTCGGTACCGTTCAGAATGCCTACCTCAACCAGGACACGTCGCTCACCTGTGCCCCCGGTACGGCCGAGCGCGTCGACGCGATCGTCGCCAAGCTGATCGAGGACGCACATGACCGCGCCCTGCAGATCCTCAAGGAGAACAAGTTTAAGCTCCATGAGCTGGCTCGTTATCTGTACAAGAAGGAGACGATCACGGGCGAGGAGTTCATGAATCTCCTCACGCGCGAGAATCCGCTGATGCCAAAGCAGCAGTAAGGCTGGTTGCACAACGTCGAACGCCCCATTTGAGTTTCTATCTCAAATGGGGCGTTTTGTTTGGGAGGGATATGTATGAAGATCGTGGTGAGTGCCTGCTTGATGGGAGAGAGCTGCAAATATAACGGGCTCGACAATTACCATCGCGCGTTGGTCGAGGCCTGCGAACGCACAGGGACCGAGGTCCTGTTGGTGTGCCCCGAGGTTTTTGGCGGCTTGCCCACACCGCGCAAGCCGTCCGAGATTGTGAATGGCGAGGTTTGTACCTGCGAGGGCATCTCGGTCGATCGCGAGTTTCGCCAGGGTGCTCAGCGCGCGCTCGATATGTGCGAGCAGGCGGGCGGCCCGTCCGAGATCGTTGCGTGCATTTTGCAGGACCGCAGCCCCTCGTGCGGTACGGGTCACGTCTACGATGGCACCTTTAGCGGTACGCTCACCGCGGGCAATGGTGTTTTTGTCGATCTGCTGCTGCGTCACGGGTACCGTGTGATTCCGGCTAGCGAGTTCGATCCCAGCATGCTGGAACATTGTCCACAGCACTCGAACCCAACACTTCCTCACGGGTGACCGTTTTGGCATCATCCGTGAAGTTGAAATTGAGTACGACCCGGTCATCAAAGACGTAGACCGAGTTGACAGGCGCCGTACCCAGGCAGCCCCTCCCCACGGCCCTCGCGCAGGAACGCGCACACGGCCTTCCCGTCTCTTGCGCCTCTCCCGGAACTGTCCACATCAGCGTAGCCAATCCAGTCCGCCAAGGGCTGCAGCCCGGACAACGCGGCGATGGAGGGCTTCTTCGGCCTGCTCAAGAAGGAGTTCTGGCACGGCAGGGACTGGTCGGACTGGACCCCCGCCCGCTTCATCGAGGAACTCGGGGGCTGGATCGGCCGATACAATACGGAGAGGCGCAGCGATGCGCTCGGCGGCCGCACGCCGGCCGAGTTCCGCTCCGCGCTGGGAAGGGCCGCGTAACGGTCCAAGAAATCGTCCGCAGTCCCCATTCTTGCCCCTTTGGGACGGCTTCTTGTTGGGGCGTGCCTGCCCCAAACCCTGCTAGGAACGAGTACAGCAAAC
>CAUGNQ010000079.1 GCA_959600835.1 uncultured Collinsella sp. | reverse complement strand
AGAAGCTGCGCCGCGGGGGAGGCGGCCCCCAATGGCTTTCTCATATCGTCTTTTAACATGCGGCAGCGTTTTACAGCAGAGCCGACCGACTGGAAGGAGCCCCATGAGCTCAGTTGCGTTTTGTACATGCAACGACCGGAAATGCCCGTTTAACCCTGTCAACCACGACAAGGGCTGCACGCCTTGTATCGCCAAGAATCTGCACGAGCACGAGATTCCAACGTGCCTGTTCAACGCGATTTCTCCCGATCGGCTTGAGGCCGATAAAGACGAGTGGTCGTGGCAAGCGTTCGCGCGGCATGTAGAGGCGTATCTGGGAAGCAACAGCCCAAGAATCCCCGCGAGCGAAGAGGCGCCGCAGGGGTTTACAAAGATCGGTTGCTGCAAGCGGGACTAACAATCAAAGTTTGTGCCGCCCTAAGGCCAAACGTCGGCACCTCATTTTGGGATAACGGACCTGATGTTTTGTCCCATGATTACAGGAAAGCGCCCGCCGGCCATGGCAGCCGGCGGGCGCTTTCCCGAAGTACACCGTTGAATCGCACAGAGGGGAGGAATGCGAATCAAACTCAACAGGGCAGGCTTTTTCATCGCCTATTGCCTGCTCCGTTGCTGAAAACAATATAGTTCACCGTGGTTTACTTTGTAGCGTCAAACCGCGCCGTCATACGTTCTCCATAAGTTAGCCCAGGTAAACCTGCAACGGAAAACCACCACAAAGGGGACAGGCACCTTTGTGGTGGTTTTGGCACGAGCGAGCTGCTAGAGCCCGGCCGGCCAACGGCTGGCAGCCAGGTCAACGCGCATGGGATCGGCAAACGCCACGCCCTCCCCCATTAAGAGCTCACGTTGAGCATCGGGACCGCCAAAGGCAAAGCCCTCACAGATACGACCGTCGGCAAACACCACGCGATGACAGGGAATCTGACCAGGGCGCGGATTGCTGTGCAGCGCATAGCCCACATAGCGCGCGCTTCGCGGGCGACCGGCGAGCAGCGCCACCTGACCGTAGGTGGCGACCATCCCCTCGGGAATCTGCTCGACTACCTCGTACACCCGCTCGAAAAAGCCCTCAGACGCCATCGCATGCTCCTTTCAACCGGAACCAGCATAAACCACCACAAAGGTGCCTGTCCCCTTTATGGTGGTTTTGACCGGAAAGCTAGTTGGCGGGGCGGAAGAAGGCTACGGCTACGGCACCGGGGCCCACGTGGGTGCCGATGGTGGCGCCAATGGTGTGGATGGGCAGCTCGCTCTCGGCATGGCCGGCCCACAGCGCGGCGCTGTCCTCGATGTACTTCTTGAGCACAGCGTCCGAAAGGCCCGTATAGCCCAGCGCCAGCGGCATGGAAAAGTCGATGCCGCCTGCCTTTTCGACCTTTTGGTTGAGCAGGTTACGGCCGTTCTTGGAACCGCGCGCCTTGCCCAGCTGCACGATCAGACCGTCTTCGGCGGCTACAACGGGCTTCACGTTGAGCAGCGTGCCCACGGCGCCGGCCGCAGCAGACAGGCGACCGCCGCGCACCAGATACTCCAGCGTCTCGAGCAGGCCGATAACCACCACGCGGTCGCGCACGGCCTCGACGGCCGCCGCGATCTGGGCCGCTCCCTGGCCCTCGTCCACCAGACGCAGGGCATACTCGACCAGCACGCGCTCACCCAGGGTGACGTTATTGCTGTCCACGACAAACACGTCGCCGCCCGGCGCCTCGGCAAGTGCGGTACGGGCACTCTGATTGGTGCCTGATAGCTTAGCGCCCACGGTAATAATCACAGCCTCATCGCCGGCTTCACGAACCTCGGCGATAGCCTGAGAAAACGCGTACGGGTTGACCTGGCCAGTCTTGGGCAGCTCATCGCGCTCCACGAGCATCTCGTAAAAGCGCTGGTGATCGATGTCGATGCCATCCATGTACACATCGGTGCCAAAGGTGACGGACAGCGGCAAAACACGCAGAGCGGGGTGCTCCGCCGGCGACATATCGCTTGCGGAATCGGTAATAATGCGGACGGTCATAACAAATCCTTTCTTGCGCAGGTCTCGCGCAGGGAATGTTGACAGCAATGCCCAGGCACGGTATACGCTCAAACGGGACGATGCAGTTGCTAGTTGGAAGAAAATGCTTTGGCGGTCTTAGATCTCGCGCAGGGTGTTGAGAATCGTACGCAGCGACGCATACATCTGCTCGCGCTGTTCCACGCCCATGGCCTTACCGGTGGTGTCGAGCACGTCGTGGATGATGCGGTCGGCCTCGTTCATGCTCTCGCCGCCAAGCGTGGTCAGGCGAACCGGGGCGCGGTACTTGACGGCAGCATCGCCCGAGTCATCAACCTCGACAAAGCCGCCCTCCTCCAGGTGCGCCAGCGTGCGCGAAACGGCAGCGCGCGTCACGCCGGCCACGCGAGCAAGGTCGGCGCCGGTCATGCCGTCCTTGCTGCGCTCCAGGTAGTACAGGCACATGACGTCGGAGCCCTTGAGGCCCAGCCTTGCGCCCTCGGACGTCTTGATACGCTGAATCTCCTTGTAGAGCCCGCTAATCAGTCCGACAAAATCCTCAAAACGTGTCTCGTCGTTCTGCTGCATGGGAGACGACCGCCTTTCGCTTGCATGATGCTAACGGGTAAACATCTTAGCCGTACTCAGCGACTGCCGCCTCCACGCGACCCATTTGTTAACCCATCAACATAAAAACCACCACAAAGGGAACAGGCACCTTTGTGGTGGTTTGGGGCATCAATAGGTTCTAGGCGCCGCTATAGCTCCACACAGGGATTGTTGCGGGTCACAAGCGTCTTAACGACAACCGTCGCTCCCAAATACCGCTCGAGCAGCTCGGCTAAGCGATCGATGGCGGCCTGGCAATCCCCCATGCGCTCGGGCTCAACACACTCAATCGCCAGGAACGCATCGGCCGAATCGTCGGACAGGGCCGTTCGAACGCCGTCGCGCCAGTTCCAGCAGCGGCACACGGCGCCTGCTTCGTCGATGTAGGCGAGCTCGCCGGGCAGCGTCGGGTCATCCGCTTCCTCGCCAAGCGGCAAGAACGCATCGCCACCGTCGGTCACCCTCAAGCGAAGGTCTCCCTCAATCGCATGCAAATCCTCGCCTCCTACGGGTAGCGCGTAAGTCAGCGACACCGTGTTGTAGATGTCCACCGCAGGCGTGATGTGGCCCACCGGCTTGCCCTTGAGCACGCGCTTGAGCAAGTTCTCGATCGAGCAGCGGGCGCCCTTTTTGGTCTTAAACAGACGATAGGCCTCGCGCCATGCCTTGACCGGCGCGTTCTCGCTGATAGTATCGCTGGTCAGATGACGCTCCGCATCGATGTTGGCGCGGTCAAGCAGCGCCGCAATGGCATCCACATCCTCTTGAGGAATCTGGGCCGCGGGCTTCATGCCCTTTACGACCACGACGCCGACCGCTGCCTGCGGAAACAGCTCCCAAAACGAATTCTCGGCAACAAAGCCCTTCATACGCTCTCCCTTCACTGTGCGCGCCCGAGCGAGGGCACCTAAACAAAAAGCGCTCTCACAGCGGCCACCTTCAAAGTCCTACGGTGCCGCCACAAGAGCGCTTACGCTGCCCCCATCCGGAGAAGGGGACGATATGTCAGGCGTATTGTAACCCGAGTCATCCGCCCAAGCAAAACCAACGCAAAGGTGCCTATCCCCTTTATGGTGGTTTTGGACCTGAGGCAACGCTAGTGGCGGAGTCCCAGCAGGCCGCGGCCGCGATGACGGGCCTCGGCGGACGCATGGGCGTGCGGGCCGGCGGCCTTAACGGACTCGGGCAGGTGCGAGTACTTCTTCTCGAAGTTCTCCTCGAACATCACCGCCAAGTTGTGCGCGGCCTCGTCATAGCGCGCGGTGCTCTGCCAGTACTGGCGCGGCACCAGGATGCCGTCGGGCACACCGTGGCACGTCGTGGGAATGTCGACATTGAAGATATCGTCGTGCACGAACTCGCTATCCTCGATGGTACCGTCAAGAGCGCGGGCCACCAGGGCGCGCGTGTAGGCAAGCTCGATGCGATGGCCCACGCCATAACCGCCGCCGATCCAGCCGGTGTTGACCAGATAGACGCGGGTGCGCCCGTCGGCGATACGCTCGCCGAGCATCTTGGCGTAGACCAGAGGGTCGAGCGGCATAAACGGCTCTCCGAACAGCGAGGAAAACGTAGGCGTGGGCTCGGTGACGCCGACCTCGGTGCCGGGGATCTTGGCCGTAAAGCCCGTCACAAAGTGATACATGGCGGCGTCGGCCGTCAGGCGCGAAATGGGCGGCAGCACGCCAAAGGCATCACAGGTCAAAAACAGCACGACGCTCGGAGTGGTACCCATGCCCTTGGTCCACGCGTTGGGAATATGCTCGACGGGATAGGCCACGCGCGTGTTGTGCGTAATCGAAATATCATCGTAATTGGGCTTGCGGCCCTCATCGAGCACCACGTTTTCGCAGATGGCGCCAAAGCGAACGGCATTAAAGATCTCGGGCTCGTGGAACGCATCCAAGCCCTCGCACTTGGCGTAGCAGCCGCCCTCGATGTTGAAGATGCCCATGTCGGACCAGCCGTGCTCGTCATCGCCGATCAGCAGGCGCGTAGGGTTGGCCGAAAGCGTGGTCTTGCCGGTGCCCGACAGGCCAAAGAACACCGCGGTCTCGTGCGTGACGGGATCCATGCTAGCCGAGCAATGCATGGGCAGCACGTCGTCCTCGACGGGCAGCAGGTAATTCATGACGCTGAAGATGGACTTTTTGATCTCGCCGGAGTAGCCGGTACCCGCGACCAAAATCACGCGCTCCTGGAAGTTGATGACCACGGCGGCGCTGGAGTTGAGGCCCTTGATGGCGGGATCGCACTGGTAGCCCGGCGCGGCGAGCACACAGAAGTCCGGCTCGCCGGTGCGCGCGATTTCGCGGGCAAGCGGGCGGGCGAGCATCTGCTTAATGAAGAGTGCCTGGCTGGCGCGCTCGCAGGCGACGAGCAGTCGGCGCGTGTGGTTGCGGTCGGCGCCCGCCATGCCGCGGGTAACGAACACATCGCGCTCGTTGAGGTAGTCGACGATACCAGCCTTGATGGTCTCGTAGCTCTCGATCGAAAGCGGGCGGTTGACGGCGCCCCAGGCGATCTTGTCGTGGACATCGGGGGTGTCGGCGATAAAACGGTCATTGGGCGAGCGTCCGGTACGCTCCCCCGTCTCGATCACCAGTGCGCCGTTGGAGGCCATGCGGCCTTCTTCACGGCGGATGGCGTGCTCGACGAGCTCGGCTGCCGGCAGGTCAACCAGCAGGCGGGGCTGGTTCTCGGCGGGGTCTTCGACCAGCGTAATGCCAAAGTTGGACAGAACTTCTGCAGGGGTAACACCAGGCATGGGGCCTCCTTTAAAAACGCGACACGTGGACGCGGCGCGCACTTTACTCACGTAAAGCCCGTTGTACCCGATA
>CAUGNQ010000078.1 GCA_959600835.1 uncultured Collinsella sp. | reverse complement strand
CGTTTGCAGGTTTCATCACCCAGGCTGTCATCATGGCCGGAGTCTTCGGCTTTAATAGCCAGCAGAGTACCGACATCCTCCAGGTCGCGCTCATTCTTTCGGCAATCGACACGGCCCTTCAGGCCTTCGCTCCCTTCCGTCGCATCGGCGGCGGTCTGCCCATCGTCATGGGCGTTTCGTTCGCGTTCCTGCCGGCCCTGCAGGCCATGGGTGCCTCGGGCTTTAGCTTTGGTGCGCTACTGGGCGGCGAGATCGTCGGCGGCGCCGTCGCGGTCCTCTTTGGTCTGGCCTACAGCAAGATCAAGTGGCTGTTCCCGCCCGTCGTGACCGGTACGGTCATCTTCTCCATCGGCGTTTCGCTGTATCCCACGGCCGTCAAGTATATGGCCGGCGGTATGGGCACGCCGCTGTGGGGCACTCCGCAGGCCTGGTGCGTCGCTCTTATCACCTTCGCCGTGGTCTTTGCGCTCGCCAACTTTGGCAAGGGCACGCTCAAGCTGGGATCCGTGTTTTTTGGCATGATCGTTGGCATGATCGTTTCGATCCCCTTTGGCATGATCGACTTCTCCAGCGTCGCCACCGCTCAAGTCTTTGCCCTCCCCAAGCTCATGCCCTACGCGCTCGAGTTTGATCCCGAGGTCTGCATTACCCTCGCCGTCGTGTTCCCCATGGTTGCCATCCAGGTTATCGGCGATGTTTCCGCTGCTTGCCTGGGCTCCATCGACCGTATGCCCACCGAGCGCGAGCTCTCCGGCGCTATCGTGTCTCAGGGCCTCACTTCTATGGTCGGCGGCCTGCTGGGCGGTCTTCCCACCAGCGCCCTTGGCCAGAACGTGGGCATCATCTGCTCCAACAAGGTCGTCAACAAGTGGGTCTTTGTGATCATCGCGGCCGTCTTTGCCATCGCCGGTCTGTTCCCGCAGCTCTCTGCCGTCCTTTCCGCTATTCCGCAGCCCGTCATCGGCGGCGCTACCGTGGGCGTCTTTGGCACCATCACCATGAACGGCGTGCGCATGTTCACCCGCGAGGGTCTGACGCAGCGCACTACCACCATCGTTGGCACCTCTGTCGTCTTTGGCCTGGGTATCTGGATGGCCAGCGGCTGCCTTGCCGGCGAGGGTATGCCCACCTGGGTGTCCACCGTCATCGGCTCCAATGCCGTAACCCCCACCGCCATCATGGCCATTGTCCTTAACCTGATCCTTCCGCAGACGCCGGTCGTGGCTCAGCACATCGATGCCGCCAAGGACGCTGCCGTGGATCTGGTCTTGCCCGAGAGCAAGAAGTAACCAATTCGGTGCTATTCGTCGGCGGACGTATCGCCTCGTCCGCCGACGCCATGCGGCGATAGGCCGCACTTCAAAGGGCTTGCCCCTTTGGTGAAGCGTTGACGGGAGAGGGCCCGTTTCCGGTGTAGGCCGGCGCTTCGCACTTCCGCTATGTCAGAGGTGTCAAACCCCGCCTCTGATGTTGAAGGGAGCATTCATGCTTCTGGTCGCTAACGGTTCCGTCTTTACCCGCAACACTCAGACCCCGTTCATTCCCAACGGTGCGGTCGCCATTGACGGAGATACGATCGTCGAAGTGGGCCCCGAGCGCGAGCTCAAGGCCAAGTACCGGGATGCCGAGTACGTCGACGCCCAGGGTAACCTCATCATGCCCGGACTCATCAACTGCCACACCCACATCTACTCGGGTCTGGCCCGCGGCCTTGCCATTAAGGGCTGCAACCCCACCAACTTCCTGGAGAATCTTGAGCAGCAGTGGTGGAAGATCGACGACAACCTGACGCTCGACGGCACCAAGGCCAGCGCCTATGCCACGATTCTGGATTCCATCCGCGATGGCGTCACCACGATCTTCGATCACCACGCGAGCTTCTGCGAGATTCCGGGAAGCCTCTTTACCATTAAGGATGCAGCTCAGGAGCTGGGCATGCGTTCGTGCCTGTGCTACGAGGTTTCCGATCGCCGCGGCCAGGAAAAATGCGACCAGGCCATTGCCGAGAACGCCGAGTTTGCCCAGTGGGCCGCCAAGGAGCGTCGCGATAACGACAACCACATGATCGCCGCCATGTTTGGCGGACATGCTACCTTTACGCTTTCGGACGAGACCATGGATAAGATGGCCGAGGCCAACAACGGTCTGACCGGCTTCCACATCCACGTGTGCGAGGGCATGAACGACGTGTGGGACTCCCGCCTCAACCGCGGCGGCATCAGCCCCGTCGAGCGCCTGCTGCAGCACAACCTGCTGGGTCCCGACACCATGCTGGGCCACTGTATCCACGTGACGCCTGCCGAGATGGATATCGTCAAGGAGTCCGGCACCTGGCTCGTTAACAACCCCGAATCCAATATGGGCAACGCCGTGGGCTGCGCCCCCGTGCTTGAGTTCTTCCGCCGCGGCATCCCCGTGTGCATGGGCACCGACGCCTACACCCACGACATGCTCGAGAGCCTCAAGGTCTTCCTGATCATTCAGCGCCACAACGCCGCCATGCCCAACGTGGGCTGGTGCGAGGCCATGACCATGCTGTTCGAGAACAACGCCAAGATGGCCAGCAAGTACTTCGATCGCAAGCTCGGTGTGCTCGAGGCCGGCGCTGCCGCCGACGTCATCGTTATGGACTACAAGCCCTTTACGCCGCTGAGCGAGGAGAACATCGACGGCCACATGCTCTTTGGCATGATGGGCAAAAACTGCCGTACCACCATCATCAACGGCCGCGTCCTCTACAAGGATCGCGAGTTCGTTGGCATTGATGAGGACAAGATCAACGCGTGGACCATGGCCGAGTCCAAGAAGCTCTGGAGCACGCTCAACGATCGCGCCTACTAATTACAAGTAGATTCGCGCGCGTCAGATGTTTCGCCGCATCCGACGCGCGCATAGGCGGCCTCCGCGGGGTCGCCGGCGCTGTGCTAGCGCTACACCGTATTTGCGCCCGCCGCGCGGTCTCGCCGGGCGTTACAGAGAGGAGCTCATTATGAGCGACATCATGAGGCCGATCCCGTTTTCGCAGCTGATGAACTGGATCATCGAGGAGCACAAGACCCAGGACGCCATCTTTGGCGTGCGCAAGATGGTCACGACCAACCAGGAGGGCGCGCTTCCCATTTTTGACGAGCGCATCGAGACCCCGTTTGGCCCGGCCGCCGGCCCCAACACGCAGCTTGCCCAGAACATCGTTGCCTCCTACGTGGCCGGCTCTCGCTTCTTTGAGCTCAAGACCGTTCAGGTTATGGACGGCGAGGAGCTCTCCAAGTGTGTGAACAAGCCCTGCATCGTGGCGCAGGACGAGTGCTACAACTGCGAGTGGTCGACCGAGCTCGAGGTTCCGCAGGCCTTTGCCGAGTACGTGAAGGCATGGTTTGCCTGCCACCTGATCGCTCGCGAGTACGGCCTGGGCAGCCCGGACGGCTTTGTCTTCAACATGTCCGTGGGTTATGACCTCGAGGGTATTAAGAGCCCCAAGGTCGACGCCTACATCGAGGGCATGAAGGATGCCAGCGGCTCTGACGCCTGGAACGAGTGCCGCACGTGGGCGCTCGCTAACCTGGACAAGTTTGAGCATGTCGATGCCGCGTTTGTCGAGTCCATCCCGGCGCGCGTCTCCAACTCCATCACCGAGTCCACGCTGCATGGCTGCCCGCCGGCGGAGATCGAGCGCATCGCGACCTATCTGATCACCGAGAAGGGCCTCAACACCTACATCAAGTGCAACCCCACGCTGCTGGGCTATGAGTTTGCCCGTCAGCGCCTGAACGAGCTGGGCTTTGACTACATCGTCTTCGACGATACACACTTCCGCGAGGACCTGCAGTGGGCCGACGCCGTGCCCATGTTCGAGCGCCTGATTGCCCTGTGCGCCGAGCGCGGCCTGGAGTTTGGCGTCAAGCTGACCAACACGTTCCCCGTCGACGTGACGAGGAACGAGCTGCCCTCCACCGAGATGTACATGTCGGGCCGTTCGCTGTTCTCGCTGACCATCGAGGCCGCCCGTCGCATTACCGAGCAGTTCGATGGCAAGCTGCGCATCAGCTACTCCGGCGGTGCCACGGTCTACAACATCCGCGCCCTGTATGACGCCGGCATTTGGCCCGTTACCTTGGCGACTGACGTGCTCAAGCCCGGTGGCTACGAGCGCTTTAGCCAGATGGCCGGCGAGTTTACCGATCTGGATGGCAAGCCGTTCGCGGGCGTTTCGCTCGAGGCCGTGACGGCGATCCAGACCGACTCGCTCACCAACCCGCTCTACAAGAAGCCGCTGCGCCCGCTGCCCGACCGCAAGGTCGCCGGCAAGAGCCCGCTTTCCGACTGCTTTACCACGCCGTGCCGCACGAGCTGCCCCATCCAGCAGGATATTCCCGCCTATCTGGCGGCTGTTGACGAGGGCCGCTACGAGGACGCACTCAACATCATCATCGAGCGCAACGCCCTGCCGTTCATCACCGGCACTATCTGCCCGCATCCTTGCGGCCGTGCCTGCGAGCGTGCATTCTACGAGCCCGAGGGCGCCCAGATTCGCGCCAGCAAGCTCAAGGCCGCCCGCGAGGCAATGACCGCCGTGCTGCCCAAGCTGCGCGCCCAGGCTATCGCCAACGACGGCGAGCGCAACGTTGCCGTTATCGGTGGCGGTCCGGCCGGCCTGGCGACGGCGTTCTTCCTGACGCGTGTCGGCGTGCCCGTTACCATCTTTGAGGCCCGCGATTCGCTCGGCGGTGTGGTCCGTCACGTAATCCCCGAGTTCCGTATCGCCAGCGACGATATCTCGCACGACGCCGAGCTCTGCCTGGCCTTTGGCGCCAAGGTTCAGCTTAACGCCCGCGTGGAGTCCATTGACGAGCTCAAGGCCCAGGGCTTTACCGACGTGGTCGTGGCCACCGGTGCCTGGATGCCCGGCTCTGCGGGCCTGGGCGAGGGTGCCGAGCTCGACGTGCTGGAGTTCCTCGAGGCCGCCAAGAAGGGCGAGAAGCTTGAGCTGGGCGAGGACGTCGTGGTCATTGGTGCCGGCAACACCGCCATGGACGCCGCCCGCGTGGCCAAGCGCCTGGCAGGCGTGAAGAACGTGCGCCTGGTGTATCGCCGCACCAAGAAGCAGATGCCCGCCGACGAGGAAGAGCTCGATCTTGCTCTTGCCGATGGCGTTGAGTTCTGCGAGCTGCTGGCGCCCAAGGCGCTCAACGGCGCCGTGCTGACCTGCGACGTCATGGAGCTTGGCGAGCCGGATGCAAGCGGCCGTCGCAGCCCCGTCGCCACGGGCGAGACCGTCGAGCTTTCCGCCACCACGGTGATCTGCGCCGTGGGCGAGGGTATCGATGCCAGCCTGTACGATGCCGCGGGCGTCGAGCACGACCGTCGCGGTCGCCTTGCCGCCACCTCCACCGGCGTCGAGGGCGTCTGGGCTGCGGGCGACTGCCGCCGCGGTCCTGCCACCGTGGTCGAGGCTATTGCCGACGCCGCCGAGGTCGCCCGTGCCATCGCCGGCGTGGACTTTAACAAGTACGCCGACTGCAACGAGCAGGCCGGTCGCGAGGACACCTGCTACGAGCGCAAGGGATCGCTGTGCCGCGACAAGCGCAGCTGCACCAAGACCCGCTGCCTGGGCTGCGGCTC
>CAUGNQ010000077.1 GCA_959600835.1 uncultured Collinsella sp. | reverse complement strand
AGAAGCTGCGCCGCGGGGGAGGCGGCCCCCAATGGCTTTCTCATATCGTCTTTTATGCAGCTCCCACATGGAATCGAACCCCGTGAGGGCGCGGAGCTGAGTAAACGCGTAAGCGTTTGCCAGCGCAGCTCGCAAGGCGCGTAAGCGCCGCAGCGGTCCGTCCGCGCAGCGCGCGGACGCGATTCCCTTCCCCGCCACCTTGAATTGACTAGGACCTCTGCAAAGGGGTCCTTTTCTTTTATGTAGGGTTCTGCGGAAACTGCGTCCCAGAATAAGGGCTCAGAACGGGACACACTTTCCGGTGCCTGCCTCCGGCGCGCGTACACACCTCGTCGCACCATTCCGAGCCCGCCCGCCCCAGACATTCCTCCCACTTTCGCGTCACTTTACAGACCGTTCGGTCGCCTGTCCGCACACGCGGGTATACTCAAAACGATACTTATCCTATGCAATACGATGCGGGTTCGACCTGCATGATCCGAAGGGGGCAGTGATGGAGAGGATACTCGGCGTTAATCTCTCTGGCTGGTTTATTCCCGAGCCTTGGGTGACCCCGTCGCTGTACGCGGCGACCGGTGCATCCAACGCGGCCGAGCTACAGGAGGCCATGGGTACCGCCGCCTATAACGAGCGCATGCGCCGCCATTACGAGACGTTTGTGAGCGAGGACGATTTTCGTCGCATGGCGCAGATCGGTCTCAATGCCGTGCGTCTGCCGGTGCCCTGGTATGCCTTTGGCTCACAGGAGTCCGATGCCTCCTACATATCGGTTGTCGATTACATCGACCGCGCAATTGAGTGGGCTGCCAAATACGACATCCGCGTGCTGCTCGATCTGGCAACCGTGCCCGGTGGCCAGGGCGATTCCAACGATTCGCCCACCACGCCGGAGGCTGTTGCCGAGTGGCATTCGTCCACCAACGGCCGTCATGTCGCACTCGACGTGCTCGAGCGCTTGGCCGATCGCTATGGCGAGGCCGAGAGCCTGCTGGGCATTGAGCTGCTGGACACGCCGCAGATGAGCGTTCGCAAGAGCCTCTTCACCATGACGGATGGCATTCCCGCTCACTACCTGCGCAATTTCTATCGCGATGCCTACGAGCTCGTCCGTTCGTATATGCCCGAGGATAAGATCGTCGTCTTCTCGTCGTCGGGGCATCCCAGCGAGTGGAAGCATTTTATGCGCGGCGCCAAGTACAAGAACGTCTACATGGACCTTCACCTGTACCATTACCGCGACGAGTATGCGCTCGACATCACGAGCCCCCGCGGGCTGACGACGGCGATTTCGCGTAACAAGCGCGAGCTTAAAGAGGCGATTTCGACTGGGTTCCCCGTGCTGGTGGGCGAATGGTCGGGCGCGGCGATCTTTGCTAACTCGTCGGTTACGCCCGAGGGCCGCAATGCCTACGAGCGCGTGTTTATCGCCAACCAGCTGGCTTCGTTTGCGCCGGCTGCCGGTTGGTTCTTCCAAACGTGGAAGACCGAGAAGCGCATTGCAGCATGGGACGCCCGCGCGGCGCTCGGTACGCTCGAGCGCGGCATGATTGAATAGGTTGATATGACGCAAAACAGCGCCCATACGGGCAAACTCTATGTGGTCGGCACGCCCATCGGCAACCTAGGCGACCTGTCCCCGCGCGTTGGCGAGGCTTTTGCCGCCGCCGATGCCATTTGCTGCGAAGACACGCGTGTGACGTCAAAGCTGCTGATGCACCTGGGTATTTCCAAGCCGCTTGTCCGTTGCGACGAGAATGTGATCGCTAGCCGCGCTGCCGGCCTGGTCGACCGTCTGCTGGCGGGGGAGACCCTCGCCTTTGCCTCGGACGCCGGCATGCCGAGCGTGTCCGATCCCGGCCAGGCGCTGGTCGAGGCGGCGCGTGAGGCCGATGTGCCTGTCGAAGTTATTCCCGGACCCTCTGCTTGCGTCACGGCACTCGTTTCGTCCGGCATTCCCTGCGAGCATTTTTTCTTCGAGGGCTTTTTGGGCCGAAAGCACGGCGACCGTGTGCGCCGTTTGCAGCGCCTTGCCGTGGTGCCCGGCGCACTCATCTTCTACGAGTCTCCACATCGCATCGTGGCGACGCTCGAGGCCGTGGCGGAGGTCTTTCCCCAGCGTGAGCTTGCCGTCTGCCGCGAACTCACCAAGCTGCACGAGGAGGTCTTGCGCGGGCTCGCTGACCAGCTTGCCGAGGAGCTGCGTGCTCGCGGCGAGGTAAAGGGCGAGATTGCGCTGGTCATCGCGCCGCCGAGCGAGGACGAGGAGGCCGGCATCGCGCCGGTTGGCGCTGCGGTAGCGGATCCCGACGATGCCCTGCGCGAGGATATCCGCACCGCGCTCGAGGAGGGGGAGCCCGCCTCTGCGGTGGCCAAGCGCCTGTCTCAGAAGTATTCGCGCCGCAAGCGCGATGTCTATGCCATGGTGCTCGATATGCAATAGATGGAGGATATCCAGCCCTTGCGCTAGAATCATCCCCTGTATGCAACGTTTTTCTGGAGGACAAACCCCATGGATCAAAGCAAGCCTTCGTTCTTTATCACGACGCCCATCTACTACGTCAACGCCGATCCGCACCTGGGCACGGCTTATTCCACCATCATCGCCGACGTTCAGGCTCGCTATCGCCGCTCCGCCGGCTATAACGTCAAGTTCCTGACCGGCATGGACGAGCACGGCGAGAAGGTCGCCGAGGCCGCAGCCAAGCATGGCATGACGCCGCAGGAGTGGACCGACAGCCAGGCTCCGCACTTCAAGGAGCTTTGGAGCAAGCTCGAGATCTCCAACGACGACTTCATCCGCACCACCGAGCCGCGCCAGCATCATGCCGTGCAGTACCTGTGGGAGCGCATGAAGGAGTCCGGCTATCTGTATAAGGGCAGCTACGACGGTTGGTATTGCGTGCCTGACGAGACCTACTTCACCGATACGCAGGTCCAGAAGGGCGACGAGGAGTACGGCAGCGTCGGCCAGCATCTATGCCCCGACTGCCACCGTCCGCTTGAGCGCGTCCAGGAGGAGTCCTACTTCTTTAAGCTTTCCGCCTTCCAGGACAAGCTTCTCAAGCTCTATGACGAGCACCCCGACTTTGTCGAGCCTGCGTTCCGCATGAACGAGGTTCGCAGCTTTGTCGAGGGCGGCCTCAACGACCTTTCCGTGAGTCGCACGAGCTTTGACTGGGGCATCCAGGTTCCGTTTGACGAGGGCCATGTGACCTATGTATGGTTTGACGCGCTGCTCAACTATATGACGGCCGTCGGCTACGGTGTCGACACCGACGAGGCGCGTGCCGAGCTGGCCTATCGCTGGCCCGCGCAGTTCCACATCGTGGGTAAGGACATCATCCGCTTCCACTGCGTCATTTGGCCCGCCATGCTCATGGCCATCGGCGAGGCCCTGCCCGAGCACGTCTTTGCCCACGGCTTCCTGACCGTGCGCAATGCCGAGACCGGCAAGGCCGAGAAGATGTCCAAGAGCCGCGGTAACGCCATCGCTCCGCAGGATGTTATCGACATGCTGGGCGTCGAGGGCTATCGCTACTACTTTATGACCGATGTCGTTCCCGGTACCGACGGCGCCATCAGCTTCGATCGCATGGAGCAGGTCTACAACGCCGACCTGGCCAACAGCTGGGGCAACCTTATCTCGCGTTCGCTCAACATGAGCGGCAAGTACTTTGACGGTTGCGCGCCCGCCAAGCCCGCATCGTTCGATGCGTTCGACAACCCGCTGGCAAAGATCGCCGATGGCCTGGTCGACCGCTACATGGCCAAGATGGACGTGCTCGATTACGGCGGAGCCAAGGATGAGGTCATGGAGCTCATCCACGCCGCCAACCACTACATCGAGGACTCCGAGCCCTGGGCACTTGCCAAGGACGAGGCCAAGGCTGACGAGCTGGCGTTTGTGATCTACAACCTGCTCGAGGCCATCCGCATTGCCGCTCACCTGCTGATGCCGCTCATGCCTCAGACCTCTGCCGAGGCCCTGCGCCGCTTGTCCTGTGAGGGCGAGGCCGCGAGCGACGACCTCAAGGGCATTTGCACTTGGGGCCTGCTTGCCGGTGGTCAGCCCGTCGAGAAGGGCGATCCGCTGTTCCCGCGTCTGGCGTAGAGACCGCGCGAGCGCCATATCGGCAATTTGCTGTTTAGATGTAAGGGCATGGCCGCAACGGTCCATGCCCTTTCGTTTCAAGACGCCGCCATCATGCTAAGGAGGCAACTATGACAACTTCGCCTTTGGCAAACCCCACGGCAACAAGGGAGCTGCTGGAGGAGTTTGGCCTTGCGACCAAGCATCGCCTGGGCCAGAACTTTCTAATCGACAATCATGTGATCGAGCGTATCTGCGAGCTTGCCGAGTTTGCAGGTGACGAGCGCGTACTCGAGGTGGGTCCGGGTTGCGGTACTTTGACACTTGCGTTGCTGCAGGAAGCGGCGTGCGTTACGTCCATTGAGGCCGATCCCGAGCTTGAGCCGGTGCTCGATGCCCACGCCGCCGACTATGCCAACTTCCGCTTTATCATGGGCGATGCGCTTAAGGTGGGCCCGGAGCAGATTGAGCAGGCTGCGGGCGGTGAGCCGACGGTATTTGTCGCGAACTTGCCTTATAACGTGGCGGCGACGATCATTTTGCAATTTTTCCAGACGATGCCGGCGCTCAAGCGCGCCGTCGTCATGGTGCAAAAGGAGGTTGCCGATCGCATTGCCGCAGTGCCGGGCAACAAGACCTATGGCGGCTATACGGCAAAGCTCGGCCTGTATGCGCAGGTGACGGGTCGCTTTGAGGTGCCGCCGCGTTGCTTTATGCCGGCGCCGCACGTGGACTCGGCCGTCGTGCGTATCGACCGTGTTGACGGTGTGGTGCCCGAAGAACTCGATCGCGAATTTGTGGCCCGCGTGATTGACGCTGCATTTGCTCAGCGTCGCAAGACCATCCGCAATTCCATGAGCGCCAACGGTTTTGCCAAGGACGTGCTCGATGCCGCCTTTGAGGCTTGCGGTATCGCACCCACCACGCGCGCCGAGACGCTTGATGTTGCCGACTTTGTCCGTCTGGCCCAGGAGCTAATCCATGATGCCTAATGCCGAACGCGTGACGTTTACCAAGAAAAAGAAGACGGTTGCTTGTCCCGTGCCCTTGGCACCGCTTGCTGACACGCATGCGCATCTGCTTTCGTTTTGGGGCAAAGAAGTGCCCGAGACACTCGTGCGCGCCAAAGCCGCGGGCATCGACCTGTTGGTGACGGTCTTCGATCCCATTGCCGATAAGCGCAGCGTGACGGACTATAGTGACTGGCTGACGCGCGAGATTCTGCCGATGCAGGATATTCCGCAGATCAAGTATCTTGCCGGCGTGCATCCGTATGGCGCGCCGGACTATACCGACGACGTTCACGCACAGGTCGTTGCCGCACTCGATGACCCCTTATGCGCCGGTATTGGCGAAATCGGCCTGGACTACCACATGGACTATGATGACGATATCGCGCCGGCACCTCATAACGTGCAGATTGACTGCATGGCGCGCCAGCTCGAGCTTGCCGTGTGCCGTAACGTGCCGGTGGAGTTGCACCTGCGGCACGAGGACTCGGATGGGGAGCGCACCTCGCATATGGATGCGTACAACGTGCTTCGTGAGGTGGGCGTGCCCCAGGCCGGTTGTGTGCTGCACTGCTTTGGCGAGGACCGCGCCACGATGGAGCGCTTTGTGAAGCTGGGCTGCTATATCGCCTATGGTGGTGCGGCCACCTTTAAGCGCAACGACGACGTGCGTGAGGCATTTGCGGCGACCCCGCTCGACCGCATTTTGTTCGAGACGGATTGCCCGTATATGGCTCCGGAGCCCATCCGCGGTCTTGAATGCGAGCCCGCAATGATCTCCATTACGGCAAACGCGCTGGTTAACGACCGTGTCGATCGTACTGGTGAGGACGCCGAAACAATCGCGCAAGCCGCTTGGGAAAATGCCTGCAAACTTTTTCAAAAATAGTTCTTGCGTTCGCGATGGCGCTCCGTTATTCTAATTTCTGCACGCGGGCGTGGCGGAATTGGCAGACGCGTACGGTTCAGGTCCGTATGGGGGCAACCCCATGAAGGTTCAAGTCCTTTCGCCCGCACCATTGATTGAAAGAGCTCCCAGCAATGGGGGCTTTTTTGTAATATGAGAAAGCCATTGTCAATAGGCATGTTCGTTCGAGCCCGGTTTG
>CAUGNQ010000076.1 GCA_959600835.1 uncultured Collinsella sp. | reverse complement strand
CTGGTGATCTCCGCCTTGAGAGGGCGGCGTCCTAAACCGCTAGACGAACGGGCCACATGACATCTGCACTGCCGTGCTGCGAGGAAATATATTACGGGACAAAAAACATCAGCGCAAGAAGAAATTCCAAATTGCCGAAAAATTGTCGACAGGTTATGGAACGCGCAGGTCAACAAGGTAGCTAATTTGGGACGGGGCTATTTTAGCTACCCTAGGTGGAGATGAGTCAGGAGGGCTTCGCGGTTGTTGGGGATGTTGTCCTCGATCACGGCGTCGAGGGCGGCGTTGAGAAGCTGTCCCAGCTCCGGCCCCGGCTTGACGCCGGCGCGGATCAGGTCGCCACCATTGATGGCAAGCATCTTGAGTGTATAGGGCTCCCCCGCCTGCAGCAGATCGTGGGCGAGCGTACGCATCTCCTCGATCGTCTCGACGTAATAGAAGCACGAGGGCGCCTTGCCGAGCGTGTCGGCACGCTTAAGGTCCATGAGCTCGTCCATCAGACGCGGCGTATCGACACCCTCGCCCGAAAGCGCGCGCATCATATTGAGCAGGCAGGAACGCTCGGGGCGTAGCGGCTTGTCATGGTATTTGATCAGCAGGCACACATCGCGCACCAAATCGTGCGAGAGCGCCAGGCGATCCATGATGACACGCGCCTTCTTGGCGCCGAGCTCGGGATGACCGTAGAAGTGGCCGCTGCCGTCGTGATCGACCGTAAAGCACTCGGGTTTGGAAACGTCGTGCAAAAACGCCGCCCACATAAGGCTCGACGAGGGCGCGACGCCGTCGCACAGCGCCAGCTCCCCTGCCACCGTCAGCACGCGGGCGATATGCTCGTAGACGTTAAACGCATGATAGACGCTGCGTTGATCAAACCCGCGAGCGGACGCGAGCTCGGGTACGGCGGCGCAAACAAGCTCGGGGTAGCGCAGCATCGCGTCTCCCCCATGGCCGGTCGAAAGGATACCCTCGAGCTCAATGCCCACGCGCTCGCGCGCCACAGCATCGAGCAGCGGCGCGCACTCGGCAAGCGCCTGTTTAGTCTTAGGCTCGATCATAAAATCCAGACGGCAGGCAAAACGCACCGCGCGCAGCATGCGAAGCGCGTCCTCGTTAAAACGACGCTTGGGATCTCCAACGGCGCGGATGAGCTTGCGGTCTAGGTCGCCCTGACCATCGTAGCGGTCGACAAGACCACGCTCGGGATGCCAGGCCATAGCGTTAACGGTAAAGTCACGACGCGCCAGATCGTCCTCAAGCGACGCCGCACGCTCCACACTCTGGGGATGGCGGCCGTCGGTGTAAAAGCCGTCTAGGCGGTAGGTGGTGACCTCAATGCGCTCATCATCGCAAATAGCCGTGATGCCGCCAAATTTTATGCCCGACTCAACCACGGCAATATCAGCCGCTTCGAGCGCCTCTTTGGACTCCTGCCACAGGCCGCTGCAGCACATGTCAACATCGTGGCTGGGGCGTCCCATCAGGGCATCACGTACCCAACCGCCCACGTACCAAGCCTCAAGACCTGCTGCCTCAAGCGCACGCAGGACACGGATAGAGGCATCGGTCGGCTGCGTACCGTTGAGCGAAACATTGCACATGCCTATGGCCTCCTGCGACTATCAAATTGGCTATCGATTGCGTCTGCAAGAAGTCTAGCAAGAAACAGCCTCCACTGCACACGCAAGTCCGATAAACAAAAACGCATCCGTCCTGGTCTAAGACGGATGCGAAATAATTGAACTATTCAGGCAAGGTGCCGGAACTAGCAAACCAGACGGATTGCAATACCCTTCTGATACTCATCGACCTTGGCAAAATCGCCCAGACCCGGGCACTCGACCACGTTGGCGCCGGTGGCCATCGAGAGGCGCAGGGCATCCTCGACGCGCTCGGGGGCGTCGTGCCACACGGAAAGGAAGGCGGCCAGCGAGGAGTCGCCCGCGCAGACGGTCGACAGCAGCTTGACGTCGAAGGTGCGGTTGGCAAACCAGATGTGCTCGCCGTTGGAGAAGTACGCGCCGTCGCCGCCGAGCGTCAGCAGTACATTCTTAGCGCCCTTGGCGTGCAGCTCGGCCATGGCGCCCTTGACGGACTCGTCGTCGCCACCGCTCACCTTAATGCCAAAGATGTCGAGCAGCTCGTCGTCGTTGGGCTTAATGAGCAACGGCTCCATAGCAATGAGGTCGGCCAGCTGATGGCTCGAGATATCGAGCACGAACTCGGCGCCCTTCGCCTTCACGCGACGCAGGACCTCTGCCAGGAAGCCCTCGGAGGTGTTGGGGGGCAGCGAGCCGCTGATAACCAGGCAGGTCATGTCATCGAGCGAATCGATAAGCTCAAACATCTCCTGCTCGTTGGCTTCGTTGATGGCGGCACCGGCGTTGACCATGTTGTACTCGGTGTCGGGGCCGGCATTGAGGAACACGTTGACGCGCGTGATGCCGTCAGTCCACACGGGCTTGACGGGCACGCCCAGGGCCTCGGCGCCCTTAACGATATACTCACCCGAGAAGCCTGCGAAGAAGCCCAGGATAGTGGTGTCGACATCGTAGTGGTCGAGCGTAAACGAGACGTTGAGGCCCTTACCGTTGGGCGTGTAGACGGCGTTGCGGGTACGCGTGACGGTGTTGGCAGCAAGACCGTCGCAGGAGATGTTGTAGTCAATGGCGGGATTTGCAGTAAGCGTGTAAATCATGAATGTTCCTTTCACGAAGCAACGTGTTAATGAAAGTATATTCCACGCTTCGGTAAAAGGCTACAACAACTCGGTGAACGGTGTGGAAGCGATGAAGTACGGCAGGGCACCTCTCCACCATGGTGGAACAAAAAAGGCGCCCCGGCCGAAACTGGAGCGCCGCATGCGCACGAATATGTCGCGTTTCGCTTACTTGCGATCGAGCTTGCGGACAGCAACGCGCTTGCTGTACTCGTCGACGTGACCAAAGTCGCCGATGCCGACGGACTCAGCAACGTTGGCGCCGGTGGCCATAGCGAGCTTCATGGCCTCCTCGACGTTGTCGCGATCCCTGTACCACTTGTGCAGGAACGCAGCGAGGGTGCAGTCGCCGGCGCAGACGGAAGAGACAAGCTTGATGTTGAACTCACGCTTGGCATACCAGATGTCCTCGCCGTTGGAGAAGTAAGCGTCACCGCGGCTACCACGGGTGAGCAGCACGTTCTGGACGCCGGCCTCGTGAGCCAGCTTCATGGCAACGCGGACCTCGTCGTCGGTGTCGACCGGCACGCCGAAGATAGCCTTCATCTCGTGATGGTTCGGCTTAATGAGCAGCGGCTTCTTGTGAGCGAGCTCCTTGAGCTTGTCGGAGGACAGGTCCAGGACGACGTCGGCGCCACGGGCCTGAGCGTGCTCCATGACCTGAGCCAGGAAGTCGGGCGTAGCTTTGGGAGGCACGGAGCCGGAGACGATCAGGCACTCAAGGTCGCCCGCGGTGTCCAGGATGTTGTAGAGCTCCTCCTGGTGCTGCGGCGTGATCGGAGCACCGGGGTTCAGGATGCCGTACTCGTGCTGGCCATCGTTGACGTAGGTGTTGATGCGCGTGATACCGTCGGTCCAGACCGGGCGGCAGAGGCAACCCAGGTTCATGACCTCCTCGACGATGAACTTGCCCGTGAAGCCGGCGAAGAAACCGAGCGCGACGGTGTCGACGCCCATCTTCTTAAAGGCGAAGGACACGTCGAGGCCCTTGCCGTTAGCCGTGTAGCTGGCCGAGCCGGTGCGGACGTTCTCGTCGGGCTCGAGCGGAGAGCTCGAAACCGTCATGTCGACAGCCGGGTTAGCGGTTAGCGTGTAGAACATTTACAGTACCCCCTGTATATGTGAGGGCCGCGTGGCCGGCCCATTCCAACCACGCGGTTACCTCTGATACCAAATTAGCGAGCTGCGGACTCGAGCAGTGCCTTGACCTCGGCAGCGGTGTTGCAGGCGAGCGCCTTCTCGGCGAGCTCGTCGCACTCGGCCTTGGTCAACTGGCTGATGGTCTTGCGGGCGCGCAGGATGGACGGAGCGCTCATCGAGAACTCCTCCAGGCCCCAGCTGATCAGCAGCGGCTCGAGCAACGGATCGGCAGCGGCCTCGCCGCACATACCAACCATGATGCCGGCCTTCACGCCGCTCTCGATGATGTTCTTGAGCGAGCGGAGCACGGCGGGATAGTAAACCTGGTACAGGTTGGAGATGGTGTCGTTGCCACGGTCGGCGCACATGGTGTAGCCGATCAGGTCGTTGGTGCCGATGGAGAAGAAGTCGGCGACCTCGGCCAGGCGGTCAGCGAGCAGCGAGGCTGCAGGCGTCTCGACCATGATGCCGACCTCGATGTTCTCGTTGAACTTGCGACCCTCTTCGGTCAGCTCGGTCTTGCACTGCTCGACGAGCTCCTTGACAGCCAAGACTTCCTCGACGCAGGTGACGAGCGGGATCATAATCTTGACGTCACCGAAGGCGCTGGCGCGCAGCAGGGCGCGGAGCTGGACCTTGTACTGGTCGGGGTTGGCCAGGCAGTAACGCACGGCGCGGAAGCCCATGAAGGGGTTCTCTTCCTTGACCATGTGCAGGTACGGAATCTCCTTGTCGCCACCCACATCGAGCGTGCGGATGATGACCGGAGCGCCCTTGAGCGCGCTGGCGACCTTACGGTAGGCGTTGAACTGCTCCTCCTCGGAAGGAAGCTCAGCAGAATCCATGAACAGGAACTCGGAACGGAACAGGCCGATAGCCTCGGCATCGTGATCGAGCGCGTTGGGCACGTCATCGGGGTTGCCGATGTTGCAGGCAATAATCTTCTTGATGCCGTCGGCAGTCACGGACGGCTTGCCGCGGAAGGCCTCGAGAGCCGCCTTCTCGGCAGCGAAAGCCTCGGCCTTGGCAGTGTAAGCGGCGAGCGTCTCCTCATCGGGATCGGCCTCGACGATACCCTTGCCACCGTCGACGACAACGGTCATGCCGTTACGCAGTGCGGTGCAGCTGTTGGAAACCGAAAGGACAGCCGGGATCTCGAGGGCGCGCGCAATGATTGCGGAGTGCGACGTGCGGCCACCAGTCTCGGTGACGATACCGGCAACGTGGGCCTTATCGATCGTGGCGGTCATGGACGGCGTGAGGTCGTGCACGACAACGACGGTGTTCTCGGGCAGGACGGAAAGGTCGACGACCTCCTTGCCCAGCAGCTCGGCCAGAATACCGGTGCGGATGTCGGCGATGTCGGCCGCGCGCAGACGGAACATCTCATCGTCCATGGACAGGAACATGTTCTCGAACATGGTCGAGGTGTCCATGAGCGCCTGCTCGGCGCAGGTGCCGCCGTCAATGGCGGCGTTGATGGCGTCGGTCATGCCCGGATCCTGAGCCAGGACAATGTGTCCGCTCATGATCTCGGCCTCGGCCTCGCCCACCGTCTCCTTCATGTGGTCGGCCTGAGCCTGGGTCTTCTCGCAGAAGACCGAAAGAGCGGTCTGATAGCGCTCCTTCTCTGCTGCCGAATCAGCAACCTCGTGCGGCTCAAACGTCAAGTCGGGATCGACGGCGACCATGACGGTGCCGATACCGATGCCCTCGGAAGCGTTGACTCCCTGATACATTCCCATTCCTCTCTCCGTGTCATGTGATAAAGCGTTTTGCCATATCCATGACAAAAGAGCGCAGCTACCTTAAGACAGGTCACTGCGCCCCCAAATATGAACTTAGTTGTTCAACATGCGACCCGTTTGAGTTCTACTCGCCAAGACCGCTCTTGATGAGCTCGATGGCAGCAGCCAGAGCCTCGGCCTCGTCGGCGCCGTCGCACTTGACCTCGACCTCGGTGCCGCAGGGGATACCAGCAGCCATGAGGGCCATCGGGGACTTGCCGTTGACCTCCTTCTCGGGGGTGACGACCGTCACGTCACAGGCGTACTTGCCCATGGTGGAGGCGAACAGACCAGCCGGACGCATGTGCAGACCCTGAGGATTAACGAGGGTAGCCTTCTCAGAAACCATAGTTGACTCCTTTTTTGTGTTTAACCCCTGTCATGCATGTGGCAGGAGTCAGATTCACGACGTTGTTTATATTAACTCACATCAAACGGTTTTTCATTGTGTTTCAGACGAATTATTGGACAGATGTGTTTGTCGTCCGCTTGCTCGCCCACAGGGGGCCGGGCGCGGCCAGTGAGATTTCCTGCTCTACAGTCCTGCTCGCACGAAGAGCACATTAAGTGCTCTTCGGCTCGTGCGGAACTCGCGATAAA
>CAUGNQ010000075.1 GCA_959600835.1 uncultured Collinsella sp. | reverse complement strand
ACACTGGTCTGCGGAGTGTTCTGAAAACTAAGCCCGGCCCCCGCCTGCGGTGACGCTGCTGCGAGCGGTCTGCGATGGGGCCGTTGTTGGTTGGGGCCGCTGGGCTGATGTGGGGGCGCGTGGCCGTTGCGGGCCCTGGTCCCGGCGGCGGCCTCGGCGCTTCGCGCTTGCTGCTTTAGGTGACTTTGGGGTTGGTGCGAATCGAAGGTGAATGGTTTCCCGCGAAGTGAACGACCTATTTTGGGCCCTTGAAGCATTGGCATATTTTGGCCGCCATTTCCTGCGGTTTTATCGCATGAATCCTGCTGTTTTGCAATCAAAAAATGCGGATGCTTCGGCGCCCTAGTTTTACTCGTTCACTTCTCGGAAAACCATTCACCTTCGTTTTTGCCGGACATCGTTTTGGGCGTTGCGACTCGGTATCAGCCGATATTGAGAGGGAGAACGCCCCCCCTGGACAATCGAGTCTGTCCGAATGTATCTGCGGGGTTGTCTGCACAATTCGCGGTATTATGGTGCGGAGTTTTGAAAGGAGCCGTTGGTGGTCACGACGACGTTTGCTTCGCCTTTGGGCGAAATCCTGCTTGCCGCTGATGGCCGCGGTTTGACGGGGCTTTGGTTTGAGGGGCAGGAGCACTTTGGCTCTACGCTGCTCAAAGAAGATGCGGAGTACGTCGTAGGTGCCGATGCGGTTTCTGGTACCGGTGGGATGTCTTCGGTGAGTCCGGCAAATGGCGCGGCTTCTTCGGTGCTTGAGCGTTCTTGGGCTTGGCTGAATGCTTATTTTGCGGGGCAGGAGCCTCGGTTTACGCCGCCGTTGCATATGATTGGTACGGCGTTTCAGCGCGAGGTTTGGTTTGAGCTGCTTTCAATTCCGCGTGGCGAGGTCGCTACGTATGGCGAGATCGCCCAGCGTGTTGCGGCTCGACATCGTGTGCCGGGAAATGAAGCGCCCGTTGTATCTCCTCGCGCGGTGGGGGCTGCGGTTGCGCGTAATCCCATTTCGATTATCGTGCCGTGCCATCGCGTGGTCGCGGCCGACGGATCGCTCAACGGATACGCCGGTGGACTGGATCGCAAAGAATGGCTGCTGTGCCTCGAGGGCGCGTACGAGGAGTAACGCTCGAGCACTTTGCATAGCCAAGATGCCGTGAAAGAACGGGACACGCTTTCCGAATGGAGGCTCAGACGGAAACCACGTCCCGGAATTCTGTTTTAAAGCGGGATGCGCTTTCCGAATGGCGTCCCGAGCGGAAACCGTGCCCCGGAATACAGCCTCAGAGTGGGACGCCGTTTCCGGTTGAGACCACCTGCCTGGACATCGATCTACGCCCGCTCCTGCAGGGCGTAGATGGACTTATCCATGTTGAATAGGTAAGCCACAACGCAGACGATGAAGAACGCCGGCAGATTACCGAAACCAAAGACCTCGCAGCCAATGAGGATCGGCGCGAGCAGCGTGTTGGTGGCGCTGCCAAAGACGGCTGCGTAGCCCAGCGCGGCGCAAAACCCGATGGGCATGCCGAGAATCCCGGCGAGTACGACACCCAGGCTGGCTCCGATGGAGAACAGCGGCGTCACCTCACCACCTTGATATCCTGCGGCAAGCGTGGTGATGGTGAGTGCGAATTTGAGCGCCCAGTCCCAAGGCATAATGGCGACCTTGCCGTCACCGTTGAGCGCCGCCGATATCAGGTTGGTGCCAAGTCCGCAGTACCGTCCCTGCCACAGCGCGAACAGGATCGCCGATAGCGCGATGCCCATAACAGCGATGCGCACATAGGGGTTGGGGAGCAGTCGCGCTGCAAGAGTCTTGGCATGCGCAAGGCACCAGGCAAAGGCGCCGCCTACCATGCCAAACGCGATGCCCAACACCGCAAGCCGTCCAAGACCGGGGAGGTCGAGCGCATACGAGGCGGTAACGGCGACCTCGAACTTCTCGAGCCCCAGGGCGCCGGAGGTCATGCTTGCGGCGAGCGCGGCCGTAAGTGCGGGAAACAGCGCGCGGTATTCCATGCGTCCGGCGACAAGCACTTCGATAGCAAAGACCGTGGCGGCGAGCGGCGTTCGAAAGAGCCCGGCAAAGCCGGCAGCCATGCCGATAAGCAAAAACGTGTTGCCGGGGTCTCGGAAAGGTAGGCGTCGGCCGATCCAATGTGAGACGGTTGCACCGATCTGCACGGCCACGCCCTCGCGTCCCGCGCTGCCGCCAAAGAGGTGCGTTCCCCACGTGCTCAGCATAATGAGCGGCACCAAGCGCGGGGAGATGGCGTTCTCGCGCCCGTGGCCTACGTCGAATACTAAGCTCATGCCACGTTCGGTGCCTTTGCCCCAGGTGCGGTAGGCAAATACGATGGCCAAGCCCATGAGGGCGAGGAAGGGAAGGAGCAGGGTGATGTGCTCGTCGCGGAAGGCACCGATCGCCAGGAGCACGCGACCAAAGAGGGCACAAATGGCGCCGACGATGATGCCAATAGGGATTCCGACGGCACCCATGAGCACGAGGCCGCTATAGGTGTTGACCAGGCGTTTGATTCTGCTCGATGTGCTGTTTTCCGACACTTCTCCTCCAAAACAAAAAAGACTCCTGCCGCGGCGTGATGCCCAAAGGACATCACGTAACAGCAGAAGTCATCAGCAACAAGGCGGTTTAGGGCGACGCGATAGTTTGGCTGGCGCGCCCAACGGAGACATTCATTCCGCAGCGGCATCATAGCGGCGGGCGTGGTTTGGGTCAAATGGTTGTGCTGGACGTCCCCAGCGCCCGCCTTCGCTCCCCGTTTCCCCATATAAAACCTGCCAAAATGAGCCTGCCCCTTTTTGGTCGGTGCGAAATGGGTAATACTAAAGAGTTATCCGACCAGATAGGAACTAATCGATGGCTTATATCGAATTCAAAGACGTCATCAAGGCATACGGCGAGGGCGACGCGCGCATTCACGCACTCGACGGCGCGAGCTTTACGGTTGAGCGCGGCGAGCTCGCCATCATTCTGGGTGCTTCGGGCGCCGGCAAGACCACGGCCCTCAACATTCTGGGCGGCATGGATACGGCGACCTCCGGTACCGTGATGGTGGACGGGCGTGACGTGAGCGCTGCCAACGAGGCACAGCTTGTGGAATACCGCCGCGCCGACGTCGGCTTTGTCTTCCAGTTCTACAATCTGGTTCCCAACCTGACGGCTCTCGAAAACGTTGAGCTTGCAGCTCAGATCTGTCCCGATTCGCTCGATGCCGAACAGACGCTTCGTCAGGTTGGCCTGGGCGAGCGCCTGGGCAACTTTCCGGCACAGCTTTCGGGCGGCGAGCAGCAGCGCGTGTCCATCGCCCGCGCACTGGCAAAGAACCCCAAACTGCTCCTGTGCGACGAGCCCACGGGCGCGCTCGACTATAAAACCGGCAAGCAGATCTTGCAGCTGCTACAGGACACCTGCCGCAAGCAGGGCATTACGGTCATCATCATCACGCACAACTCCGCGCTCGCGCCCATGGCCGATCGCCTGATCCGCTTTAAGAGCGGCCGCGTGGAGAGCGAGACGGTCCAGCAAAATCCCGTGCCTATCGAGACGATCGAGTGGTAGCGCCCATGGACCAGGACCACCAAAACAGCCAGAACCACGATACGCAGCACGTGAGTCACGACCGGGAGTTCGCGACCTACCGCTCCGCCCAAAGCTCAAACGATATGGTGCCGACGGTGTTCCGCCGTGGCATCTACCGCACAATCCGCGGCAGTCTTAAGCGCTTCTTGTCCATCGTGGTCATCACCGCACTCGGCGTGAGCGTGATGTGCGGCCTTAAGGCGGGTTGCGAGGATCTGTGCGATTCGGTCGACGCTTACTTTGACCAGCAGAATGTTTATGACATCAACGTGCAGTCGACCTATGGTCTGACCGATGACGATCTTGCTGCGATCCAAGAGGTCGATGGCGTCGAGACTGCCGAGGGCATCTATACCGAGACCGCCTATACCGCCGTGGGTACGACGCGCGAACGTGTCGTCGTACAGAGCCTCTCCAAAGAGAATATTGACCAACCGGTGCTAGTATGCGGCGAGCTGCCCGAGACTTCGGGCGAAGTGGCAGTGACCTCACGTTTTTTGAAGGCTTCGGGCAAGAAAATCGGCGATACGGTGAGCTTTGCCGCCAACGATGCGAGCTCGTCGAACCAAAGCGCCAAGGACCAGTTTGCCGATGGGGACTACACCATCACGGCCGAGGTTCTCGATCCCACCGACGTGAGCTCCGACTCAACGGTCAACGCCTTCCGTGCCGCCTCGGCCGCGGACTACAAGTTCTATGTGAGCGAGGATGCCGCGACATCTTCTTCCTACTCCGCGGTTCACGTGACCGTTGAGGGGGCTAAGAGCCTCAATTCCTATTCGGATGCCTACACGACAAAGATTAACGAGGTCAAGGGCAATATCGATAAGATCCGCGATGCACGCGAAAAGGCACGTGCTCAAGAGTTGACGGTCGATACGCCGGCAAGTTTGGATGCGGCAGAGCGCCAAGCGAATATGGTCTTTGGGATTGAGCAGGACAACATCAATCGCATGGCAGAGGACAGCGACGAGCGTGCGCAGGCGCAAGCCGACCTGGACCAGCGCCGTGCCGCCGCCGACCAGCAATTCACCGATGCCCGCGCCGAGATTTCCGACCTTGGCGAATGCACCTGGTACATCCAGGACCGCGGCAACATCGCGAGCTACTCGAGCGTCGAGAGCGATAGCTCCTCGATCGAGGCCATCGCCACGGTTTTCCCGTTCATCTTCTTTATCGTCGCTGTGCTCATTAGCCTTACCACTGCCACACGCATGGTCGAGGAGGAGCGCACGCTCATCGGTCTGTACAAGGCACTCGGCTATTCACGCGGGCGTATCCTGTCCAAATACGTGGACTATGCGCTGTGGGCTTGCCTGATTGGCGGCGTGCTGGGCAACATCATTGGATTTGTGGGCCTGCCGCTGTTCCTGTTTACGGTATTCGACGACATGTACTCGCTGCCTCAGATGCTGCTTTCGTATGACATTGTGTCATCGCTTGTGTCGGTAGCGCTGTTTACCGTGGGCGTGGTGGGCGCCACGATTATCGCCTGCCGCCACGAGATGGCCGAGACCCCAGCCTCGCTCATGCGTCCCAAGGCCCCACGTGCCGGCTCGCGCATCTTGCTTGAGCGCATCGGCTTTATCTGGCGCCGCATGGGCTTTTTGAACAAGGTCGCTGCACGCAACCTATTCCGCTATAAAAAGCGCGCCTTTATGACCATCTTTGGCATCGCGGGTTGCACCGCGCTTGTGATCTGCGGTATGGGTATTCGCGATACGTCGGTGGCGCTTTCGCCCAAACAGTACGGGCATATCACGCGTTATGACTTGCTGGCGGTCGCCAATCCCGACGATTTTTCGCAGACGTGCGCGGCATTGGATGAGCGCAGCGCGGCCAATGATTCCAACGTGACCGTGACTTCGACGCTGCCGATTATGACCGACAACGTCACCTTTACGTTTGGCGGCAAGAGCGAGACCGTGCAGCTGATTGTGGTGCCCGATGACCGCACGAACGACCTGGACGACTACGTGTGTCTCGAGGACGAGTCCAAAGAACCGCTCGCCCTGCGTGATGGGGATGTGTATTTGAGCAAGAGCTCTCAGCTGGTGCTGGGGATCAAGCCGGGTGACACGGCTCACGTCCAGGATTCGTCGCTCAATGTTGCCAAGGTTAAAGTCAGCGACATTTCACTTAACTACCTGGGTAACACGCTCTATATGACACAGAGCACCTATGAGCGCGCGTTCGGTCGAAGCGCGCGCCTCAACGGCATCCTTGTGCTGCTTAAGGGTTCGTCGGCCGATCAGATTGCGTTTACCAACTGTCTTAAGAGCGATGGTTGGATTACGCTGTCGAGTACCGCCGAGCATTGGGAAAACTATGAGGCGAACTTTACGATCATCAATTCGGTCGTGGTGCTTGTGACCTTTATGGCGGCGTGCCTGTCGTTTGTGGTGGTGTTTACGTTGTCTAACACCAACATCTCGGAGCGCGAACGCGAGCTGGCGACTATCAAGGTGCTGGGCTTCCGTCGTGGCGAGGTACACCACTACGTTAACAAGGAGACACTGATTTTGACGGCGATTGGTGCCGCGCTGGGCGTGCCGCTGGGTGGCCTGCTTGCCGAGAGCTTTACGTACATCCTGCAGATGCCGTCGCTGTACTTTGACGTCGAAGTCGAGCCGCTGAGCTACGTGCTTGCCGTGGTGCTTTCCTTCGGCTTTACGATCATCGTCAACCTCGCCACCAACCGAACGCTCAACAAGATCGACATGGTCGGCGCCCTCAAGAGCGCCGAGTAACCTGCCAAAAAGGGACAGGTTTATTTTGGCAGGTTTTATCTGGGCAAACGCCGGACAACCATTGTCGCTACCACAATGACAGGATAGGGAACAAGGGCATTTTCCGGGTAGCCGGGTTCGTTACCATTCGTCCCATTCATCA
>CAUGNQ010000074.1 GCA_959600835.1 uncultured Collinsella sp. | reverse complement strand
AACCTCCGTGATATCGATGTTTCCATTCCGCGTGACCAACTCGTGGTCATTACCGGTCTTTCTGGCTCGGGCAAGAGTTCGCTGGCATTCGACACTATCTATGCCGAGGGCCAGCGTCGATACGTCGAGAGCCTTTCGAGTTATGCGCGCCAGTTCTTGGGCCAGATGGACAAACCCGACTTGGATTCAATCGACGGCCTTTCGCCGGCGGTGTCGATCGACCAAAAGACGACATCTAAAAACCCTCGCTCGACGGTTGGCACCGTAACCGAGATTTATGACTATCTGCGTCTGCTGTTCGCCCGTGTGGGCACCCCGCACTGTCCCGAATGCGGCCGCGTCATTGAGCGCCAGACGACCGACCAGGTCGCCGATAAGGTCCTGGCGGCGGGGGAGGGCCGCCGCGCGTTTGTGCTGGCACCGGTGGTGCGCGGGCGAAAAGGCGAGTACACCAAGCTGTTTGAGGACCTTCGCGCCGAGGGCTTTAGCCGCGTGCGTGTCGACGGCGAGGTTCGCTCGCTTGATGACCCTATCGATTTGGATAAGAAATTCAAGCACGATATCGAGGTCGTGGTCGACCGCATCGTGATTCGCGAGAACTCGCTGGGCCGTATTGCCGAGTCCGTTGAACAGGCGACTGCGCTGGCGCACGGCAATGTGAACGTATACTTGCTGCCCGACCGCGACGCTCCCGAGGGGACCGAAGGCGAGTTGCTGGAGTATTCGCTGGCGTTAGCGTGCCCGGAGCATGGACACTCCATCGATGACCTGCAGCCGCGTGATTTCTCGTTCAACGCGCCCTATGGCGCGTGCCCCGAGTGCGATGGCCTGGGCTTTAAGAAGACGGTCGATGCCGAGGCCCTAATCGAAGACCCCTCGAAGTCGATCGCCGACGGGGTCTTTGGCAGCCTGTTTGGCAACTCTAACTACTATCCGCAGATTTTCGCTGCGGTCTGCAAACACTTTAAGGTGAGCGTCGATACGCCGTGGGAGGATCTGCCTCCGCGGGTGTGTCGTGCGTTTTTAGACGGCATGGGCGACCAGAAGATTTCGGTCGACTATCAAAAGCTCGATGGGCGCCGCAGCCAGTGGGACACCAAGTTCTCGGGTGTGCGCAATATCCTGTACGAGCGCTATACCGAGACGACGAATGAGAACACCAAGGCGCGCTTGGAGAAGTACATCCGCGAGGAGCCGTGCTCGAGCTGCCACGGCGCTCGTTTGCGCCCCGAGATGCTCGCCGTCACCGTGGGCGGCAAGTCCATTTACGAGGTTTGTTGTCTGTCGTGCCGTGAGTCGCTCGAGTTTTTTGAGGGCCTGGAACTCACCGAGCGCCAACAGTTTATCGGCGGACGCATCGTCAAGGAAATCCTGGAGCGCCTGCGTTTTCTGGTCGATGTCGGACTCGACTATCTGACCCTCGATCGTGCCTCGGCGACGCTTTCCGGAGGCGAGGCCCAGCGTATTCGCCTGGCAACGCAGATCGGCGCCGGCCTCATGGGTGTCCTGTACATTTTGGACGAGCCATCGATTGGCCTCCATCAGCGCGATAACGAGCGCCTGATCAAGACGCTTGAGCGCCTACGCGATATCGGCAATACCGTCATCGTCGTCGAGCATGATGAGGATACGATTCGTGCTGCCGACTATGTGATCGACATGGGCCCCGGCGCGGGCGTGAACGGCGGACACGTAGTCGCGGCGGGAACGCCTGCCGATATCATGGCGTGTCCCGAGTCGATGACGGGCGCTTATCTGACCGGCAAACGAATGATCCGGGTTCCCGATGAGCGCCGCAAGCCCGGTCGCGGCTGCCTTAAGATCACGGGCGCCCGCGCCAACAACCTCAAAAACGTTACCGCCAAGATCGAGTTTGGTACGCTTACGGTCGTTACCGGCGTGTCGGGATCGGGTAAGAGCTCCCTGGTTACCGACACTATCGCACCTGCCCTTACGAATGCCATTCACCGTTCGACGCGCCCTGTGGGTCCGTACAAAAAGCTCGAGGGCATCGAGTGCATCGATAAGGTCATCGGCATCGACCAGTCGCCGATTGGCCGCACGCCGCGTTCCAACCCTGCTACGTACATTGGCCTGTGGGATGATCTTCGCGCGCTGTTTGCGAGTACGCCGGAGTCGAAGGCGCGCGGCTACTCGCCGGGACGTTTCTCCTTTAACGTGAGCGGCGGTCGCTGCGAAGCATGCAAGGGCGACGGACAAATTAAGATCGAGATGCACTTCCTTCCCGATATCTATGTCCCCTGTGAGGTCTGCGGCGGCAAACGCTATAACCGCGAGACGCTTGAGGTCACCTACCGTGGTAAGACCATCTCGGACGTGCTCGACATGAGCGTCACCGAGGCACTGGCCTTCTTTGGGAATATCCCGCAGATTAAGCGCAAGCTCCAGACGCTGTACGATGTAGGCTTGGGCTACGTGAGCCTGGGCCAGCCCGCCACGACGCTCTCGGGCGGCGAGGCGCAGCGTGTGAAGCTCGCCAAGGAGCTTCATCGACGCCAGACGGGCAAGACGTTCTATATTTTGGATGAGCCGACGACCGGCCTTCATTTTGAGGACGTCCGCCAGCTGCTCGATGTGCTGCAGCGCTTGGTCGATGCGGGCAACACGGTGCTGGTGATTGAACACAACCTTGATGTCATCAAGGTTGCCGACCGCCTGATCGATATGGGCCCCGAGGGCGGTAACGGCGGCGGAACCGTCGTGGTTTCGGGCACACCGGAGCAGGTTGCGGACTGTCCGCAGAGTTATACGGGCAAGTTTTTGGCGCCGTTGCTCAGGCGTGACCGGGAGCGTCAGGCTCAACTTGATGCTCAATAAATAGGCGATTCAGTTTATGGGCGCCATCGACTCCTTGTGATTCGATGGCGCTTGCTGTGTCGAAGTGACGTATGCAGCCGAATTGGACATATACTTAATCCTTGCGTCCGAATGCGAGGGAAAGGATATGCCATGGCAAAGGCTGTAAAGACGCCAAAAACCAATGCGATGCGCGAGCTGGAAAGCGCCGGCATTTCCTATGTTCTACATACGTACGAAGACGATGGTGATGAGTCGGCGGGCCTGGGGGTCGCGATTTCGGAGCAGCTTGGCGAGGAGCCCGGACAAGGATTTAAGACCTTGGTCTGCGTGACGCCGTCCAACGACCACGTCGTGTGCTGCATCCCTGTTGCCGACGAGCTCGATCTAAAGTCCGCCGCGCGTGCCGCGGGGGAGAAGTCCTTGGCCATGATGCATGTGAAGGATTTGCTTGCGGCGACTGGCTACGTTCGCGGCGGCTGCAGTCCGGTCGGTATGAAAAAACGCTACCGGACGCTCATTGATGAGACATGTGTCCTTTGGGATACCATTTTTATTTCGGGAGGCAAGCGTGGTTATCAGCTTGAGCTTGCACCCGATGATTTAATTGCATTTTGCGGGGCGACGGTCGCCCCGATTACGAGAGAGGACTGAGCGATGCCGCAGGAAGAATTGAAGTGCGGAGCTCATTTTGCAAAAGAATCTGCGCCTCAGACACCCTCATCCGAAGCTTCTTCGTCGCGAGACGACACTGACGACATGGGCTCGTCGGACTACTCCACGGTTGGTCGTTCCGCCGGGCTTATGACCATCCTGACCATCGTGTCTCGCGTCACCGGCTTTATCCGCACATGGGCAATGGCGGCCGCTATCGGCATGTCGCTGCTCTCGTCCTCCTATCAGGTCGCCAACAACCTGCCCAATATGCTCTACGAACTCGTGATGGGCGGCATGCTCGTGACGGCGTTTTTGCCCGTGTACATGGGCGTGAGGCGTGAGCAGGGTCGCGAGGCCTCGAACGAGTACGTGGGCAACCTGCTCGGTATTCTGCTATTGGTGCTGGGTGGCATTTCGTTGCTGGGGACTGTGTTCGCTCCGGGCTTTATTTGGACGCAATCGTTCCTTTCGGGTGACGGCGGCAGCATGGATACCGCTGCGTTCATGTTCCGTTTCTTCGCCATCCAGATTCTGTTTTATGGTTTGGGCTCGGTGTTCTCGGGCGTTCTCAACGCACACCGCGACTACTTCTGGTCGACGTTTGCCCCGGTCCTCAACAATGTGATCGTCATTGCGAGCTTTATGGGCTTTGCGCCCGTGTCCGCACAGTTTGGCGAACGTGCCGGCATCATCTTGATTGCGGCCGGTACGACCCTCGGTGTCTTTGTTCAGATGGCTTGTCAGATCCCCGCGCTTGGCAAGCACGGCGTGCATCCCCATATCCATATCGACTTTAAGGACCCCGCACTGCGCCAGACGATTGCGCTCGGTATCCCGACGCTGCTCGCCACGGTGTGCATGTTTGTCTCGACTTCTATCACCAACGCTGCTGCGCTGGTGGTCCAGCCCGAGACTGGTCCTTCCGTCATCGCCTATGCGCGCCTGTGGTACACGCTGCCCTACGCGCTGATTGCCGCCTCGCTTTCGACGGCGCTCTATACCGAGCTCTCTCACGACGCACAGGAGAAGGATTACGACAGCGTTCGCACGGGCATTTCGCGTGGCGTCGCCCAGATGCTGTTCTTCCTGGTTCCGTTCGCGCTGTACCTGATTGTCTTCGCGCGTCCGCTCAACATGATCTACTGTGCCGGCAAGTTCGATGAGTCCGGCGTGGCGCTGGTGTCCGAGTTCCTTGTCTACCTGGCGTTCTCGCTGCCGCTCTACGGCGTGGTCGTGCTGATGCAGAAGAGCTTCTCTGCCTTGCTCGACATGAAGCCCTATAGCCGCTATTGCCTGTATTCCGCCATCGGCCAGGCCGGCTCGGTTCTGCTGTTTGGCGTTGTACTGGGCTTCGGTATGCCGGCAATCGCGCTTTCGTATGTCGTCGACTACGTGATCTTGGTCGGTTGCTCGCTGTGGTGGCTGCGTCGTCGTCTGCGTGGTCTTCAGGTTAAATCTATCCTGCATGGCGGTTTCTTTGGCCTTTTGCTCGGTGGCCTGGGTGCTGCCGCAGGCGCCGGCGTCATGTGGGCGCTTGAGCACTTTGTCGGGGCACTTGGCGGCTCGATTCTGATTACTCTTGGCTACGTTTGCGTTGCGGGTGTCGTCTCGCTTGCTGTTACCTTTGGCCTTGCCGTCGTCCTTAAGACGCCCGAGGTCTCGGCGCTGATTCGTCGCAAGTAGGTGCGCGTGGCCGGTCACGACAACATTCCAACGCTTGCCGAGCAGGTTTCGCGCGTTCCCACGCAGCCCGGCTGCTACCTTTGGAAAGACGCCAAGGGCGATGTCATCTACGTGGGCAAGGCGAAAAACCTGCGCGCCCGTATGCGTCAGTACGTGACGCTGCAGGACGAGCGCCAGAAGATCCCGCTGATGATGCAGCTGGTGGCGAGCTTTGACTATATCGTGGTGGAGACCGAGCACGAGGCGTTGGTGCTCGAGCGCAATTTGATTGGTCAGTACCATCCGTACTTTAACGTCGACCTCAAGGATGACAAGAGCTACCCCTTTATCGCCATTACAAAGGGCGACCTGTATCCCGCTATCAAATACACGCGTGAGCGTCATAAGCCGGGAACGCGCTATTTTGGACCTTATACCGATAGCCGCGCGGCACGTGAGACGATAGATACGCTGCGCAAGGTTATCCCCATCTGCTCCGCATCCTGTGCGGAGTGGCGTCGTTGTCGCCGTATCGTCGAGTCCCACAAGGGCGAGGAAGACATCGTCAATATGATTTGCGCGCAAAACGGGCGCCCCTGCTTTGACTACCATGTCGGGCGCGGCCCGGGTGCGTGTGTCGGCGTGATTTCCCCGGCAGACTATGCCAAGAACGTCAAGCGTGTCGAGCGCTTTTTGTCGGGCCATCGCAAGGATGTCGTCGATGAGCTGACCTCCGAGATGACGGATGCCGCCGAGGCGCTCGACTTTGAGCGCGCGGCACGCGTCAAACGTCGTTTGGAGGTCATCAGGGGTCTGGACGACCGTCAGCAAGTCGTTTTTCCCTCCAGTGTCGATATAGATGTCATCGGTTTCTATCGCGAGGAGACCATCTCCGCCGCTTGCGTCTTCGTCGTTCGCGAGGGCCGAACAGTTCGCACCTGCGAGTTCATTCTCGACAAGGGTCTTGATGTTGACGAGGAAGAGCTCCAGTCGGGCTTTCTTAAGCGCTATTACGACGAGACGGCTGATATTCCAGCTGAGGTCAACCTTTCCGTCGAGCTTGAGGATGCGGAAGCGCTGGGGGAGTGGCTTGCGGGCAAGCGTGAGCGTTCCTGCCATCTCCATAGGCCGCAGCGTGGCGAAAAGCACCGTCTGCTCGATATGGCATCCAAAAATGCGCGCCATGCCCTCATGCGCTACATGATGCGAACGGGGTACGCTGACGACCGCACCAATCAAGCGCTCCTGGAGCTCGAAAGTGCGTTGGCGCTGCCATCGCCGCCGTTGCGTATCGAGTGCTTCGATATCTCTACACTGCATGGCACCTTTACGGTCGCCTCGATGGTGGTGTTTACCAACGGGCGCGCCGACAAGAGTCAGTACCGTCGTTTTAAAATTCAGGCCGAATTGGACGAGGCAAACGACTTCGTGTCGATGTCCGAGGTTTTGGGACGACGTTATGCTCCCGAGCGCATGGCCGACGAGCGCTTTGGCTCGCGCCCCGATTTGCTCGTTGTCGATGGCGGTAAGCCGCAATTGACCGCTGCGATCAAGCAACTTGAGGCTCTTGGGCTCGATATACCAGTTTGTGGCTTGGCAAAGGCCGATGAGGAGGTTTTCGTGCCTTGGGACGAGACTCCCGTCGTGCTGCCGACCGGGTCCGCGTCGCTCTATCTAATTAAACAGGTGCGCGATGAATCGCACCGTTTTGCCATCACGTTCCATCGCGAATTGCGCGATAAAGCCATGACGGTTTCGGTACTCGATGACGTTCCAGGCGTGGGACCCACCAGAAAACGTGCCCTT
>CAUGNQ010000073.1 GCA_959600835.1 uncultured Collinsella sp. | reverse complement strand
GCCAGCCCGTGGGAGGCCAGGGCGCCGCTGACCGGTGGACGGCACCGAGCCGTCGGATGACTTGAAGAAGGGGGAGGCCTCGCGGCCTCCCCCTTTTTTGTATCTCGGGCAATTTGTCTCACATAGTAGCTGTGTTTTATAACCCTCGTTTGTCGCATCTTCTGCGAACGGGCTACAATAACTTAGTCTGTGCGATATGGAGGTGAACATGGCTGAAGCTGGTATCGGCGTTGATATCGTCGAGATTTCCCGCATGAAATCAATTCTTGAAAAGACGCCGTCGTTTGCTCGGCGTGTGTTTACCGAAGAAGAGCGTGCGTATTGCGATGCATCATCGCGTCCCGCTGCTCACTATGCGAGCCGCTTTGCTTCGCGCGAGGCGGTGCTTAAAGCTCTCGGCACGGGTTTTAGTCAAGGCGTGGGTCGCAAGGATGTTTCGGTAACGCGTGATAAACTCGGCAAACCGAAGGCGCTGCTTTCGGGCCGTGCTCTCGAGATCGCTCAAGAACTGGGCGTTGTTGAGGTCGCTCTTTCCATTACGCTTACGGGAGACTTGGCCGTTGCGAATGCCATCGCGATTACCGAAGATGCTCGGCCTAAGCCAAAAGATGAAAAGGTGAGCACCAAGAAACGCGTTGCGCAGACATTTAAAGAGGCTCGCTCTGTATTAGATGAGCTCGAGCAGCTGCAGAATTCAGCATTGACGGAGCACCTGGGCGATGCTTCGCAAGATACGCTAGGAGCATAGATGAAACCGGTTTTGAGTACCGAAGAAGTCGTTCGTCTCGAGGATATCATCGAACGCGAAGGGACTTCGAAGGCCGAGCTTATGGAGCTAGCGGGTGAGTTTGCCGCTAACGAGGTCTTGAAGCTCAATCCCGATCGGGTTCTCGTTTTGGTCGGTTTTGGTAATAATGGCGGCGACGGTTGGGTTGCCGCCGATATCCTGAGCCATAAGGGTGTGGACGTGGATATCGTTTCTCCGGTTGAACCGGATGAGATTCCTGCTGCTCTGGCACGTCATGTTGCTCGTCGTACTGCCGGCCGCGATGTGCACGTTTGCGTCGGCCCCTCGCGTGATGAACTCGAGGTTTTGATCGATAAGGCCGATGTTGTTGTCGATGCCATTTTTGGTACCGGTTTCCACGGGAATCTGCGTGCGCCGTTCTCCATTTGGATTCCTACGGTCAATGAATGCGCCGATTGTGTCGTATCCATTGATGTCCCCTCGGGCCTGAATGCAGAGACGGGCGTTGTTGATGACGACTGCATTCGTGCCGAGCGCACGGTGACGATGATTGCGCCCAAGATTGGTCTGTATAGCGCTGATGGTCCTGAGTATGCTGGCGATTTGATCTGCGGCAATCTTTACGACCGTCTTGACGAGGTCATCGATGATGTCGACCACGCCGCCGAGATTGTCGAGCCCGGTGACTTAGTTGATTACTTTGCTCCGCTACCATCGAATATCGATAAGTATTCCCGTGGCTCCGTGCTTATTGTCGCCGGATCTGCGCAATATCCTGGTGCTGCCATTATGGCGGCCAAGTCTGCAGCTCGCGCGGGTGCTGGTTACGTGGCAGTCGCGGCTCCTGACGCCTGCGCCAATCTCATTCGCATGGCACTTCCTTCGATTCCGGTCTTTGCTATTCCGTCTGATTCCCGCGGCTCCTTTGGCGCCGCTGCGCGCATGACGGTGTGCGAGATCGCAAAGAAGTACAGCTGCGTGCTGTGCGGTCCCGGTATGACGACGTCTGCCGGCGCTATGCAGGTGGTTTCGGGCTTGCTCGAGCTTGATGTACCGCTAATTTTGGACGCCGATGCACTCAACTGCCTTGCTAAGATTGCCATTGACGGTATTGATAGTAACCCCGAGATGTATCGCCGCGAGCAGCCGTTGGTTATGACGCCGCACTATCGTGAGCTTTCGCGCCTGGTTGCCGGTGACGAGGTGAACGACCTTGGTACCGCGATTGCGGCCGCGCAGAAGGTTGTCTGGGCTGCAGGCTCCGACAATCTGGTGGTCATAGCCAAGGGGCCGACGACGGCTATCTGTGGCGTTGAGCGCGTGCTGCTGCCACTCTCGGGTCCGGCTTCTCTGGCAACTGCCGGTTCGGGTGATGTTCTCGCGGGTATTTTGGCCGGCACGCTTGCCACCATGCGCGACGAGATGGATCGTTGGGAGCTGCTGTATTCGTACGCCGTCGCACTTCACAGCTACGCCGGTTTTGCCGCGGCGACGGAGTATGGTGAGAAGAGCGTTATCGCGACCGATCTTATCGACTTGATCGGTCCTGCCATGGAGCTGGCGGCAAAGGATGCGCTCGAAGATCTGGGAATCATGGACGAAGGGTCGGATGACTAATCATGAATAAAGCCGATTTGACGCGCTGGTCCTGGGTCGAGATCGACCGCGGGGCGCTCCGTCGCAACACGAGGGCCTATAAGAACTTGTTGAATCCGCGTCAGCGCCTGTGCTGCGTGGTCAAGGCCGATGCTTATGGTCATGGAGCTGTTGAGTGTGCCAAGATCATGTATTCGGCCGGTGCCGACATGTTTGCCGTGGCGACGGTTAACGAGGGCGTTGGGCTCCGTCAGGGCGGGATTACTAAGCCCGTCCTGATTCTAAGCGAGCCGCCTATCGAGGCTATTCCTGCATTGCTCGAATTCGATATCATGCCCTCGGTCTATACGTCCGATTTTGCTCTTGCGTATGGCGAATGCGCCGTCGCGGCGGGCAAGGTGGGCAAGTACCATCTTGCCATCGAGACGGGCATGAACCGCATTGGCGTACATTACACGCAGGTGCTCGACTTTGTCCGCGGCATCAGCTTCCATCGCGGTATTCAGTGCGACGGCGTATTTACGCACTTTGCCACGGCCGATGAACCTTCGGGTTGGGACTACAAGCTGCAGTGCCAGCGTTTTACCGAGGCCGTTCAGGCCATTAAGGACGCAGGTTTTGAATGCGGTATCGTGCATTGTGCCAATACGCCATCCTCGATGCTCGATTCTTCAATGCACTTTGACATGATTCGTGCCGGCATCGGTTTGTATGGTCTGCAGCCATGTGAGCTGAGTGGTCGCGTGATGCAGCTTGATCCCGTCATGAGCGTCCACGCGCGTGTGACGCGCGTGGCGCATCCTGCGATGGGCGAGGGCGTGGGCTACGGCTTTACCTACCGCGTACCGCGCACGCGCGTTCAGATCTGCACCCTTCCGATCGGTTATGCCGATGGCCTTTCGCGTACGCTTTCCAATCGTATGGACGTGCTGTATCGCGGCGAGCGTGTGCGTCAGGTGGGCAATATCTGCATGGACCAGTTTATGGTCGCCATTCAGTCCAACCCGGCGCATGAGATTCCCGAGGCCGAGTATGGTGACGAGATGATCATTGTCGGCCGCGATGGAGATGCCGAGATTACCATGGACGAGATGGCGCGCCTACGCGGCACGATTAACTACGAGGTCGCTTGCGGCTTTGGTATGCGTCTCGATAAAGTCTACGTGTAGGAGTCGCTATGGGCGTCATGCACATTCCCGGCCATAGCCATCAGGCGCCGCGTGAGGTCGCACTCGAGGAGATCGAGGCCGTTCTGGGCGAGTGTCACCTTTGCCAGCTTTACCAGTCGCGCCACAACATCGTGTTTGGCGTGGGAAACCCCCGCGCTCGCGTGATGTTTATTGGCGAGGCGCCGGGCCGTAATGAGGATTTGCAGGGCGAGCCCTTTGTGGGGGCGGCAGGCGAGGACCTCAACGGCATTTTGTCGCTGGCGGGGCTCAAACGCGAAGACGTCTACATTGCCAACGTGCTTAAGTGCCGCCCGCCGGGAAACCGCAATCCGCGCCCCGAGGAAGTGCTGGCTTGCTCACCGTTTTTGCGCGAGCAGATTCGAAGCATCTGGCCCGATATCATCGTGACGCTCGGCAACCCCGCAACGCACTTTGTGCTCAAGACCGAGATCGGCATTACCAAGCTGCGCGGCAGGTTCCATCAGATGGGGCACTTTGTTGTGATGCCCACGTTCCATCCGGCAGCAGCGCTACGCAATCCAGCGTGGCAGGAGCTGCTGGAGGAAGACTTTAAGATGCTGGGCGACTATCTGGGGCGACATCCCGCACCAGAGGACGCCTCGGAATAATAAGGAGCATATATGTCCCTGGAGCGCCTGGGGGTAGGTACTTACAAAACGACTTGCGCTGCCGATACGGAGTACTTTGGCGAGCTAATTGCACCGTGCCTTGAGGACGGAGATGTGCTCATCCTGACCGGTGGCCTGGGAGTGGGCAAAACTCACTTTACCAAGGGCGTCTCGCGCGGGCTGGGCGATGGGCATATGGTTACGAGTCCTACGTTTGCGCTCATGGCCGTTCATGATCAAGGTCGTATTCCGCTGTTTCACTTTGATCTATACCGCCTGGAGCATGCCTACGAGCTCGAGGATACGGGCATTTTCGATGTGCTGGGCTATGAGGGTGCTTGCCTGCTGGAATGGGGCGAACAATTCCAGGACGAGCTGACGGATGAGTATCTTTCGGTGACGCTCAAGCGTGATGAGGGCGACAGCGATGTGCGAACGATAACGCTTGAGGCGCACGGTGACCGCGCAATGGAGCTTTCCCATTTGATTGATAAGGCTGTACAAGATGAGCTTGCATAACGACAACGCGCTGGTGGTGGCGCTCGATACCTCGACTGACATGCTTGCCTGCGCGGCAAGCTGGATTGATGGGCAGACGGGTGAGACGAAGCTCGTGAGTGGCGACCACATGTGTCGCCGTCACGCCAACGTTGAGCTCGTGAATACCGTTGATGGCGTGCTGGCTCAAGCCGGTCTGGATCGCAGCGATGTTGGTTGCTATGTGGTCGGCCGCGGCCCGGGGTCCTTTACGGGTGTGCGCATCGGCATCTCCACTGCCAAGGGCCTCGCGCGTGGTGCCAATGTTCCGCTGCTGGGCGTGTCGACGCTCGACGCTTGCGCTTGGACGGCGTGGAAGGCTGGCGTGCGCGGCAAGCTTGGTATCTTGGCCGATGCTATGCGCGGTGAGGTATATCCGGCGCTGTATATGCTGGTCGATGAGGGTCCCGAGCGTCAATTTGAGCGCGAACACGTGGTCAAGGCCGCCGTGGCGCTCGATGAGTGGCGCCAAGCAGCGGACTGGGGCCAGGTTCAGCTGACCGGTGACGGTCTAGTGCGCTATGGCAAGCTGCTGGGTGAGGACGAGGCCGCCCGCTGCGTGGAGCGTGACCTGTGGTGGCCTTCGGGCGAGGGCTTGCTGCTCGCGCACGCTGCGGGTGACGGCGATCCGGCCCGCGTCCTGCCGATTTACACGCGCCTTTCGGATGCCGAGGAAAACGAGCGCAAGCGTCTTGGTCTTGCCGAGAGTGCGCAGAGCGAAATTACGGGTGTTGCCGATGAGCTCGCCGGTCGTCATCTGCAGTTCCGTCCCATGGGCGCGGCGGATGCCGAGGGCGCAAGCGCGCTGGAGGCTGCCTGCTTTGAAGGTGCCGGACACGAGGCATGGACGCCGGGCATGTTCCTGTCCGAACTGGGCGAGGACGTCGCTGCGCCGCGTAGTTGGTGGGTGGCACACGACGACGGCAAGCTGCTGGGCCTTGCCGGCGGTATGGTCGTGGACGGTGATGTGCAGATTCTGGATGTCGCCGTCGACCCGGCACATCGCCGTGAGGGCATTGCCCGCAAGCTGCTGTCGCATGTGAGCTATGATGCCCAGATGCTCGGCTGCACTACGGCTTCGCTCGAGGTCGAGGACGGTAACGAGGGAGCGACCGCGCTTTATAACGCTCTGGGCTTTACCGAGGCTGGCCGTCGCCGCGGCTACTATGGTGCCGGCAAGGACGCCATCGTCATGACGGCTCCGCTGCCCCTGGTGCTTCCGGTCGATAATGCTTCGCCCGAGCCGACGGCGGCAGAGCAGCGCGTATGGCCGCTGCCTGCGCCTGGGCGCTCCGAGGGGGAGCGTGCCGAAATTGAGCGCCGCCGCCTAGTGCTCGCTATCGAGAGCTCCTGCGACGAGACGGCCGTGGCGATTATCGATGCGGATGGCAATATGCTGGCCAACCAGGTGTCGACACAGATTGATTTTCACGCCCGCTTTGGCGGCGTGGTGCCCGAGATCGCCTCGCGCAAACACGTTGAGGTGATTGTGAGTGTCGTGGATGCGGCGCTCGAGGATGCCGCAGCATCGCTTGGTCTTGAGGGTGGAGCCATCGCGCCGAGCGAACTCGCCGCTGTTGGCGTGACGCAGGGTCCGGGCCTGGTGGGTGCTCTGGTAGTGGGCGTCGCCTTCGCCAAGGGCTTTGCCTATGCCGCCGGCAAGCCGCTCGTGTGCGTCAACCATCTGGAGGGCCATCTGTTCGCCAACCTGCTGGCGCAGCCCGATCTCAGGCCGCCGTTTATCTTCACGCTCGTCTCGGGCGGTCATACCATGCTCGTGCACGTGAAGGCATGGGGCGACTACGAGGTACTTGGTGAGACACTCGACGATGCTGTGGGCGAGGCCTTCGACAAGGTAGCCAAGGCGTTGGGTCTGGGCTATCCCGGTGGCCCCATCATCTCCAAGCTGGCCGAGACGGGCAACCCCCGCGCGATCGATTTTCCTCGCGCGCTTAACAGCAGGGGAGACTATCGTTTCTCGCTTTCGGGTCTTAAAACGGCCGTGACGCTCTACATCGAGCAGGAGACCAAGGCCGGGCGCACGATTCACCTGCCCGATCTGGCGGCTTCGTTTGAGGCAGCCGTCTTTGACGTTCAGTACAAGAAGGCCAAAAACGCCCTGCATGCCACCGGATGCAAGGAATACTGCATCGGCGGCGGCGTCTCGGCTAATCCGCATCTGCGCGAGATGATGATCAAGAAGCTTGGGCGTCAGGGGATCCGCGTAACGGTGCCACCGCTTTCGGCGTGCACCGACAACGCCGCCATGATCGCAGAGGTTGCCCGCCGTAAATTCGACCGAGGAGAAATCTCGCCGTTCGACGTCGACGCCGATCCAAACATGACGCTGTAGCTGGTACGGCGCGGTCCCCGGACGGAGGGGCCGGATATAAGGTTTCCTGCTCTACAGTCCTGCGCAAGACGAAGGCCAC
>CAUGNQ010000072.1 GCA_959600835.1 uncultured Collinsella sp. | reverse complement strand
AACTCGCGATAAATCTCACTGGCCGCGCCCGGACCCCTGTGGGCGAGCAAGCTGCGGAGACTCGGTCGGTCCAAAGTAATGTCGGCTGAAAGGAATTCTGGCTGATGGGATCAACCGGTGTGTTCTCTGTTTTCGAAAAAGGCGGAGGCCCTGGAGAGGGGCTCCGCCTTTGTTACAGGGGGCGATGTTATTCGCGTACTGTGGAATTAGACCAGGCGGGCGTTGATCGTCTTGGCGATCTCGGCGGCGTCGGTGGAACCCTTGACGGTGCCACGGAAGTCCTCGTCCATGAGCGCCTCGGCGACCTTGGACAGGATCTTGAGGTGCGTGGTGCCAGCCTGTGCGCCAGGGATGAGCAGAGCGATGGCCACGTTGACGGGAGCGCCGTCCATGGTGTCCCAACCGGTCACGCCGGACTCGTCCTTGACGACGATGACGGCAGCCTCGGTAATGGCGTCGGACTTGGCATGCGGGATGGCGAAGCCCTCCATCATGCCCGTGGTGCCCTCGGCCTCGCGGGCCAGGAAGGCGTTCATCACGGCGTCGGCGTCGCTGGCGATACCGGCCTTGACAGCCTGGTTGGAAACGAAGCTCAGAGCCTCGTCGCGAGAAGCGAAGTCCTCGGCGACAAAGACATTCTCGACCTTCACGAAGTCGGCAGCATCGGCCTTAGGGGCCTCAACGGCAGCAGCCTTGGAAGCCTCAACCGGCTTGGCTACAGGAGCGGCCTTCTGATTCTTCTCGAAGTCGTACTTCTTGAAGGCCACGAACAGGATGCCACCGATCACAGCGCCGATGAGGATCGCGAGGACCCACAGCGGACCGTTCTCGACAACGGGCAGGACCAGGAAGCCACCGTGAGGCGCCGGATCGTGAACGTTGAACATGATGGTCAGGATCGAGGCGATGGAGGAACCGAGCATCATGATGGGCATGACGGGCCAGATGTTCTTGGTCATGAACGGAATGGCGCCCTCGGTGATGTGGGTGCAACCAAGAATGAGGTTAACGATACCGGCGTCATGATCCTCCTGGCTGAAGTACTTCTTGCCAACGACGACGGCGAAGGTGGTGATCAGCGGCGGAACGATGCAGGCGGCGGAGACGGCAGCCATGAAGTTGGTGCCGAAGTTGTAGGTATCGGTGCCAACGCCAGCAGCCAAGGCCTCGGTGAGCATAGCGGTACCGGTGACGTAAGCAGCCTTGTTGACCGGGCCGCCCATGTCAACGGCGCACATGCAGCCGATGGCAAGGCCCAGGACAATGGCGCCAGAGGCGGACAGACCCTTGAGGAAGTCCATCATGGCGGTGTTGATGGCAGCCATGGGGCCGGAGATGCCGAGCATGACCAGGCCGACGATGGCGGTCGAGAACAGCGGGTACAGGAAGATAGCCTTGAGGCCGTCCAGATTCTTGGGCAGCTTGGAGAAGACCTTCTCGAGCAGCAGGATGACATAGCCAGCGAGGAAGCCGCCGACGATGCCGCCCAGGAAGCCGAAGCCCACGCCGGCGCCGCCGGCGTCGATCATGCCGGTCTCGGCGTTAACGGGCAGGCCCTGGATGGCGATCATACCGGCAACGAAGCCGGGGACGAGCGCCGGGCGCTTGCCGATGGACTCGGCGATATAGGCGGAAAGCACGGGAACCATGAGGTTCATGGCGATACCGCCGATGATCTTAAGCATAGCGGCAAAGCTGTTGTAGTCAGACGCCGTCGAATCGAAGGACGTGATGCCCCACAGGAACGAAACGGCGGTCAGGACACCACCGGCGACGACGAAGACCAGCATGTGGCTGACGCCGTTCATGAGGTGCTTGTAGATGATATGGCCGATAGATTCCTTCTCCTCGACCTCATCCTCGACATCGGCAGCAGCCGCAACCGAGTCGTCACCCTTGGCGGCGAGCGCGCGGTCGATCAGCTTACCGGCTGCCTCGACGGACAGGGCCTTGGAAACACCAACGGAAACCATGCGCTTGCCGGCGAAACGCTCCGCCTGGACATCCTTATCGGCTGCGACGACGACGGCCTTGGCACCGGCGATCTCACTCTTGGTGAGCTCGTTCTCGACACCGACCTGGCCATGGGTCTCGACCTTAATGGTCAGACCGCGCTCGGCAGCTGCCTTCTCCAGCGCCTCCTTCGCCATGAAGGTGTGCGCGATACCGGTCGGGCAACCGGTGGCGGCGATGATGTCAAACTTAGCCATGTGTCCCTCCTTTTTAAGTTTTGCGCCCGCAGGCGCTCCCCTACACGCGCGTCCTTGCGCGCTTTTCCACAACTGAAAGATACCAACCTACCGTCCGCGTGAGAAGAGACAAGGAGCAATTCTCCGGTGAAAGGTTCTTTCATAACCGTAAACGGTAGGTGAAAGTTTACCATCAACACTTGAAACGGCAAGGTGTATCTTGTAATTGAAAATCCCCCTATACTATGACAGTACAAAACGAGTCCGATTATCATGCCAACCAGGAGCCATCCATGACCGATAGTAGCAAGAGCGCACTTTCCCTCATTAGTACCCATCAGGGATACAGCGAGTCCGAGCAGCGCATTGTCGACTATATATTGGAGCACCAGTCCGAGGCGCCACGCCTCACGGCGGCTCAGCTCTCGCGCGCCGCCGCCACGTCCGAGGCGACCGTTTCGCGCTTCTGCCGCAAGCTTGGCTTTGGCAGCTTCCGCAGCTTTCAGTTTTCGTTGGCGAGGGATTTGGAAAGCCAGCGCAACGAGGGCCTGACTGACGAAGTCTCGCTCGACAATATGGAGCAGAGCCTTAAGAACATCCTGGCTGCCAAGGTGAGCGAGCTTAATGCGACCATCGACGGGATCGACCACGATACGTTGGCGGCTGTTGTGCATGCCCTTAAGCATGCAGGGGTTATTGAGTTTGCGGCTGTGGGCAATACGAACGCGGTCGCGCTCGATGCGACATTTAAGTTTTCGCAGCTGGGCCTTCGCTGCATGGCGAGCACCATCAGCGAGACCTCGATCGGGTTTGCGCTCACGCTACGCCCCGGCGACGTCATCGTGCTCATCTCAAACTCCGGCAAATCGCGCCGACTGAATCGCATGGCAAAAGCTGCTCGCGACTGCGGTGCAACCGTAGTCGTCATCAGCAGCGACAGCAAATCCCCGCTCGCACGCCTGGCAGACTATACTTTTAATACCGTCAACCACGAGGCGTTGCTGACGACGGGCGACTTTGCGTTCTCCAAGATCAGCGCCACGATGATCATCGAAGTCATCTACAACTTCCTGCTGCCCGAGATTGAAGACGCTCGCGAACATATCAGCTACTACGAGGAGCTCATCCAGCCGGACAAGGTCGTTGAGTAAAACGCGTAGTGGGACAAAAATTTCAGTCTATTTTGTCCCACCAACACCGCTGATACAACTTAGCCTCGAGCTTCTTCGAGCATCTGCTTTGCGTGGGCCAAGCTTGCCTCGGACTGATCGCCGCTCAGCATTCGGGCGATCTCTGCGGTACGGGCGTCTCCCGTCACCTCGTCCAGATGCGTCTGGGGAACATCGCCGGGTTCCTTGCTCACCACGTAGTGCTTATCGGCCATAACGGCGACCTGCGCCAGGTGCGTAACGACTATCACCTGATGCGTCGCGGCAAGATCGGCCAGCACACCAGCAAGAGCACGAGCCGTGGAGCCGCCGACACCGGCATCGACCTCGTCAAACACCAGCGTATCGACACCGTCCGCATTACCCAAGACCACCTTGCTCGCCAGCATAACGCGGCTGAGCTCGCCGCCCGACGCAATGCGGCGCAGGGGTCGCGGCGTCAAGCCAGCACCGCTGCGATACAAAAGCTCGTAGCTCGAAGGACCCGCCGGCGTCCACTCGGCGCGCGGAAGATCACGCGACTCCCAAACGAGCTCGGCGCCGCCCATCTCCAAGCGTGCCATCTGACGACCAACCTCGTGGCAGAAGCGCGGGGCCGCCGTATTGCGAGCGCGCTTAAGCGCCTTGGCGGCAGCGAACAGCTCGCGCTCGGCGCTCCCGAGTGCCTCACGCGCCTTTTTGATCTGCTCATCGCCATCATCGACCAGGGACAGCAGCTCTTGCGAGCGATCGCGCATGGCAAAAACATCGTCCATGGTGGGACCCCACTGACGCAACAGGCCCTTGAGGTCGGAATACCGCTCACGCATGCGAGCGAGCTCGCGCGGGTCGAAGGCGACGCCATCGCGATAGGCACGAAGCTCGTTCGCGCTATCCTCAAGGGAGATGCAGGCATCCGTAAGCGCATCGGCAATGTCGCCCAGTTTGCGATCGACGGTAGCCATACGGGAAAGCTCTGCCACGGCGCTGTTCACGGCATCGAGCGCTCCACCTTCGGCGGCAAGCGATGCATGGGCATCGTTAGCTGTGGCAACCAGTACCTCGGCATGTTCGGAGCGCGGCAGCAGTTCCTCGAGTTCCTCATACTCACCCGGCTTGGGGTCGACCTCGGCGATACGCTCCAGGGCGAAGCGCGCCTCCTCGACGCGACTCCCCTGCGCACGCGACGCCTCCTCTACGCGACGGACCTCCTTGGCAGCCGTACGCGACGCCTTAAAGCAGACACGGTACTTTTCCAGCGCCTCGAGCGCAGAGCGACCAGCCCAGGCATCGACCATGGCAACATGATGTGCCGGATCGAGCAGGCGCTGATGCTCGTGCTGGCCGCACAGATCCATCATCACGCCAACGCGCTCGGAAAGCTCGCGCACGCTGGCAATGCGACCATCAATCTTGACGCGGCTGCGGCCTTCGGCAGAAAGGCTGCGCTGCACGGTGAAGCCCTCCGTGTCGTGCGGGCCATCGAACAAGCGCGCCTCGACGCTCGCAAGCGCCTCGCCCTCGCGCACGGTCGACGAATCTGCACGCTCGCCCAAAATGAGCTTGAGCGCCGAGAGCAGCGCGGTCTTACCGGCACCGGTCTCGCCAGTCAAAACCGTTAGGCCCGCACTCGGCACCAGCGTCGCCTCGCGAATGAGTGCAATGTTGGAAACCTGCAGCTCATCGATCATGACGCACTCCGTAGAACACGCGGCTCACGGAGTTATAGAAGCTCTCGGGACCGTAATCGAGAAGCAGCACATCTCCGGGACCGCGACGCACCGCCACGCTCTCAACGGTGCCATCGCAGGTAATAAACTGTCCATCGATAGCGATCGCCGGAACACTCGGACGGTCATCAGACATAAAGATCTCGACGACATCACTCGGCGAGGTCAAAAAAGCGCGAGCCTGAATGGTATGCGGGGCGATGGGCACACAGACCATACCCGTGTAATCGGGGCTGACAATGGGACCGCCGGCGGAAAGCGCATAGCCGGTGGAGCCGGTCGCCGTCGAAACGACGACACCGTCGCCGCGCAGGCGATCGATATGATGGCCGGACACCGTGATGTCAAACTCAACCATATCGGACAGGGGGCCGCGCGTAAGTGCCATATCGTTGAGGGCAAACGTGCGCACGACATCCTTCGTGCCATCGTCGCGCACGGACACGATATCCGCGGCGATGGTGGCGCGGCGGCTCACGTGCAGCTCACCGGACAGAGCATCGCTCACGACCTGCAGAATGTCGCGCTCCTCGGGGCTCGCAGCAGTTAAAAAGCCCAGGTGACCATAGGAAAGACCAAGGATAGGAATCTCGCGATGGTTGAGGATGCGGGCAGCGCGCAGCAACGTACCGTCGCCGCCGAGTGTAATGACCAGATCTGAGCCGTCAATATCAGGCGTGGTTTGAATCTTCGATCGCTGATCGGCAGCCCATGCGACCTCGTAGCCCTGGCGCGAAAGCCAAAGCTCGAGCATCAGGCCGCTCTCGACCGCCTCTTGCTTGTAGTAATTGGGAACCAGAAAGACTTTCATAGCGTTGCAGCTTTCTCGCTCAAAACCGATACCTGGGATTGCAGCTCATCGTCGGTGCGTTCGCCAGGGGCAAACCTTGTGCCGTACAGGAAAAACTCAACGTTGCCCTTAGCGCCATGGATGGGCGACACGCACACGTCAAGCGGGAACAGGCCCTTGGCGGCAAAAAGCTCAATCGCCGCCACGAGCGTATCGCGGCGGACGGCGAGGTCGGTCACGATACCGCCCTCGCCCACCAGCGCAGCCGGCGCCTCAAACTGGGGCTTTACGAGCGTGCAGAACGAACCCGAAGGATTCAGACACGCCAGCACGGCGTCGATGATATTCGCGATGCCGGTAAACGAGACATCACAAACAGCCAGGTCGATGGCGCCGGCATAGCCAAGCTCAGGCAACTGCGTCACGTTGGTGCGCTCATGCAGCGTCACGCGATCGTCCTGACGCAACGACCAATCGAACTGTGCGCGACCCACGTCCACCGAGACAACGGTCGCAGCTCCGCGCTTGAGCAGGCAATCGGTAAAGCCGCCGGTAGAGCAGCCTACGTCCAGGCAGGCAAGGCCCGTGGGGTCGATACAAAACGCATCGAGCGCACCCTCAAGCTTAAGGCCGCCGCGCCCAACGTACGGAATGCGCCCCTTAACGTGCAGCGGCAGGCCCGGCGTCACCTTGAGCCCCGGAGAGGCCAAACGCTCACCGCCGCTCGAAACCAAGCCGGCCATAAGAGTGCGAAGGGCATCCGCGCGATCGGCGCAGATGCCCTGTGAAATCAGTTCGTCATCAAGACGCACGCGTTTCATGAATGCCATCAACCATTCGTATCCGGAGATGCGGCTAGCTATCCTGGGATTCGTTTGCCGCATCCTCATCGTATTCCTGCTCGAGCTTATCGGCCTCACGCGGCGTCAGCTCAAACTTGTCGACCATATCGACCGCGCGGGAGCCCAGCTCAATCGCTTCGTCAAACAGATCGAGTGAACGCTCCAAGGACGTATCCTTGGAGCGAACGGTAGCAATGATCTGGTCCAGACGGTCCGAGATCTCGTCAAAGTTGCGGACAGAACCCTCTGGCATGGCTACTCCTCGACGGAGTCGGCCTCGACGGCCTCAGCAGCGTCCACATCCTCGGCAAGTACACCGGCGGTAGCCTGAGCGGCAGCGACCTTGGCGGCAGCCTCAGCAGCCTGGGCCTCCTCGCGAGCGCGATCCCCGGCCAGCAGTTCCTGGTACAGGTCCTCGCCCGGCAACTCCTCGCTGCGCGCGATCTTGCCCAGCACGCCGTTGACGAACGACGCGGACTGGTCGGTGCCATAGGCCTTGGCAAGTTCGACGGCCTCGTTGATCACGATAGCGTCCGAGACCTCTTCGTCGGTGAGGAAGCGCATCTCGTAGACGGCGATACGCAGCAGATTGCGGTCGGCGCCGGGCATGCGCATAAGATCCCAGTTCTTGGCGACGGCGCGCAGGGCACAGTCGATGCGATCGATATGCTCGTAGGCACCGCGGCACAGCTCCAGAGCATAGGGGTCGAGGGGGCCCTTCGAGATCAGGAAATCGCCCTCGAGGACGCGCTCGAGCGGGCTGTCCGTGGCCTCGGCCTGGAACAGCAGCTGCAGCGCCTGACTGCGGGCAAGCGTGCGCCCGCGATAAACCTTAAGGCTCAAAGGTTACTCCTTGGGGAAAACGAGGCCGTCGATGCAAACGTCAACGCGCTCGACCTCGAC
>CAUGNQ010000071.1 GCA_959600835.1 uncultured Collinsella sp. | reverse complement strand
CGGTCGCAAGACCGAGTGCGAGATCGACGCCAACGGCGTGCTGACCGGCACGTCCAAGAAGGTCTACCGTGGCACCATCGACCTCGTGCACGGCTGCAAGGGTGCAACCGGCACCGAACGCGAGACGGTGCTTTTGGCCAACAAGGGCGTCGACAACAAGACCGTTCCCGTCATTCTCTGTGACGAGGACGACGTCGCCGGCAACCACGGCGCCACCATCGGTCACGTCCGCGACGAGCAGCTGTTCTACCTCGCCTGCCGTGGCCTTGACCAAAACGCCGCCGAGGACCTGTTCATCCGCGCCAAGCTGGAGGACGCCGCGCTTTCCGCCACCGACGAGCGCACCCGCGCCGCCGTCGTCCGCCTAGGCAACAACCTGATCGACAACTTTGAAGAGGAGCTCGCATGATCGACACCGAGCACGTTAAATGCGACACCTGTACTGCCCCCGAGCCCATGGAGCTCGACGCCAGCGACGAGGCTTCGCGCGGCTGGCCCACCGTGGACATCGAGACCAACCCCTACAAGGGCCAGTTCCCGCTGTTCCAGCAGCACCCCGAGATCGCTTTCCTCGATAGCGCCGCCACCGCGCAGCGCCCTGCCCGTGTGCTCGACGCCGAACGCGACTTCTACCAGCGCATGAACGCCAACCCCCTGCGCGGCCTGTACTCGCTGTCCGTCGAGGCCACCGACGCCATCGCGAAGGTCCGCCAGCAGATCGCTGACCTCATCGGCGCCTCACAGGCCAACGAGGTCGTCTTCACCCGCAACACGAGCGAGTCGCTCAACCTGGTCGCTAAGAGCTTTGCGCCCACAGTGCTCGAACCGGGCGACGAGGTCGTCATCACCATCATGGAGCACCACTCCAACCTGATTCCGTGGCAGCAGGTCTGCCGCGAGACCGGCGCCAAGCTCGTCTACCTCTACCCCACCAAGACCGGCCAGCTCACCACCGAGGAGGTTCTTGCCAAGGTGGGTCCCAAGACCAAGATCCTAGCCGTGGGACAGGTCTCCAACGTGCTGGGCGTCGAGAACCCGGTCAAGAACCTCGGCAAACTCGTGCACAAGTACGGCGGCTACCTGGTCGTCGACGGCGCGCAGTCGCTGCCGCACATGCCGGTCGATGTGGCCGACCTGGGCGCCGACTTCTTTGCCTTTAGTGCGCACAAGGCCATGGGCCCCATGGGCATCGGCGTGCTGTGGGGCAAGATGGACCTGCTCAACGCCATGCCGCCCATGCTTACCGGCGGCGAGATGATCGATTCGGTCACCGAGCAGAACGCTGTCTGGGCTCCCGTCCCCGAGAAGTTCGAGGCCGGCACGCAGGACGCCGCCGGCATCTTCGCCACGGGCGCCGCACTCGATTACCTGGTCAACACGGTGGGTTACGAGAACATCCAGGCCCGCGAGCAGGCACTCGTCCACTATCTGATGGGCGAACTCATGCAGCTCGACTTTGTCCAGATCATCGGCTCCATCTATTGGGACAACCACCACGGCGTCGTGAGCTTTAACGTCAAGGGCATCCACCCGCACGACGTAGCGAGCATCATGGACATGGACGGCGTCTGCATTCGCGCCGGCCACCACTGTGCGCAGCCGCTGCTCACCTGGCTGGGCGTCGAGAACCTTGCCTGCTGCCGCGCCAGCGTGGCCTTCTACAACGACAAGGCCGATATCGACAAGTTCATCGCCGGCCTGCATCACGTTTGGAGCACGTTCAATGGGTAATCTGTACACCTCCACCACGTTTATGGAGCACAACTCGCACCCCGACTACAAGTACGAGATGGACGCCCCCACGCACGAGCACGACGGCATCAACCCCAGCTGCGGAGACGAGCTCACCTTGCAGCTACGTGTCGAGAACAACGTGATCGAGGAGGCCTCCTTTACCGGCCACGGCTGCGCCATCAGCCAGGCAAGCGCCGACATCATGGCCGACCTCATCACCGGCGAGACCGTCGAGGAAGCTCGCCGCTTGGCAGAGCTCTTCCTCGCCATGATCCGCGGCGAGCAGCTCTCCGAGGAGGACTTGGAAGACCTGGACGAGGCCGCCCAGCTCCAGGACATCTCGCACATGCCCGCCCGCGTCAAATGCGCCGAGCTCGCCTGGCGCACCCTCGACGGCATGCTCACGGGACAAAATAATCAGTAGTATTTGTCCCAAATCTTAAGAATTTTGTTGGCCGAATCGCTTGACAAGAGTGGTTCGGCCATTTTCTATTCCGAGCCCTCAGCCTGAGCATTCACCCGAACATAAGCGCGCACGATACGAGAGACGGTACTCTTGCTGATTCCCGTATATCGTTCGATCTCGCGCACCGTGTAGCCGACATCGTGCAGGGCGAAAATGATTCCATCTCGCCGCGAGGGCGCTACGGTCTTGAGTTCGTTGAGCGGCACGCCCAGGCGCTTCGCCATCTTGTCGGCAAACGCACGCCGCTCCCACTCTGTCTCATCCATATCGTGAATCACCGGATCGGAACCATCGGGCATCGACAGAGAATAATCCAGAAACCCCTTGGCAGACTCAAAGAGCTCAAGCACACAAGAAGGGTCCGAAAATCCCCTCGTCGTATCGTTGTCATACGCTCTCAGATACTCGGCAAAGCTGCTCCAGGGATAACGCTCGATCAGGGCGATACCCGCCTCCTGCGGATTAGCGTGAACATAGCGAATGGCAGCCATTAGATAACGGTCGGTATCGAGCGAGCGCCGGTCAAAACGGTTCTGGAACAGATGACCCGTGCGCCCCGTGCGCTTATTGAACCGCCGCGCGTACGTCAAAAGCAGCCGGTGCATCGCCGCGCTCATCGCGTCCTCGTAATCTGCAAGCACCAGATGCACGTGATTGCCCATAAGGCACCAGGCGATAACCGTCACGCCCGCCTCGCGGCAGCACTCGCGCATCAGCTCCAAAAACTCCCACCGGTCTTCATCGCCCTCAAAGATGAGCTGCTTGCCCACACCGCGGGCACAGACATGGTAAAAGCCGGTAACCGTTCTCCAAACGCGCTGCATGGCGCTCCCTTCGCCGGGATCTGATTGCCATCCAATACAGCACGATTGAAGCGTGCCATCAAAACATTCACGCAAAACAATACACTCGCGCGGCCAAAGGCAGTAAACGGGCGGCGAACGGCACCGTTGCAACAGGTCAACCCCTGCAACGCTTACAAGAGCTGACCAAAAGCTTGCCCAAGACGAACCCCCTCTACGGAAGTTCGCGACCACAGAACATATAGTTAAACCGTTTCAATTAAAACTTCCGGACTTCTCGCTACGAAAACTGAGCCGTTCGCCGAATATTCCGTGCATTTCGCGGTATTATAGGGGCTGCATGTCATGTCCCTTTCGAAGGGTCGCCCGGCAATCGCCAGCCACGACCCCCAGACGGGACGCCAACACGATAGAGAGGAGAGGCATGCAGTACTCACAGGAAGTGGAGAACATGTGCCCCGTTGCCAAGGGTGCATACCACGGCCCCGCACCCATCCCCGAGGAGGGCAAGTGGGTCCAGGCTAAGGAGATTTCCGACATCTCCGGTCTTACGCACGGTGTGGGTTGGTGCGCACCTCAGCAGGGCGCCTGCAAGCTCACGCTGAACGTCAAGGACGGCATCATCGAGGAGGCCCTCGTTGAGACCATCGGCTGCTCGGGCATGACCCACTCTGCTGCCATGGCTTCCGAGATCCTTCCCGGTAAGACCATCCTCGAGGCCCTCAACACCGACCTCGTCTGCGACGCCATCAACGTTGCTATGCGCGAGATCTTCCTGCAGATCGTTTACGGCCGCAGCCAGACCGCGTTCTCCGAGGGCGGCCTGCCCGTGGGCGCCTCCCTCGACGACCTCGGCAAGGGCCTTCGCTCTCAGGTCGGCACCATGTTCGGCACCAAGGCCAAGGGCGCTCGTTACCTTGAGCTCGCTCAGGGCTACGTCACCCGCATGGCTCTCAACGACAAGAACGAGATCATCGCATTCGAGTTCCTGAACCTCGGCAAGTTCACCGACGCCGTCAAGGCCGGCAAGACCCCCGAGGAGGCCATCGCTGGCGCTATGGGCCACTATGGTCAGTGGGAGAACGCTGCCAAGTACATCGACCCGCGCACCGACGAGGAGACTCACTCCGTCGCCAGCGTGTTCCCGGTTCACGAGTAGAAAGGGAGGGAAATAACTATGACTGTTACGTTCGAAGGTTACGAGCGCCGCGCTGACAAGATCAACAAGTGCCTCGCCGACAACGGCATCGCCTCCCTCGAGGAAGCTCTGCAGATCTGCACCGACAAGGGCTTCAACCCGCGTGAGATCGTCAACAACACCCAGTCCATCGCCTTCCAGAACGCCGAGTGGGCCTACACCCTCGGTTGCGCTCTCGCTGTCAAGCGTGGCGCCAAGACCGCTTCTGAGGCTGCCGCCATCATCGGCGAGGGCATCCAGGCCTTCACCGTTCCCGGCTCCGTCGCCGAGGACCGCAAGGTCGGTCTGGGCCACGGCAACCTGGGCGCTATGCTGCTCTCCGACGACACCGAGTGCTTCGCCTTCCTGGCTGGCCACGAGTCCTTCGCTGCCGCTGAGGGTGCTATCGGCCTGGCTCTGAACGCCAACAAGGCTCGCAAGAAGCCGCTGCGCGTCATCCTCAACGGTCTGGGCAAGGACGCTGCTCAGATCATCGCCCGCATCAACGGCTTCACCTACGTGAAGACCCAGTTCGACTACTACACGGGCGAGCTCAAGGTCGTCGAGACCATCCCCTACTCCGATGGTCCCCGCGCTGCCGTTAACTGCTACGGCTCCGACGACGTCCGCGAGGGCGTTGCCATCATGTGGCACGAGAACGTCGACATCTCGATCACCGGTAACTCCACCAACCCCACGCGCTTCCAGCACCCCGTCGCTGGCACCTACAAGAAGGAGCGCCTCGAGGCTGGCAAGAAGTACTTCTCCGTCGCTTCTGGTGGCGGCACTGGCCGTACCCTGCACCCGGACAACATGGGCGCCGGCCCCGCCTCTTACGGCATGACCGACACCATGGGCCGTATGCACTCCGACGCCCAGTTCGCTGGCTCCTCCTCCGTGCCTGCGCACGTCGACATGATGGGTCTCATCGGCATGGGCAACAACCCCATGGTCGGTGCCACCGTCGCTTGCGCTGTCGCCGTCGAGGAGGCCCTCAAGGCCTAATCGCGCCCGCGCGATGCTCATATAGTTGAGCTTTAGAGCCGCTACCTTTTAAGGTGGCGGCTCTTTTTGTTTGCACTGTCGCAGGGTAGCTAATGCCGATATATCAGTTGGGGCGATATACGAGATGTGATGAGATGGAGCATCAGAACGCCCATGACGCCCACCTGCCATATGTGCCCTTTACCGATTTGCCGAGTCTTTGCGGCCCCATTGCCGATCACCCGTGCGACAATGCGCCGGACGAGAAAGGAATCCGATGGAATCGACTGATGTACTGGTAATTGGATCTGGCATTGCGGGCCTTTGCGCCGCCATCGAAGCGGCGCGCGCGGGCGTGACCGTCACTGTGGCAAGCGCCGGCAAGACTATGAGTGGATCAAGCTTCTTCCCCGGAACCTGGGGCTTGGGGCTTATCGGACCCGTTAACGAAGACGACGAACAAGACCTTATCGATACCATCCAGACCGTTGGTGGCGGCGTCGCCGACCCCGATCTTGTCCAGACGTTTGTCCACAGCATTCCCCAGGCAATTGAATGGCTCGAGCAAGACCTGGGTGTTGAGCTCCAGCGTCCGCAAAGCGCTGAAAGCGCTCAGCAAAAGCAATTTATCCCCTGCTTTGACCACAAGACGCGCATGTGGCGCGGCCTCACCCGCAAGCCCCTTGAGGACGCTCTGACGACCCGGATCGAGTCGCTCGGCATTCGCCTGCTCCCCCGCCATGAGCTTATCGACCTTGTTGAGGACACGAACGGCAGAATAACCGGAACCATGCTCTACGACCTCACCGAAAATCGAATCGTGCCCTTTGCTGCCAAGGCCACGATCATCGCAACCGGTGGCACAGGCGGCCTGTTCGAGCGCAGCCTTACGTCGGCTGATGTGCTCAGCTCCTCGCAGGCCATCGCGCTGGCGCACGGCGCAACACTTACTAATATAGAGTTCATGCAGATGATGCCCGGCTTCATCGAGCCCAAGCGCAACCTGGTCTTCAACGAGAAAACCTGGCGCTACGTACATGTAGACCAGCCGGTAGATATTGCCGACGACAAGCTGGACGACCTGCTCGAGCAGCGCTCTGGATATGGTCCCTTCACGTCACGCTTGGCCTCCCGCGCTATCGATCTCGTCATCGATCAGGCAGGTGTCGAAGGCCTGGCACTCCACTACGACTTTCCCCGCGAGGATGTCCCAGAGTTTGTGCAGACCTTTGCCACCTGGCTGCAAGACGAGCACGGCATCGCCCCGACTGACGAGATGCGCGTTGCGATGTATGCCCACGCCGCTAACGGCGGCATCAAGATCGATAAGACCGCGCAAACGGGCGTTGAGGGCCTCTACGCTTGCGGTGAGGCGACAGGCGGCATGCACGGCGCCGACCGCATTGGTGGCTTGTCAAGCGCCAACGGCATCGTGTTCGGGCGCATCGCGGGCGCATCGGCAGCCCAAGCAGCACAGAAAGAGCCCGAGACAGCCCTGAAGGCGGATATCGCCCTCCCCCAGTACGGCATAGCCGCAACAGATGCCGAACGCCTGACACACAGCCTAAGGCACACGATGAGCACCTATTGCATGATCAACAGGACCGAAACAGGCCTATCCGAGGCACTACACGAGCTTGAGGGCTTGAAGACGGAGGCAACGACCTTGAGCACACAGAAAGCCCAGGACAGCGAAGTCGCAGCCCTCGCCCGCCTGCAATCGCAGATTCAACTAGCACAGGAAATGATCAAAGCCATGCGTAAGCGAACCGAAAGTCTCGGATCGCACTATCGAGCAGACTAATTCGAACACCCATCTAAAGCAGAACACAACTAATCGATATCTATGGGCCCCGTGAGCTCGAAGTGGCACGGGGCCCATTCGTGTCCGTACGGCAGCGTATCCTTATTCTGAATACGGAGCGGGCAAAGCCCGCATAGACAATAGGCCAGCGAGGAGGAGATATGGACAGTAGAGATATCGAGAAGTGGCGTGTCGAACTTGATAGCTACGCCAATGTAGAAGACGGCGTTGAGTATTGGCTCGCACGCGATTTAATGGAACCCATGGGGTACACTCGATGGGAGAACTTTGCCGAAGTTGTTAAGAGGGCAAAAGTCTCGTGCGAAACAAACAAAACTCCAGTTGATTCCCATTTTCGTGACACCACGAAAATGGTAACTGCCGGTGTCGCCGCTCGCGCGGTTAAAGACTACAAACTTACGCGCTATGCATGCTATTTAATCGCCCAGAACGGAGATTCAAACAAGCAAGAAATCGCGCTCGCACAGGCGTACTTCGCCGTGCAGACGCGCCGCCAAGAGCTCATAGAGCAGCGCTTCGCAGAGATTCAGCGCTTGCAGGCGCGCCACTCGCTATCTGATTCAGAGAAACAGCTCTCGGGTATTGCGTTCAAACGCGGCGTGGACTCCAAAGGATTCGCGATCATCAAGTCGAAGGGCGATGAAGCGTTATTCGGCGGCAGAAGCACGGCGGAAATGAAACAACAGCTCGGCGTATCCAAGAGCTCGGCATTGGCGGACAGGCTAGCCGATGTTCTCATCAAAGCAAAGGACCTTACGAACTCGATGACGGCCTTCAACGCCGAGGAACACGACCTGTACGGTCTGGACCAGATCAAGCAAGAGCACGTCGAGAACAACACAAGCGTGCGTGGCAGCCTCATCGACCGCGGAATTGTACCCGAGAACCTACCGCCTGCCGAAGATACAAAGAAGCTCGAACGTCGCGTGAAAGCAGACGAGAAAAAGCTCAAGGAGGGTACAGACGGATTCACCGACCCCCAGGGCAGGCTCGACTTGTAAAGCGTCTGTGCCCTTACGGGTTCGGCCCCATGCGAGGTTAATAAAAAAGACGGCCAACCGAAGTTGACCGTCTTA
>CAUGNQ010000070.1 GCA_959600835.1 uncultured Collinsella sp. | reverse complement strand
GACGAGCGTCCTGGCTTTAAGTTTGCAGATAACGACCTCATGGGCTTCCCGTATCAGGTAGTGCTTGGCAAGCGTGGCCTCAATAATGGTACTGTGGAGCTCAAGGACCGTGCCACGGGCGAGCGTGAGGACGTGGCGATCGACGAGGTCGTCGCCAAGATTGCCGAGCTTGTTAAGGCGGCCCGCCGTTAATCGACGTTTCTGCTATTAGATGTAATTGCGGGGCTGCTCCGTATCTCTCTTAGGATGAGATGCGGAGCAGTCTATTTTGTTGGAATAAACTCGATGGGTAAAGAAAACCCCACAGCCCATATGAGCTGCGGGGTTTTCTTGTGCCTCCGATGCGAAATAAATCGCTCAGATATTACTGATAATCGACGACGTCGATCCAGTTCTTCAGGAACTCATCGTTCACGTTGCGCTTACGAGCGAGCTCGGAAGCGGCGACGATGCTCGTCCACTGACGCACGACCTGCATGGGCATGTCGGCGCGGTCGCAGTAGAGCTCCAAGTAGGCCTCAGCCTGGTCCTTGCTGTTGAGGGCGAAGAGCAGGTAGGTGGTGGCAACGTCGGCAGCAGGGGAGCCCTGGGTGGCGTGTGCCCAGTCGCACACATAGAGCTGGCCGTCGTCGCCGACGATGACGTTGGAGGGGTTGAAGTCGCCGTGGCAGACCTTGAACTCCTTGGTCATGCCGTCCAGACGCTCCTGAAGGTTGTAGCGCGTGGTGGCATTGAGCTGATCAAGGCTGTCGATCATGCGGGCGAACTTGTCGCGCTGACGGTTGAGCAGCGGGGAGGTGTAGCCGTGGATCTCGATCTGGAGGTCGACGAACATCTCGAGGTACTCACCAAAGCGCTGGGGCTCGGCAGTCATCTTCTCGGCAAGGGTGGTGCCCGGAACCTTCTCGGTCACGAGCGCCCAGCCGTTGGCGTTCTCGAGCTGGGAAACCTCGAGAGCCTTGGGGCTGCGGATGCCGCACTCATTGATGCGGGCAAGATTCAAAGCCTCGTTGAACACGTCGGAGACAGGCTTGGTCTCGTTAAAGACCTTGACGATCTTGTCGCCCAGGTCGTAAACGACCTTGTTGCCACGGCGGACGAGCTCGGTCTTGGAATCGGGTAGCAGCATGGTTGCATCCTTTCAACGATGCGATAGAAGCGACGGCGGGGGTGTGTGAAACACCCGTGCACCCCCGCCGTTAAAAACCGTGCTAAAACTAGCAGACGGCGTAGTCCTGAGGCTCGCGGCCGTAGTAGGCGTCCAGGTAGAGCTCCTTGATCTCGCTCATGAGCGGGTAGCGCGGGTTAGCGCCGGTGCACTGGTCGTTGAATGCCTGCTCGGTCATCTCGTCGAGGGTGTCGAGGAAGTACTGCTCGTCAACACCGTAGTCGGCGATGGTCTTCTTGACACCGATGAAGTCCTTGAGCTCCTCGAGCTTCGTGATGAAGTTCTCGAAGACCTCCTTGTCGTCCTTGCCCTCGATGCCGCAGTACTTGGCCATCTCGGCGTAGTTATGCAGCGCGTTGGGGTAAGGATACTGGGAGAAGGTACCCATCTTAACGGGAGCCTCGGCGGCGTTGTAGCGCATGACGCGCGTCAGGATGACGGCGTTGGCGATGCCGTGGGGCAGGTGATGGAAGGCGCCGAGCTTGTGGGCCATGGAGTGGTTGAGGCCCAGGAAGGCGTTGGCGAAGGCCATACCGGCCATGCAGGAGGCGTTGTGCATCTCCTCGCGGGCGTGCGGGTCCTTGGCGCCGTTCGTGAAGCTGGAGGGCAGGTTCTCAAAGACGAGCTTAGCAGCGCGCTCGGAGAGGCCCTTGGTGTAGTCGGAAGCCATGATGGAGACGTAGGACTCGATGGCGTGGGTCATGACGTCGATGCCGGAGGCAGCGGTCAGGCCGCGCGGGGCGGTCATGCAGTTGTCGGCGTCAACGATAGCCATGTTGGGGAGCAGCGCGTAGTCGGCGAGCGGCCACTTGATGCCGGTCTCCTTGTCGGTGATGATGGCGAACGGCGTGCACTCGGAGCCGGTACCCGAAGAGGTCGGGACGGCGACGAAGTAGGCCTTCTTGCCCATCTCGGGGAAAGTGAAGATACGCTTGCGGATGTCCATGAAGTCCATGGCCATGTCCTCAAACTTGCACTCGGGGTGCTCGTACATCATCCACATGATCTTGCCGGCGTCCATAGCGGAGCCACCGCCGACGGCGATGATGACGTCCGGCTCAAAGAGAGCCATCTGCTTGGCGCCGCGACGTGCGCACTGCAGCGACGGATCGGGCTCGACGTCGTAGAAGCAGTCGTGGGCGATGCCCATCTCGTCGAGCTTGGCCTCGATGGCGCGGGTGTTGCCATTCTTGAAGAGGAACTGGTCGGTGACGATGAAGGCGCGCTTCTTGCCCATGACGGTACCGAGCTCGTCGAGGGCGACGGGCGTGGAACCCTTCTTGAAGTAGACCTTCTCGGGAGCGCGGAACCACAGCATGTTCTCACGGCGCTCGGCCACAGTCTTAACGTTGATCAAGTGCTTCACCCCAACGTTCTCGGAGACGGAGTTGCCGCCCCAGGAGCCGCAGCCCAGGGTCAGAGACGGCTTCATGCCAAAGTTGTACAGGTCACCGATGCCGCCGTGCGAGGACGGGGTGTTGATGACGATACGGCAGGCCTTCATGACGTGCTCGAACAGGCTGATCTTCTCGGCCTGGGCGGGGTGCACGTACAGAGAGGCGGTGTGGCCCGGGCCACCGGCGAGCACCAGGTGCTCGGCCTTGTCGACGGCCTCCTGGAAGTCCTTGGCGTGATACATGGCCAGGACCGGGGAGAGCTTCTCGTGGGAGAACTCCTCCTTGGCGGGGTCGGTGGAGGTGACCTCGGCGATCAGGATCTTGGTCTTGGCGGGAACCTCGATGCCGGCGAGCTCAGCGATCTTGGCAGCAGCCATGCCGGGGATGCGGTGATCGAGGGCGCCATTCTTGAACATGGCGGCACGCAGTGCCTCCATCTCGGCACCCTGCTTGACGAAGTAGCAGCCGCGCTTCTGGAACTCGGCCTTAACCTGGTCATAGATGGTGTCGATGACGGTCACGGACTGCTCGGAAGCGCAGATCATGCCGTTGTCGAAGGTCTTGGAGTGGATGATGGAGTTAACGGCGAGCAGCACGTCGGCGGTGTCGTCGATGACGACCGGGGTGTTACCGGCGCCAACCCCTAGGGCGGGCTTGCCCGAGGAGTAGGCGGCCTTGACCATGCCCGGGCCACCGGTGGCGAGGATGATGTCGACGTCGCGCATGACCATGTTGGTCAGCTCGATGGAGGGGACATCGACCCAGCCGATGATACCCTCGGGGGCGCCGGCCTTGACGGCGGCGTCAAGCACGAGCTTGGCGGCGGCGATGGTGCACTTGGCGGCAGCCGGGTGCGGGGAGATGATGATGGCGTTGCGGGTCTTCAGGCTGATCAGCGTCTTGAAGATCGCAGTGGAGGTGGGGTTGGTCGTCGGGATGACGGCGCCCACGATACCGATGGGCTCGGCGATCTTGGTGATGCCGTAGGCCTCGTCGCGCTCCAGAACGCCACAGGTCTTGGTGTTCTTGTAAGCGTTGTAGATGTACTCTGCGGCGTAGTGGTTCTTGATGACCTTGTCCTCAAGAACGCCGCGGCCGGTCTCCTCGATGGCCATCTTCGCCAACGGGATACGAGCCTTGTTGGCGGCCATGGCGGCCTCATAGAAGATCTTGTCGACCTGCTCCTGCGTGTACGTAGCAAAAAGCGCCTGGGCCTCTCGCATCTGAGCGAGCTTAGCCTCAAGCGCCTCTACGTTGTCCACAATTGCGGGAGTAGTGTTTTCCGGTGACTTTTTCACCATTTGTGTCTCCTTGCGATCGGAGATTTACCCTACGCCTTGCATGATAGCAAGAAATTATTCGGCGAACGGTCAGATTCCTCTAAAAGGCACACTAAAACGCTTCAATAAACTGAAGCGTTTTAACCATTTAACTAAAAGCCGAACGTCTTCTCCGGGCGAATTCCTAGTTTCCCCATGGCTATGGTGTGGAGTTTGTTCACTGTTTGTTCATTACACTCATTGGGGACAGACTTATATGTGTGCTTTCACTCATTTGGGACAGACATCGATTTGTCATTTTGTCGTTTTGGGCATGTTTTTGTCGTTCATTGTATATAAATAGGTCACAGGCTCAGCATTTCGCGTTCCTTCTCTCCTTTTAGGTGTTGCCTGTACGGCTTTGAAAGGAGAGACCATGCCCCGATGCGCCCGCGAAATTTCGCTCACCGGCTATTACCACGTCTTTGACCGTGGCAACTCCAAACAGATCATTTTTGAAGATGACTCTGACCGATATCGTTTCTTATCGGACATCTCGGACAGGTTTGCTTGCCATGACGTGGCGGTGTTGGCCTGGTGCCTTATGGACAACCACTTCCATTTGATGGTTGATGACCCATTTGACAACCTTTCAAAGGCAATGCAGTGCGCGCTGACGGCCTATGCCAAGTATTTCAATGGGAAAACCGGAAGAACGGGCCACCTGTTTGATAATCGCTATTCGCGGGTCGCGGTCGAGTCGGACACGCAGGCGGTGCAGTTGCTCGATTATATCCATCTCAATCCCGTGAAAGGTGCGCTCGACTCGCTTGATGCCTACCGCTGGTCAAGCTACAAGGCATACCAGCTGGGATACGATCCCTTTGATATCTGCGATGCGGCCCCCATGCTCGATATTGTCGGGGGTTCCCGTCGCTATTGCGAGCATCTTAAGGAAGTTGCCGAGCGGATCTGGTCAGTTGAGATTCTTCCGCGTCGACGGATTCCAGACGAGGATGCCCTTACCGTCGCACACGAGGCCCTGCCGAGCATTGATCCTGCGCTGCTCAAGGCCCTGCCACGCCCCGAACGCGATGCCTGTCTGCTAAGGCTCAGGCGGGCCCATCTCACGGTCAAGCAAATTGCCCGTATCACCGGTATCGGCGCTACAAGCGTAACCAAGGCCACCACAGGCTGGAACGAGGCGGCCTGAGGTATGGATTGGGGCCGATCGATGCACTGTGAGCTTAGGAAAGCATTCATCTAAGTCTGTCCCCAATGCGTGAAAACACTCATGTAAGTCTGTCCCCAATGAGTGCAAAAAGGCGCCCTCCGTGGGGGAGGACGCCTTTGGTAAGTTCTATATGAACGCGAGGTCTTTGACCCGGAGAGTCCGAGGTACTTGTTGGTAAGACCTTATTTAGGAGCGCGCAACCTTGCCGGACTTGAGGCAGGTGGAGCAAACGTTCATCTTGCGACGGTGACCATCGACGACGACGTAAACGCGCTGGATGTTGGGGCGGAACTTACGGTTGGTGACGCGGTGAGAGTGGCTGATGGAGCGACCGGCAACGGGGTGCTTACCGCAAACTTCGCAAACTTTGGACATAACTGACCCTCCTTGGGCGACAAACGAACATGTCGCGTTAACAAACAAGCCTGAACTATAGCACAGAAGCAGCTCCCTGTGCGTAATCTACACAGAGATATTCCTCTTTTGGCGATAGTGCTCACGCCACGGCCCTGGACGTAGATCCGATTTGCGTGCAGCAGAGGGGATTATGCCAGCTCGTGCGTGCGTTTTCAAGCTCGTCCCACAAATATATATAGGTTTATGGAGCATTGGGCTCCGTTTACGGATTGTTCTGTATTTATGCTCGCAATTAAGCTCGAGGTTGGCTACACTATCCCTTGACCATTAAAGGGGTACGAGATACCCACATGGAATTACATAGCTGCCAAAGAGCAGCCCTTCCTGTGGGTGTCTGGTCCGCTTTAAGCGGTCGGGCATCTATTTTTTTGACTGTGTCAGCAGTCAAGACATGTGAGGAAGGAGATCGATGGGCACGACTTCCCCCAAGGCGGTCATCATGGACGAGACCGCCGTCAATCGAGCGATGACCCGCATCGCGCACGAGATTCTCGAGCGCAACGAGGGCTGTGAAGACCTCGCTCTGGTCGGCATCGTCACGCGCGGCGACCTTCTGGCAAAGAAGCTCGCCGAGGAGATCAAGGAGATCGAGGGCGTCGACGTTCCGCTCGGCAGCCTGGACATCAGCTTCTACCGCGATGACTATGCGACCAATTTCGCTCCCGCGATCCACGCTACCAACATTCCCTTCAGCGTCGACGGCAAGCGCGTCGTGCTGGTGGACGACATCCTGTATACGGGCCGTACTATCCGCGCCGCTCTGGATGCCGTCATGGACTTGGGCCGTCCGAGCCGCATCGAGCTGGCAGTTCTCGTTGACCGCGGTCACCGTGAGCTCCCCATCTCGCCGGACTTTGTCGGCAAGAACGTTCCCTCGTCGCATGAGGAGAACGTGCACCTATATATGAAGGAAGTCGACGGCCACACCGCCGTCGAGATTAACGACGTCGCGCCGGGTTCCCACGTGGGCTCCGCGCCGCTGGGAGGTGAGTAGTACCGTGGCGTTCAACCATAAGCACCTGATCGACATTACCGAGTACTCCGAAGAGGACATCAAGCTCATCCTCGAGACCGCCAAGGCGTTCTCTGAGGTCAACGAGCGTGCGATCAAGAAGGTCCCCACGCTCAAGGGCAAGACCATCGTCAACATGTTCAACGAGCCCTCGACGCGCACCCGCAGCTCCTTCGAGCTCGCCGAGAAGCGCCTTTCGGCCGACAGCCTCAACTTTGGCGGCTCCTCGACCTCCACGGTCAAGGGCGAGAGCCTCGTCGACACCGTCGAGACCCTCAACGCCTACAAGATTGATTGCATCGTCGTTCGCGATAAGCACGCCGGTGCTCCCTACATCGTCACGCAGAACTCGCCCGCGAGCGTCATCTGCGCCGGCGACGGCAAGCACAACCACCCCACGCAGGCCCTGCTCGACCTGTACACCATCTGGGAGCACAAGGGTGACTTCCACGGTCTGAAGGTCGCCGTCGTCGGCGATATCGCGCACTCCCGCGTGTGCGGCTCGCTGATCCCCGCCCTTAAGATCATGGGCTGCGAGACCTACGCTGTCGCCCCCGGCACGCTGCTGCCGCCGGCGCCCGAGGTTCTGGGTTGCGACCACGTGACGAGCGACCTCGATTCCGTCCTGCCCGAGCTGGACGTCGTCTACATGTTGCGCGTGCAGCAGGAGCGCCTCGAGGGCGCACCGTTCCCCACGATTCGTGAGTACCACAAGCTCTTCGGTCTGACCAAGGACCGCGAGAAGCTCATGAAGCCCGATGCGATTATCTGCCACCCGGGCCCCATCAACCGCGGCGTTGAGTTCGACTCCTATATGGCCGACCACCCGCAACGCTCCGTCATCCTGGAGCAGGTCTACGCCGGTATCTGCGTGCGTATGGCTATCCTGTATCTGCTGCTTGGAGGTGCCGATAATGGCCTTGCTTCTTAAGAATGCCCACGTCGTCGATCCGTCCGTCGAGCTTGACGGTGTCGTCGACGTCCTGATCGACGGTGACAAGATCGCCGAGGTCGGCGAGAACCTCGCCGCCGAGGGAGCCGAGGTCCGCGACCTTTCCGGCAAGTATCTCGTCCCCGGCCTGGTGGATATGCACGTGCATCTGCGCGAGCCTGGCTACGAGGTCAAAGAGGACATCGAGAGCGGCACCCGCGCTGCTGCCAAGGGCGGCTTCACCGGCGTGTGCGCCATGCCCAACACCGATCCCGTCACCGATAACGGCACCGTCGTGGAGTTCGTCAAGTCCCGCGCTGCCGAGGTCGGCCACTGCCGCGTCTATCCGTCGGGCGCCATGACCCGCGGTCTTAAGGGCGAGGCCATGTCCGAGATGGGCGATATGGTCGCCCACGGCGCCGTCGCCTTCACCGACGATGGTCGCGGCGTGCAGGGCGCGGGCATGCTCCGTCGCTGCATGGACTACGGCAAGATGTTCGGCAAGGTCTTTATGAGCCACTGCCAGGACGAGGATCTGGTCGGCCACGGCCAGATCAACGAGGGCAAGGTCTCGACCCGTCTGGCCCTCGAGGGTTGGCCGGCCGCCGGCGAGGAGCTTCAGATTGCCCGCGACATCGAGATTGCCAAGCTGACCGGTGCCAAGCTGCACATCCAGCACATCTCCACCGCTCATGGCCTGGAGCTCGTGCGTGCCGGTAAGGCTGCCGGTGTCCAGGTGACCTGCGAGGCCACCCCGCACCACATGTTCCTGACCGAGAACGACCTGGACGAGACCTACAACACCTCGCTCAAGGTCAATCCGCCGCTGCGCACTGACGAGGATGCC
>CAUGNQ010000069.1 GCA_959600835.1 uncultured Collinsella sp. | reverse complement strand
CGACCTTCTCCCTGCTGTACATGCGAACCTCCAGTCCGGACCGCCCCGCGGTCCAACTTTCTGTCCGCACCCCCTCTCTCAGTTATCTCTCAAAATTATCTCTCATCTATTTCTCTATCTCTCTATCTCTCGGCTTAGCGATAAGAGATAGATAGAGATGGAATGTCTACCATTTGCTTCATTTATACATATTATTGCTGGTAGAACAATTGGTATTGAGACAATACCATGATTGCCTGTCTCTTTGCTGCTCAGTTATCTCTCGTATTTATCTCTCGTCTTTCAGTTATCTCTCGTATTAGTGACGAATGAGAGACGAGAGATACGTGAGTGATGGACGAGCGTGGATTTTTGGACGGTCGGAAAATCCCTCAAACAAAAAAACGGGGCCGGCCTTACGCCGAGCCCCGTTTTCAAACGGTCAGTTAGTTATCCAACGCGCGAGCATAGCAGTCAACATTACGCCGCCGCGAACACTCCCAAGCCCGTTCCGATGATGCAGATTGCAAAGATGCCCAAGATGATCCAAATGGTCTTGACGCCCTTTTTGTACAGGGCGACGCAGGCAAAGGTTGCCAGCAAGGGCAGCAGGCCGGGGAAGATCGAATCGAACAGATCCTGCAGGACAATCTCCGAACCACCCACGTCAAAGGTCAAAGCAGTGGACAGGGAGACCTGTGCCGCAATCATGGCGCCGATAACGGTCATTCCGAGGACACCGGCAGCATGCGTCATGCGAGACATAAGGTTGTTCTCTTCGGACTGCTGCAGGAACTTGGTACCCAGGTCGTAACCCAGATGGGCTGCGACGATACGCGTTGCAAAGTTAATCACGGAGTAGATGAGCGCGTACACGATGGGGCCGAGCGGGTTGCCCGTCGAAGCGATGCCAATACCAATGCCGGCGGCGACCACGCGGAACGTACCCCAGTAGAACGAATCGCCAATGCCGGAAAGCGGTCCCATGAGGCCGACCTTCATGGCGTTAATCGAGGACGTGTCGAAGTTCTTATCGGCAGCCGCCTGCTCTTCCATCGAAACCGTTAGGCCGGCTACAAACGGAAGCGCATGAGGCGTGATGTTAAAGAACTCGGTATGGCGATCGAGCGCCGCATAGTAATCGTCGTCGTTGGGATAGATCTTTCGCAGGGGCTTCTGAATGGTGTACATGAAGCCCATTGCCATCATCTTGTCGTACGACTGCGAGCACTGGCTCGTAAACTGGCGAAGGAACATGCTCCGATACATATCGGGGCTCATAATCGCGTCCTTCTTGGCCTCTTTGAGGTCGGTGTTCTGGGTAGCCATTAGAAGTCCTCCTCTTCATCTGCAGCAACCGTCTGCGGACCGGACGAGCCCTCGCGGAAGGCCAGGAGCAGTGCGACGCAAATGGCAGCTGCGGCGACGCCGATAACGTCCATCTTGAGGTAGATGACCATAATGAATCCCAAGAACAGCCAAGGAAGCAGCTTGTTATCGCCCATGGTCCTAATAAGAAGTGCGAAGCCGATGCAGACCATGACGCCGGATGCAACGTTGAGGCCGTCCATCACAAACTGCGGAATCGCGTTGAGCGCATTGTTGATGAGGTCGGCACCAAAGAACAGCGAGCAAAACACCAGCAGTGCAGACGGAATGCCAATCGACAGCGGCACGACGGTCAGATGGTACAGGTTCGCCTTTGCAAGATCGCGATTTGCCAGAGCGGTCTCAATCTTCTTGCAGGCAAAGGCACCCGGAACGGCGTAGCAGAAGTTGCGCCACACCTGAAGGAAGACGGAGACGGGAAGGGCGAGCGCGACGGCAGTTGCCGTGCCCGTACCCGTAATGACGGCAAACGCGCAGCCAAGCACGCCGGAGGCATAGACCTCGGGAGGAACCGCCGCGCCGACCATGATGGCGCCCATGAACATGGACTCCAAAGCAGCGCCGACGATAACGCCCTGCTGGACATCGCCAAGGATCAAGCCGACAAACAGGCTCGTAAACAGCGGACGACCAAGCATCGTAATGCCAAATAATTGCTCGTCCATGGACGCAATAAATGCGACCAGTGCAACTAGAAGATACTGGATAACCATTTCGATCAACCCCAGAAACAGGTCTGCAGGCGAGGCGTTCTGCGCAGCTCGCCTGCAGACAACCGCAGCAATTTGAGAGGATTAGTAGTTCATCTGGTGATAGTAACGACGCGTGGTGAGCGGGTGGTTACGGACGTGCTCGAGATGGCAGCTCAGACGCTCGGTGATGGTGTAGGTGACCATCGGGGAGACGATCTTGCGGAACTCGGGGTCGCTGAACGGCAGCTCGACCTCGGCGGTGTCGAACTTGTTCACGCGGACATGGACGCCCTTCTCGTCGGCGAGCATGTGAGTGAAGTTGTCCACGCGGTCCATGAGCTTACGGGTGTCGTCCTCGCCGTAGAGCATGATGAGGCTCGTGCCCTCCTCGCAGAGTTCGATGGTGCCGTGGAAGAACTCGGCGGCGTGGATAGACTTGGTCTTGATCCACTGCATCTCCTCGAGAATGCACATAGCGTAGTCGTAGGCCTCACCCCAGAGCATGCCGGAGCCAATCACCATGTGGTAATCGGTGTCCTTGAAGTCCTCGGCCATGGCGGCGCAGCGCTCGTCCTGAGCGTCCTTGGCCTTGATGAGGTACGGAGCGATGTTACCGAACTCCTCCATGAAGGTGTCGTACTTGGGGAAGGCGCCGGCGTTCTTGAGGAAGCGGGCGACCAGCGTGATCTGGTAGGTGTAGATGGCCTCGCACAGAACGTCGTCCTCGGCGAAGCTGAAGAACTTGTAATCGGCGTACTCAGTGGCCGGGGTGTTGTCGTTGGAGACATACATCAGCGTGCGGGCACCCTGCTCCTGGCAGAACTTGGCGGCCTCGATGATCTCGGGGGTGGTGCCGGTACGGGTGGAGAAGACGCAGACCGAGTCCTTGTTGAAGGTCTTGGGCGGGCATGCGAGGAACTCAGCGGCAATCTCGCAGTGGACGTCGACGTCGGCCGTGGTGGTCTCGACCCAATACTTCATCGGGAGCGTGTGGGCCCAGGTGCCGCCGCAGCCGATGAAGAAGATGTTGGAATAACCCTGCTCGCAGACCTTGTCCACGGCAGCCTCAATCTGAGGACGGAGAGCGAGGGCATCGCTCACAACCTTCTCGTAACGAGGCTCATCGAAATTGAACATCCCTTACTCCTAACTCACTTGGATGAACCCTTCATTCATCCCATGACGTTATAATACTTTATATAACTAACTATGCAAGAACTATTTCAGATTTTTTTGATTTTTCTTTAATAAAAAGCCCGCCGATCAAATGATCGGCGGGCTAAAGAAAGGAGGACCTAGTTAATAAATGCTAGACAATGGCATGTTTCCAGCTAGAAAACGTCCTTGGCAAGTACCTTTGAGTCATTGGGAACCTGACGGATTTCGATAACCACGCCATCGTTGACAAGCTCTTGGATATGCTCGGCATCGGTTTCGGTCGCAAAGATCGCGGGGGTCGGATGAAGCGTGGTCTCGGGAGACTTTCGAGTTCCGCCCAAATTGATCTCCTTGATGTCTTTGCAACCCTTAGCAAGGCGATAGGCATCCTCGATCGTCTCGACAACGATAAACAGCGAATACTTGTCGGTGACGCCGCTGTTGAGCGCCTCGATAGCAGCGTTCACGTCTTTTATGACGAGCTTCACGCCGTTGGGACGAGCTAGCCTCAAAGCGGCTTTTCTCATGTCGTCTTTTGCCACGGCGTCGCTGGCACACAGGATGCAATCGACATCCAGCGCATGCGTCCAGGACATGGCGACCTGGCCGTGAATCAATCGGTAATCGACCCTCGTAAGCTTAATCATCGTAATCATCTCCGCGCGTAATAAAGGTAATGACAGGGTTGAATTATTCGTTGAAGCTTGAGCTAGAACTCTTCTTCTTCGACATCGGCGAGCATATCCGCCGCCTCACAAAGCTGGATAAACGAACGCGATCCCTCGACCGCGGCTTTGGCCTTGTCCGCATCTAGGAAGTCCAGCTGTGTAACCATTTCCACCAGCAGCGGCAAGTTCATTCCGGCGATCAACGTAAACGATCCGGCGGCCTGCCTCTGGATGAACTCGTTGTTTACGGAACCGCCAAAGATGTCAGTTACGACAAACCACGTGTCGGCCGGATCCTTCGACTCCATCCAAGCATCGATAAGCGCTGCGACATCCCTCGTGTCGTCATCGACATAGGCGCACAGACACTCGATTCGGTCGTTGGCGCCCATCAGAATCTCCAGAGAGCTTTTCATACCTTGGGCGAGATAACCATGACTCGCTAGCAATATCTTATTCATAGTTCTCCAATATCAATAAGACGTACTATATTGTCATAACAAAGTATATAAGCAATTTCCTTTTTTGCGGTGCGTTAGTTCTCTAATTCCGCGAACGGTAACAATTGGTCGGTAAAACGGCCGCTCCTTTTACAGAACGGCCGCCCTTGCTTACAGATAGAACTTCAGTCGCTCGGTGCAGTACACCTGACGGGAGATGAAAAGCGGCTCGCCGCTTGGAGCATAACGTCTATCGACAAACAGAAGCAGCGGAGAGTCCAGCTCCACGTTAAGGTATGTCGCCTCGAGCTCGCTCGCATAGCAGACCTCGAGCGTACGCGTGTTGGGACCCATCTTGATCCCCTGGCGATCGAGTACCGCCATCAGCGAATCCTCGAGGGATTCATGCTCCAAAAAAGAAAGCGCAGCGGAATAGCTATTGGTTTCCAGCATCGTGGGCTTGTCATCCACAAGGCGCAGACGACGACTACGCAATACCTTTTGGGTATCGTCTACGCCTAGGAACTTCGCGTCTCGCAGGCTTGGGAAGTCCCAGCCCATTGCGAGAACCCTGGTAGACGCCTGTTTTCCAGCAAGCTGGCACGAATGGGTAAAGCTCTCACGGTCGTCCGCGGCATACATCTGTGTGTCCGACGAAACGAACGTGCCCTTGCCGCGGGCCCTCTCAACAAGCCCAGCATCTTCCATTTCTTTAATTGCGGAGCGAACCGTTATTCGGCTCACGCCAAATTGCTCGATGAGCTCCGCCTCGGTCGGAAGCTTATCTCCCGGGCGGTACGTGCCGTTGGCGATCGAATCAGAAAGCGCACGAACAATCTGTTTGTACAGGGGGATAACGCTATTTGCTTCAACCATATCAACCATACCTTTGCAAGGAATCAGCAGCTTATAGATATATGACTTATATTGTATTAGAACTTTTTAGGAGTCCATATATTTCCTAAATGATTCGGTAAACGGGGTGTTATTTCACTTTAGCGGGATGCAGCGGCTACCCGCGGCATTCGTTATCAACCTAGCTAGGCTAGTCCACCCACATCGTCTCCAGTTCGCCGCAGAACCACGGCCCCATATGGGTATACTCTCGAGGATTCGACTCGATTCGCCCCCGCTGGGGCGTCAAAGGAGACTGCATATGTCCACCACCTCAACCGATCCGCGCGCCGCTGCCGCCGCGCTGCTGGTGCCCGGCACTACCTGCCACGACTTTGCCGTCGAGCGCTGTGAGACCGTGCCCGAGCTCGACTCGGACGCTTACGTGCTGCGACACACTACCTCGGGCGCTCGCCTGCTGTACCTGGCGTGCGACGACGAGAACAAGGCCTTTGCCATTGGCTTTAAGACGCCGCCGGCCGATTCCACCGGCGTGTTCCATATTCTTGAGCACTCGGTGCTGTGCGGATCGGCCAAGTTTCCCGTCAAGGAGCCGTTCGTGGACCTGATCAAGAGCTCCATGCAGACGTTCCTCAACGCCATGACCTACCCCGACAAGACCATCTACCCCGTTGCCACCACCAACGAACAGGACCTGTACAACCTGATGGACGTGTACCTGGACGCGGTGTTCAACCCGGCCATCTACACCAAGCCCACCATTTTTGAGCAGGAGGGCTGGCACTACGAGCTGGACCTGCCGGAGGACGCCGGGGGCGACGGCAGCGCCGCGAGCCTGCACGAGGGCACGCTGCGCTATAACGGCGTGGTGTTCAACGAGATGAAGGGCGCGCTGTCCGACCCCATGAGCGTGCTGGACGACGCCGTCAACGCCGCGCTCTATCCCGACACCGCCTATGCGCACGAGAGCGGCGGCGACCCGCGCGCAATCCCTGCGCTCACCTACGAGCAGTTCCTGGACACGCACGCGCGCCACTACAATCCTTCCAACTCTTATATAACGCTCTACGGCGACCTAGATGTGGACCGCGCACTGGCCTTTTTGGACGAGCGTTATCTGTCGCAGCCGAGTGCCGCGAGCCGCCGCATGGACGCTGCCGTCGCCGCCGGCGAGGACCCGTCCACGCTGGCGCCCAATCCGCTGGGCGTGCAGGCACCCGTGACCTGCGAGTACAAGCGCGTCGAGATGGCCACTACACCCGAGAACGCCCTGGTGGGCCTGGGCCTGGTGCTGGGCAGCGCGCTCGACCGCAAACGCACGATCGCGGCGGATATCCTGTTTGAGGCACTGCTGGGCTCCAACGAAGCGCCGGTTAAGAAGGCCATTCTGGCCGCCGGCCTGGGCGGCAACGTGGTGAGCTACACCGCGGCCGAAAGCCTGCAGCCCTACGAGCTCATCATGCTGCAAAATGCGCAGCCCGGCGTGGCGCGCGAGCTGCGCCGCGTGTTCCAGGACGCCTGCCGCGACCTGTGCGAGCACGGCGTTCCGCGCGAGCGCCTGGAAGCCATCATCAGCAGCAACGAATACGACCTGCGCCAGCGCGACTACGGTATCGCCGACGGCGTGGCCATTGCGTGCGACGCGCTGAGCACCTGGCTCTACGATGACGATGCTGCAACGCTGGCGCTCAAGTACGGTCCGGTGTACGAGGAGCTGCGCGGCGAGCTGGACGGCAGCTATTTTGAGGACCTGCTGCGCGAGCTGGTGCTGCAGAACGATCACATGGCACTGGTCGAGCTGGTGCCGGTGGACGCCGCCGAGGGTTCGGAGGGTGCCGAGGCCGCCGAGCTGGCAGCCAAGCGCGATGCCATGACCGATGCCGAGCTGGCCGACGTGGTCGAGCGCACGGCCGCGCTGCGTGCCGCGCAGGAGGCGGAAGACACACCCGAGGCCAAGGCCACGCTGCCGCGCCTGCGCGTGTCCGACATTGGCGAGGCGCGCCCCGAGCCGCCACTGGTCGTGGACACGACCGCGCCCATCCCCTGCCTGCGCCACGGCATCCCCACCAACCGTCTGGCCTACGCCATGCAGTATTTCGACCTGAGCTGCGTCGCGTTTGAGGACCTGCCCTATGTGACACTGCTCTGCCGCCTTCTCAAACAGCTGCCCACGAGCGAGCACTCGGCCGAGGAACTCGACAACTTGCTCGCTGGCAAGCTGGGCTTTTTGAGCTTTACGACCGAGGTCATGACGCAGCCCGAAGTGGACGGCGTGCGCCCCTACCTGCTGGTGAGCGCCGGCGCCCTGTCCGAGAAGATCGATGCGCTGGCGAGTCTGCCGCGCGAGGTATGGTCGAGCACGCTTTTGGCAGACGCCGACGCCGACCGCATGCGCGACGTGCTCACACAGATTCGCATTGGGCTTGAGCAGGGCTTTATCAACAACGGTCATTCGGCGGCGCTCGGTCGCGCGATGAGCTACAGCTCGCCTTCGGCCGTGGTGCGCGAGCAGCTCTCGGGCGTAGACTTCTACTTGTTCCTGCGCGATTTGCTCGAGCACTTTGACGGGCGCGTGGACGGGCTGCGTACCAAGCTTGCCGAGCTGGCGGAGCGCATCTTTGTGGCCGACGGCTGCCTGGCGAGCTTTACCGGCAGCGACGAGGACTTTGACGCGTACCGGGCAGCCGCGGGCGACCTGGGGCTAGGCGCTGGCGACGGCGCCGATGCCGGCCGCAACGCGCTCGTGGTGCCGACGCCGCACGACCGCCACGAGGCCTTTGTCATCCCCAGCGATATCTGCTTTGCGGCAAGCGCGTGCGATCCGCGTCGCCTGGGCATCGACGTGACGGGCGCCTGGGCGGTTGCCGCCAACGCGCTCTCCTACGACTATCTGTGGAACGAGATCCGCGTTAAGGGCGGTGCGTACGGCTGCGGATTCCGCGCGGCCGGCGAGCGTCAGGCGGCGTTCTACACCTACCGCGACCCGGCAATCGACCCCTCGATTGAGCGCGTGGCGCGCGCGGGCGAATGGCTCGGCAGCTTTGAGCCCGACGAGGCTGCCTTTGAGGGCTTTATCGTGAGCTGCGTGAGCGGCATGGACGCGCCGGTGAAGCCGTACGCGCTCACCAAGCGCCGCAACACGACCTACCTGGCCGGGCTCGATCCGCACGCACGCGAGGAACGCCGCGCCCAGATGCTCGCCGCCACGCCCGGTGAGCTTCGCTCGCTCGGCGCCGACGTGACGCGCATCGCAGCCGTCTCGCCCACCTGTGTCTTTGGCGGCCGAGACGTCATCGCCAAGAGCAACGCCGGCTTTAACGTCATCGACCTGATGGGCTAACGCACAAAGGTAGATTTTTGGGACATGCCTAAAAATCTACCTTTTCTTTTCCGCCGCTTGGGCGGGGCAGCTCAGCCCGTCCCACCAGTTTTGTCTCGATCTGTAACATCTAGGCGGAAATATCGGCTCCAGTTGTTACAGATCGAGACGTTTCCGAATGGCGC
>CAUGNQ010000068.1 GCA_959600835.1 uncultured Collinsella sp. | reverse complement strand
ATTCGGTCGCACGGAGAGCATTTCCCAGTTGACAAAACTATAGGAACACCCCCCTACGCCTGGCAACGCGTCAAGCCGTTTTCACATTCAGACAGAGTATACGGCGCGTGGGATCCCCGTTTTGGTGCACCAAACACCCCAATGCGCCCACCCTGCGCTGTCTGCCTCTTCGTTTTGCATAAATTACGGTACAGATTGTATATATTTACGGGATATCGCCGCGTTCTCCTGAGGTACCCCATCCTGGCCCGTGCAAAAAACGGAGTATTCTGCAACGTGACCGCGCCAGCACCGCCGCGGGTGGGCAAAACTGTAGGGCGCCGTATCGTTCTAAGTCCCGACATGGCGAGAATGACGCGCCCCTGCTCCGGAAAACGGCGAAATCTGACTCGGAACGCTCGCTAGGGATATCCGAGGGCCACCGTTGGCGACGTCGAATCATATGCAGACAACTCGAACTGCAGAATACTCCAAAAAATGCACGGCGCACCCCATAGGACCCATTGCTGCATGGCGGAAAATAGGTCCTCAGCATCCCCCAGATGCAATCCCGAGAAAATCACGTTTGAATTAGCGATGGACACGGCAAACAAAAGGGCCCGAGCGTTGTTTGCTCGGCCCCTTAGCTTGTCTCACGCTAGCGCGCGATGCGCATCTTACTTGCGCTTGCCGCCGCCGTCACCGGGGCGACGGGAGCTGCCGCCGCGCTTGCCACCACGGCTGTTGCCATAGCTGCCACGGTTATCGCGACCGCCGGCACGGCCGCCACGGGAGCCGGTCTGGTTGCCGCCACGCCCGCCACGATAGCCGCCACGACGCTCCTCGCGGGTATCGTCGTAGTTGCGCCAGTCATCGCGACGATCGCGGCTGGCACGCGGGTCACGACGATCGCGCGACTCGTTAGAACGACCAGCGCCGCCGCGGCCGCCATTGCCGCGAGCACCCTCGCGACGCTCGCCGCCGCGGCTACCGCGCTCTTCAAAGCGCTTGCCGCCACGGGACTCGCCGCCGCGGGTGCTACGCTCACCACGGCCCTCGCCGCCGCGGCGCTCGTCACGGCCACCGCGCTCGTCATCACGACTGGAACGACGGTGGTCGCCCGCACCGCGCTTGCCACCGCGCGAACCGCGGCCCTCGTCCTCGCGCTCGACACGACGACGGCCACCGCGATCCCCATCCTCGCGACGGCGGCGATGCGCCTCGCCCTGGAACTGCTTGGCACGACGCTCGGCACGGTTACCGCGCGGGGCCTGCTCGACGGCAGCGGCACCGCCGCGCTCCTCGGCAGCTACCTCGCGGGCCACGCTCTCAACAGCCTCGTCTACGCGAGCCTGAACGCCCTCGCGCACGCGGGTCTTGCCGCCGCGCTTGGGACGGCTCGGACGCTCGCCGTCGCCGCGGCGCTCGTCGCGACCGCGGTTGGAACGACCGGCAACATCGCCGTAATCGTCGCCGTTGCGCTTGCCGTCGCGACGCGCCTGCTCAAGCTTCTTCTTGCTCTTGGACTTGCCGCGCTTGGTCTTCTTCTTCGCCTTAAAGGCCGCAGGGTCGCGCTCGGGATCAACCGCGGGCGGGTTGGGACCCACGTGCAGGTCGCCGGCCTCGTAGATGTCGGCGGTCTTGTCCATGAGCTTCTCGATCTCGTAGAACTCGTCCACGTCCTGCTCGGTCACAAACGTGATGGCCCAGCCCAGCTCGCCGGCGCGGCCCGTACGGCCAATGCGGTGGATATAGTCAGTCGGCTCGGCCGGCACGTCAAAATTCACAACGTAGCGCACGTCGCTAATGTCGATGCCGCGGGCGAGCACGTCGGTTGCCACCAGCACGTCGACGGTGCCGTCGCGGAAGGCCGAAAGGGCACGCTCGCGCTGGGCCTGGCTGCGGTTGCCGTGAATCGCGGCGGCCTTGATGCCCTTACGCTCCAGACGACGGCAGCAGCTGTCGGCGCGGTGCTTGGTGCGCATAAAGACGATAGTGCGCTCCGGACCCTCCTTCTTGAGGAACTCGGGCAGCAGGTTGTTCTTGGCCTCTATGGACACCGGGAACACAAACTGGTCGACGGTGTCGGCGGTCGACGTGGCGGGCGCGATCTCCACGCGAGCCGGGTCGCTCACCAGGTCGGTGATCTCGCCCACGGCCTCCTCGTCGAGCGTCGCCGAGAACAGCAGCGTCTGGCGCTCGGCCGGCGTCTCGCGCACAATGCGGCGGACGGCGGGCAAAAAGCCCATGTCGAGCATGCGGTCGGCCTCGTCGAGTACCAGCACTTTGACCTCGCCCAGGTGGCAGGCACCCTGCTCGATCAGATCGACCAGACGGCCCGGCGTTGCGACCAGGATGTCGCAACCGTACTTGAGGGCAGCGGTCTGGGGCTTGTAGCTCACGCCGCCCACGACGGTCACGGCAACATGGCCGGTGACGTCGGCGATTTTGCTCGCGACCTCGTCGATCTGCTGGGCAAGCTCGCGCGTAGGGGTGATGACGAGCATCACGGGGCCGCGGCCGTTGCCCTCGGGCTTTTTAGCACCGCGACGACGGTTGCGGCCGCTGCGCTCGCGCACAGGCTTGGGCGGAGCGATGTGCTCCAGGTTGTTCATGGTCGGCAGCAAAAAGGCGGCCGTCTTGCCGGTGCCGGTCTGAGCGGCGGCAAGCAGGTCGCGGCCTTCGAGCACCACGGGGATCGAGCCGGCCTGCACGGGCGTCGGCGCCGTGTAGCCCAGGTTCTCGATAGCACGAAGCATCTCGTCCGAAAGTCCCAGCTCGTCAAAGGCGGGCAGGCTCTCGGTAGCGGACTCGACGGCCTGGGCAGCATTGGCCTCATCGGCGGCATCGAAGGCAGCCTGGGTCATGGCCTCACGGGTCTCGTCCAGGATCTCGGCGTCGGTGACGTCGGATACAGAATTACGCATATGTTGTTGTTCCTTATCTGCACGCGCAATGGGCACGGCATGCGGCCGCGCGGGCGTGCTTGGTAGTGCGCTAATACATACAAAAACGGGTGCGCACAGAGAGGACGTTGCTCAGCACGCTGGCGATCGCTTTGGCAGCCCTATCGCGCGCCGTCCAGACGCAGCAGCTCTAAGCGATGGAGCAGATTCGCCGCGGGTTAGTATACCCGTACTCCGTATGCCCCCACGTAAACCACAGATGACGGAGCAGGTCTGGGCCAATTGTCTCAATCTGTAACATCAACAGGGCAAATCTTCCTCTACGTGTTACAGATCGAGACAAACGGTCGACACGGTTCACAAACGTCTCAATCTGTAACAGTTACCGAGTAAAATCGGTCCTAATTGTTATAGATCAAGACAGAGGGGGATTTCCGTCCGGTCCAAACCAAATCTCTCAGTCTTCCTGCAATTTCGAACATGTGGCCTATAATGTTGCTTTGGTTACGCTACATATTGCGCATCCATTTAATACGTCGCCCACCGGGGGCCATTAATTCCTATCGCCTTATTGGCTAGGAAGCAATCAAAGGAGGTATCCGTGGCAGCAGAGACGCCTTGCTCGGTCCTCTATAACGATATTCGCTCGTTCGGCGGTCTTAAACATCTCGAGATCGCCCGAATGCTCATCAATGGAAACTCTTATCTCGGCAGTACCCTGCTCGAGAAATGCTCTTCCAACCGCTCGTATCTCACCCGTTACATCGTCCATCGCGAGCCTGACCAGTGCGCGCCCGCCATCTACAGCGACTTTGCCGTCACCACGCTCAATCTTTCCGCGGCAATCTGCAGCAAGCTCGGCAGCGGCGAGTCCGCCTATCAGGCAATCGCCGAGCACTATCGCGGCCCGGCCGCCAACGAAATGATGTCGGCTCTCGCCAGCTACAAGTTGGACAGCCGCCTATATGCAAATGCCCTCAATCGCATCGACAACTTTGACGGCAATGCCGTGCGCGAGAAGAGTACGCTTTACCTTATGCTCTTTGTGGCAACGGGGGCGCTCGCTGACCCCATCCAAGGCGTGGCCACCGTCGAGCGCTTTTGCGACAGCAAGACAGGCGGGCACTTTGGCACCACCGAAACTACCGTCGGACGTGGCTTTATGAGCAGCCTGGAGCAGCCGCGCACTGTCGCCCCCAACCTCGGTCTGCTCAGAACCCATGCCGACAACTGCGCCGACATGCAAATCCATCCCCTCACACGCGATCCGCGCGGCACGGTAATTGGGTCCTTGCCCAAAACTTCGCCCAGCATCACCGATGTAGGCGCTGATGCATCGCGCGAGCATCTCCGCATTTGGCTCGAAGGTGGACGCTGGTACGCCCAGGGCCTTGGGTCGACCAACGGCACAGTGCTCGAATCGGGCGCGGGCGACGGCGATATTGTGATTGAGCCGCCGCGCGACCAACGCGAGCCCGGCAAGATCTATCCCCCAGTGGAAATCGAAAACAGCGACAGGCTCCATCTGGGTCTCTACACGACATTCCTTGTCATTGTGGACTAGCGCGGACGGCGATCGAAAGACGGTCGCCGTCCGTCTTTCGTCTTCTACCTTCTGCGTCGTAAACGACAATACTCAGCGGTATACGTGGGCAGTGTGGCTATCATGGTACTTTACCGATATCCACACTGCCCACGTATACGCGCAGCAACCCATGCTAGACAAAGGAACGCCATGGATACTACCGATAGCGCCTATGGCGACAAACTCATCCGTCTTGACACGTTCGACACCGCCGTGGCGGTCGACCCCAGCGCCGAGGACGACGCCAAGCGTCGGTTTATGACGCTTATTCTCCAGACGGCCCACCGCAACAACGGCAACATCGGGCACGTGCTGCGCGCGACCAACACGAGCGGCGAGGTCTTTGCCGTCAAGCTACTCAAGGACAACGCCATCCTTTCCGGCCAAGCCCCCGACCGCTCCGCCGAGCAAGCGGCCGCTCACCTGGCCAACACCGCCGCGCTGTTCGAGGAGTATCGTCATCTGTGTACCGTCTCGCACCTGCGCGGATTTCCGCGCGTCTATGGCTACGGATCGTGCGAGGATGACCCACTTATCCTCATGGAGTGGGTCGAGGGCACCTCGCTCAAGCAGGCGCTGCCCTTGCTTCCGCACGACGCCTCGGGCGGGCTGACCACCCAGATGGTCGCCGCCGTCGGAAACGCCGTGCTTCGCGCGCTCTTGATGACCCAAGGCCTCGTGAATCCGGTCATCCATCGCGACCTGTCGCCTGCCAATATCATGTTCCGCACCACCAGCCGAACGCTCAAGCAGCAGATTGCCGATTGCTCCTTTGACCCCTGCCTCATCGACATGGGCTCCGCGACCATGGCACTCGGCGACGACACAATCACCCGACGTGCCGACATTTGGCGTTTTGCCACACCCGCATATGCCGCGCCCGAGATGCTCACGCAGGATATCGAAGGCATCGCGGCCCTTCGCCGCTCGCCCGCGATCGACGTCTATGCGCTTTCGAGCATTCTGTACCAGCTCTACAGCGGTCGCAAACCGTTCGATGTCGAGTCGACGGGTGCCGCGGCGACCGGCTCGTTCTACCTCATAAAGACCAAGACCAAACCGGCGCCGCTCGAGCCGCGCTGCGAGGGCGACAAAGCGCTTGTCCAGATCATCATGAAAGGCATTTCGGTCGAACAGGGCGATCGCCCTACCGAGCAGCAGATGCTCGAGGTGCTCTCGACATACCTCCCCGCTGCAGAATCTGAGGACCGCGAGGGTGCAGGAGACGAGGCCGCAATTGATATCGATTCTGGCACGCACCTTAAGGTCGACGTCGCCGGCGAGCGCGCGCGAGAGATCTTGGAGCAGGCCCGGCACGACGCCATGACCCGCCGTCGCTTTATTATCGGCGGCGTCGTTGCGGTCGTTGCGGGGCTCGGCGTCGTTGGCGCGGCAACCCATGGCTTTGGCATCCCCGACTACCTGGGCGGCATCCGCGGTTCGCTTGACGACTACACTTGGGACCAGCTGCAGGAGATTTCGCTCAAGATTAAGGCCGGCGAGACCCGTAGCGAGGCACGCGAGATTGCCAAGCGCTACCACCTGCTCGACGTTGATGGGCATATCCCCTATCCGTGCACCAAGCGTGTGAAGCTCGCCAACGGGCTGGAGGTCGGCGCTCAGCTTGTGGGCATCCGCCACGATGAGCTTCTGGACGGGACGGGCAAGGCCGGGCTGACGTTTATGTTCGACGCGGGTATTGCCGAGCGCGATGCTGCGACTGAACCGCCGAGCGCCGGCTGGGCAGATTGCGAGCTGCGGGAATGGCTCGACGGCGACGGCCTTAAGCTGCTGCCCAACGAGTTGCGCGCGCTCATTAAAGGGGTCAAGAAGGTCTCGAACAATGTGGGCGCCGCCAACAGTGCATCGTGTCTGAGCGAGTTGCCCGCAACCCTTTGGCTGCCCGCCATGGTCGAGCTGTGCGGTACGCAACCGCCCGATTCGTTTGCCGAGGGCTATCACTACCTGGCAGACATCTACAACGGCGAGGGCAAGGAGTATCAGCTCTTCCGCGAGCTCAAGGTGAGCCCGTATTCCACGAACGAGACGATGGTCCGCCAGTGGAAGGGCAAGGACACCTGCTGGTGGGAACGAACGGTGAGTCCCGACACATCGGAGAGCGAAGGCACGCTCTATATGAACCGTGTGGGCTACGACGGCGACGTCTTTACGTACGCAACGCCTGCGGAAAAGCCAAGCAAGCGAACCTGCGTGATCCCCGGGTTCTGCATCTAGGGAGCGGGCGTCTTGCCGTGACGGGACTCCTCCCCGGCAATTGTCTCGATCTGTAACACCAGCTCGGCAGATACAGGTCTAGATGTTACGGAACGAGACAAAACCCCAACCCCGCGAGACAACATCTCAATCTGTAACAGTAAGGGGTTAAAACTTCTCTAGATGTTACAGATTGAGATGATTGGTTGGGACGGCCACCGATTGAGCAGCCGCCCTCATCTGTAATGAAAAGTCATACATTCCAACCATTACTGGACACCCCCATGGGGTATGGGTGTATAGTATCAGCAGGTTAACAATTCCAACAGCGAACCACAGAAAGGAGAAGCCATGGCTCAAGATAAGTTCGACGTGGGTGGCATGACATGCGCCGCCTGCCAGGCGCACGTGGATCGTGCCGTGAGCAAGCTCGACGGCGTCGAGAGCGTCGCGGTCAATCTGCTCGCCGGCTCTATGCTGGTGGACTACGACCCCGCGCAGGTCACCCCCGACGACATCTGCACCGCCGTCGATCGCGCTGGCTACTCGGCCTCACCCGTCAGCACGGGCACCGACGCCGCCCAAAGCGGCAGTACGCAAGCCAGGTCCGGCGCCGCCCATATGGAGTCGCCCACCAAAAAACTGGAGGCCGCCGCCTCTGCCATGCGCACTCGTCTCATCGTCTCGATCGTATTCCTCATCCCACTGTTCTACATAGGCATGGGGCACATGCTTGGCTGGCCGCTGCCCGGCATTTTCACCGACCATACCCACAGCATGACGCTCGCCCTCACCGAGCTCGTCCTGCTTATCCCCATCGTCTATGTCAACGACGCGTACTTTATCAACGGGTTTAAATCGCTCGCGCACGGCGCGCCCACCATGGACGCCCTTATTGCCGTGGGCGCCACCGCTTCCGTCGCCTGGTCGTTCTATGCCATGTTTATCATGGCCGACCAGCTGGCCGCCGGGCAAATCCACGAGGCCATGATGACGGGCATGGACAATCTGTATTTTGAGAGCGCCGGCACGATCCTGTCGCTCGTCACCGTGGGTAAATACCTCGAGACGCGCAGCAAATCCAAGACCGGCGGCGCCATCGAGGCGCTGATCGACCTGGCGCCCAAGACCGCGACCGTCGTGGCGGAGGACGGCAGCGAGACCACGGTGGACGTCGACAGCATCCTTCCCGGCCAGGTCCTGCGCGTACGCCCCGGAGAGTCCATCCCCGTCGATGGCGTGGTGCTCGAGGGCGCGTCGGCCGTGGACGAGAGTGCGCTCACCGGCGAGTCCATCCCCGTGGGAAAGACCGCCGGCGACACCGTCAACGCCGCCACCGTCAACCGCACCGGTTCGTTTACCTTCCGTGCCACACGCGTGGGCGCCGACACGTCGCTTGCCAAAATCATCCAGCTCGTCGAGGACGCCAACGCCACCAAGGCGCCCATCTCCCGCATGGCCGATAAGGTCGCCGGCGTGTTTGTGCCCGTGGTGTTTGTGATCTCGGCCGTGACCTTTGTGGTGTGGATGGCACTGACCGGCAGCATCAACGAGGCGCTCACCTCCGCCGTGGCCGTGCTGGTGATCAGCTGTCCGTGCGCACTGGGTCTGGCCACGCCCGTCGCAATTATGGTGGGCACCGGCAAGGGCGCCGAGATGGGCATTCTGTTTAAGAGCGCCGAGGCGCTGGAGAACCTGCGCAGCGTGGGCACCGTGGTGCTCGATAAGACCGGCACCGTCACCCGCGGCAAGCCGGCCGTGACCGACATTGTGGTTGCCGCACGCGCCGACGGCTCGCCCGCCATGAGCGAAAAAGCGCTGCTCAAGCTGGCCGCCGCGTTGGAGCGCTCGAGCGAGCACCCGCTGGCCGAGGCGATTATGGCCGAGTGCGAGTCGCGCGGAATCGTCGCGCGCATGGTCGAGGACTTTGCCGCCGTGCCCGGGCGAGGCGTTACGGCACGCGAGGGGCAGAATGTCATCGCGGCCGGCAACGTGCGCCTGATGAACGAGCTGGGCGCGGAGGTGCCCGCCGGTCTTGCCGAGCAGTTC
>CAUGNQ010000067.1 GCA_959600835.1 uncultured Collinsella sp. | reverse complement strand
CCACGATGAGCTCCCAGTTCTTATAGGACTGAGAAAGAACGGAGTCGAAGGTCTCGACAAGATACGGCTCAGCATTGTAGAGGGGCATAATGATGGAAACCAGGGGAGAATCGGTCATACGTTACTTCCCCCTCCTCATTGCCTTGAACGTTTTTACGAACACGCGGGTATCCAACCCGAGCGACTGATGGCGCACATAAAAGAGCTCACGTGCTTGCCTCTGACCACTTCTCCACGTGGATTCGTTGCGGTCAGTCGCAGCCCACCAACCGGTGATGCCAGGCTTACATGCGAGCACCTCATCGCGTGCATCGCCGTATTCATACGTTTCCTCAAGTGTTACGGGACGAGGGCCAATGACGGATAAATCACCCGAGAGAACGTTAATGAATTGAGGAAGTTCGTCCAACGAAGTGCGGCGAAGAAAGCGGCCTACACGCGTGATTCGGGGATCATCGTCAACCTTCTGTTCGCGCTGCCATTTCGCCAGCTGATCGGGAGTCATGTATTTCTCAGGGTGCTCGTGTGCGTCAGAGACCATGGTGCGGAGTTTGAAGATATAGATAGTCTTTCCACCCTTACCAACTCGCTTTTGACGGAAGAACGGCTTTCCGGGAGAGTCAATCTCAATGGCGACGCATGCTGCTACAACGGGGATGGCCAACACCGCGCAGACCGCAGCAGAAAAAACGATGTCGAAAGCTCGCTTGAAGGCAAAATAGGCAGGCCCACCTTTCTTGGGGGCGGCAGCCTTGGGATCTGCGGCGGGAGCCCTATAGCTTCCCGGCGCCACGAAACCTTGCGCCGGAGCAGGATTCTCCACGGGGAGAGGAAATTCCGTAGCAACAGGAGTCTGAGAGTCTGCCCGCCAATCCCCAACTTGACCAATCAACGCCGCATCCACGGGCACATCCTTTACATATTCTGTTTTATCTGACACGTTCTCTTCCAAGATTTCGTCCCCGGGTCGGGGATCCTCCCTGTCCTTTGCGGAAATCGCCAGCAGCTAGGCGATCGCCTTTTTAAGATTGCGCATGACGCGCTGCTCGTTGGAAAGCACTGCGATGCCAACGCGGGTGGTTACGCGTCGGCCGCACAGATCGAGCTCTAAATAAGCAGTGCTCTTGCGTCTGTTTATGGTTTTGATAAGGCCTTCGTGGCCCAGCAACGGACCTGCCGTCACTACGACCTTGTCACCGTCTTTTAGGGCCTCGCTCATGGGCACCACGCGGTCTCCCCTATGCGTAAAGCCACCAATAAGCTGAACCTCTTCTTTTGCCAGCGGCACAAACTGACCATCCTGGGCAAGCACCCGGGCAAAATCGTCCATGCGCAGCAGATACTGTTGCACGGTGCGGGGATCTGCCGTATCGCAGATGAGATAACCGGGAAAGAGTGGCTTGGTCGTTTTGACCCATTCGCCGTGTACCTTAATCTCGGTTTGAAATTGGGGATAAAAGAGCTCCTGCATGGCGCTCGCCGGCACCATGTGCTCGATGCGCTCGCGCATTACGTCTTCGCGACCGTTAATGACCTGGATTACATACCACACAAGCACCACCCCCTTGCTGTCTTACGTGTGGCTCGCGGGGTTTGGGTATGGCTTCGCCAGGGCGCTTGTGCGCGAAGGCGCTCCATATTCAAACCCTGAGCCCAGTTAGACAAGCACGTGGCTCTGCCCCACCGTGAACGGTATGTATATGCGCAGTTGCTAGAGTCGCGGATGTGTATCGCAAAAATGACCGCGACCCCAGCTGGCTGCGTGCGAACCAGTCAAGCGGGTACAAAACTGGACCGCACGCAAACAGCTGTAGGACTGCTGTGGTTTGCCAAAACAACCAATTACACTGCCGAAAGAGAACTTATAAATAGCCGCAAAACAAGTGCAAAATCGCGCATGGCAATCGATATTGGAGCTCGTGGTGTTTCTGGCACCGCCGTTACGGCCGGATGCTGATCGACCCCGTGCTATGTGGCCTGTTAGAGCCGTGAGCACAGCTGAACTCATGTAACGTTAGGTATCCTAGCACAAGCTGATAGTGAAACTGATTTGGGTTGTGTCGGACAACATATGCGACAAATCCGTGCTTGGGGGGGTGTTTGCCTAAGTTGTTCACGTTGACGCAGGTTAATGGGGTGTTGTAACGGGCGCCCGAGTAAATGCAGGCAAACCTCGGCTTTAATACGCAAAAGGATTTACGTGGTGCTTACGAATAATGTACAGAACTGGGAAATTAATTGCACAACATTTTGCGGGCGTGTGGGCATGGGCGTTGCATTGTGAAGATGCTCATCGCACACTAGGCACGCCCGGCTACAGATTAAACGCATTTTGAGGCGGCTTGTTGGACAACTACTGCAGACGGCAAACTTGAACAGGAAAGCAACTTGCAAATTTTGCAAAAATGCAGTTCAGGCCGTTAAAAATCATATGCAAATAAAAAAAGGCCACTCAATTGAGTGGCCTTACATTCACAATGGTGGAGACGAGGGGGATCGAACCCCTGACCTCTTGACTGCCAGTCAAGCGCTCTCCCAGCTGAGCTACGCCCCCGTGACGAGGTAGTAGTATAGGGGAAGACCTTCTTTGATGCAAGGACTTTTTTGGGTTGTTGGGGTGACTTACGGGATTTTTGGGACTGGCCTTAAAATTTCACCCTGGCCTTCGGCCAGTGCGCAATTTTAAGGCCAGTCCCAAAAATCCCTGCTCCGTCCCGATAAAACCCTCACGCGAATAGGAATCCGATTGCGGTTCCTTGGTGGACGGTTATGTTGGCTGTTGTTCTTACTATGTTGCTGATGCCCGTGTCCGCCAACAGGCCCAGGGGGCTGTGGTCTAGCTCCCATTCTAGGCCGTGTTCGCTTACCTTGGTGTTGGGGACAATGGCGATGATGGAGAATGTCTTGCCTTCGGCACCTTCGATAGCCCACGATTCGCCTCTGTGCAGAATGCGGGCCGTGGTCTCGTCCTCGACAATCCAGACGGGGGCCTCTTTGTAGCTGGCTAGTAGACCTAGGACGCTTAGGGCCATGTCCGGGCGGCCGCCCGTGGCGCAAGTCGCCACCACTTCGGCACCTGGCCAGCGGCGACGGACGGAATCGAGGGCCAGTGCTAAATCGGTATAGTCCTTGTACGGGTCGTGGCGCTCTACCTCAAAGGCTTCGGTGGCATCGACCAACGCACGACCCGCATCGCTCACCGTGTCGGCATCCCCCACATAAACGTCGCAGCCCAGACCGGCGCCCAGCAGCGCGTCGAGTCCGCGGTCCACGGCGACAACGTGATCGCACTCCCCTGCTAACCTACGCAATAGATCCTCGCTCGCCAACACGGGCGAGCCACAGACTATTAGTACTTTGCAAGCCACAGACCTCGCCTATCCCTCAAACGAAAGCACGCGAGCCAAATCCAGCTCCTCGTAGCTGTCGATAAAGATATCGCAGTTGGCGCGCATGTCGTCGCGCTTCATGCGGCCGTGCGGGTCATAAATACCCACACGTTTAAAGCCGGCGGTCCCAGAGCTCTTAAGGCCAAAGACCGCGTCCTCAAACACCCACGCGCGCTCAAACTTGCACCCATGGCGCTCCTCCAGGCGGCGCAGCGCCAGCTCGTACACATCGGGGAACTGCTTGGAACGTCCTGCCTCACCCGTCGTGTTAACAAACTCCATGTAAGCGTCGAGCCCGGCTCCAGCGAGCGCGGACTGCACCAGCGCGGCCGGCGTGGACGTGGCCACGCACATGGCAATACCGGCCTCCTGGGCCTGCTTCAAAAATGCAAGGAGACCCTCGCGTGGCGGCACCTTAGAATAGCCATCGATCAGAATGTCGCTCAGCTCGCGATACAGTTCCTCGCCATTCGCTCCAATGCCCCAGGTGTCGTGGTAGGCCTGGCACTCATCCTCGAGCGACAAATGCTCAAACTGGGCAAAATCGTCGACCGTCACGTCAATACCGTGGCGGTGCAATAACTCGGGCTGGGCATAGGCCCAAACGGGGGTGCTATTAACCAGTGTGCCGTCGCAATCGAAAATAAAAGCGACATTGTGAGCGGCGGTCTGGGACATAAACATACCTTTCGATGTCAAATGGTAAACAACCTGCTAAAAACGTTTTACCAAACGTTAATCTACTAGTCTAGAAACCCTATTTGATAAAACTGTCAAGAGTTTTACCATCGCAATTCTGCCAGTGGTATAAACATGGCGCTCGCCGATTAAACGCCGCCGCAAATCCACTTTTCTCCATAAAAGTAACGAACAGGTGTTATCGTATTTCGTGCCGAAAGTTCCACCGAGCACGCGAGGTGGAACGAATCATAGAACTATCGCCGTCCCCTCGATTCGTGCAGCCTTGGACCTTTCGCATCTAGTCACCAAGGCAACACGCTGCCGCGTCATGATGGGATCAAACGTGAGCGATACAAAGCTAAAGCCAGCAACCAAAAAGCCTGCTACCCGTAAAGCCGCCCCGCACGCACCGGAGCTCTCTAAGGACGATGTCTACCTGTTTGGCATTGGCATGTGGGAGCGCAGCTGGGAAAAGATGGGCGCGCACCCCGACACGCAGAACCGTACGCGCGGCTGGCGCTTTTGCGTTTGGGCGCCCGATGTAAAGAGCGTGCATGTCATTGGCGAATTTAACGACTGGGATGAAGAAGCCAACCCGTTGGTGCCCGTGCATACGAGCGCTATTTGGGAAGGCTTTATTCCTGGCGCCGAGCAGGGCCAACTCTATAAATATCTCATCGAGACCAACGAGGGCGAAAAGCTCTACAAGGCCGATCCGTATGCCTTTAAGGCCGAGTGCCCTCCGGGTACTGCGAGCGTGCTGTGGACACTCGACGGCTATAAGTGGAACGATGCCGCGTGGCTCAAGCGCCGCGCTGACCACAACCACATGTCGCAGCCGCTCAACATCTACGAGGTACATATCGGATCGTGGAAGCGCCACGGCGATACGCCGCAGGGCGAGCCGGACGAGTACGGCAACTACCCAGGCCCCATGGACCCCTTCCCCGCACAGCGCGGCGAGTTTTACACCTACGACGATCTGTCGGTAGAGCTCGTGGACTACGTGCGCGACATGGGCTACACGCATATCGAGGTCATGCCGCTCATGGAGCATCCCTTCGATGGCTCCTGGGGCTATCAGACGACCGGCTACTATGCCGCCACGTCGCGCTACGGCAACCCGCAGCAGCTCATGCACTTTATCGATGCGTGCCACGAGGCAGGCATTGGCGTGATCATGGACTGGGTACCCGGCGGTTTTTGCGCCGACTCCCACGGCCTTGCCACCTTTAACGGCCACATGCTGTTTGAGCACGAGATTCACCCCAACTGGGGAACGCACAAGTTTGACTTCGCCCGCGGCGAGGTCCGCTCCTTCCTGGTCTCCAACGTGCTGTATTGGCTCGAGAACTTCCATGTTGACGGCATTCGCATGGACGGCGTGTCCAGCATGCTGTACCTCAACTTTGGCATCGACGATCCCGGCCAAAAGAAGTTCAACAAATACGGTACCGAGGAGGACCTGGACGCCAGCGCGTTTATCCGCCAGGTCAACTGCGCCGTGGAGGCCCACTTCCCTGACGTGATGATGATGGCCGAGGAGTCCACCGCGTGGCCGCTCGTGACCTATCCGCCGCAGGACGGCGGCCTGGGCTTCCACTACAAGTGGGACATGGGCTGGATGAACGACACCCTGCACTACATGCAAACCGATTTTCCGTGGCGCCCCGGCAACCACGGGCTGCTCACGTTCTCCATCATGTACGCCTTTACCGAAAACTTTATTTGCCCGCTGAGCCACGACGAGGTCGTTCACGGCAAGTGCTCGCTCATCGGTCGCATGCCGGGCGACTGGTGGCGCCAGTTTGCCGGCCTGCGCACGCTGGCCTTCTACCAGATGACGCACCCCGGTGCCAAGCTCAACTTTATGGGCAACGAGATCGGCCAGTTTATTGAGTGGCGCTATTACGAGTCCATCCAGTGGTTCCTGACCGAGGAGTACGAGACCCACCGTCATCATCAGGCGTTTATCAAGGCGCTCAACCACCTGTACACCGCCGAGCCCGCCCTGTACGAGCGCGGCTACACCGATGACGGCTTTACCTGGATCGACGCGGACAACCCCAAGCAGTCCATCGTGAGCTTTGTGCGCCAGGGCGAGGACGTTGATGACGATCTGGTGATCCTGATCAACTTTGACCCGGCGAGCTACGAGAGCTTCCGTGTGGGCGTGCCGCGCGAGGGTGACTGGGAGGTCATCTTTGATTCCGACCGTCCCGAGTTCGGTGGCAGCGGATACGCCGGTGAGGAGCCCTACACCTGCTCGAGCGAGCCCTATCCCTGGAACGGGCAGATGGACTCCATTGAGATTAAGGTGCCCGGCCTGGCGGGCGTGGTGCTTAAGCGCCGCGGTCCCAGCAGCTACAAGCCGCCCGTGGTCGAGGAGCCCAAGGCTGCGCCCAAAAAGCGCACGTCCTCGGTGAAGCCTAAGCCTGCGACTGCCAAGAAGGCTCCGGCTAAGGCGAAGGCCAAGGCTGCCGCAAAGCCCGCTGCTAAGGCCGCAGCCAAGAAACCGGCTGCCAAAAAGGCCGCTACCAAGGCCAAGTCTGCTTCTGTTAAGCCGTCTGCCAAGGATGCGTAACAAAACCGTTACAGCTGTAATTACCCGCCCCGACGAGGCGTAGGATACAAGTCATAACCGTTCCGGGAGAAACATCCCCGGGGGAAAGGAACGTATGAATAAGATCTTCGACAACAAGCAGGAGTTTACCGAGCTCTATCGCGATGCCGTCATGAGCATCAGCGGCAAGAGCGTCGAGGCCGCCAGCGACCTCGACCGCTTTAACGCCCTGGCCAAGCTCGTGGCCGAGAAGGCGCGCACCGTCGCCACCAAGAGCGACGCCCGCGCCACCGCTGAGGGCAAAAAGCGCGTGTACTACTTCTCCATCGAGTTTTTGATCGGTCGCCTGCTCGACAACTACCTGCTCAACTTTGGCGTGCGCGACATGGTCGCCGAGGCGCTCGACGACATGGGCTTCGACCTTTCCGTCATCGAGAACCAGGAGCCCGATCCGGCTCTGGGCAACGGTGGCCTGGGCCGACTAGCTGCGTGCTTCCTGGATTCCATGGCAGCCGAGGGCATCGCCGGCTACGGCAACGGTATGCGCTACCGCTACGGCCTGTTTAAGCAGGAAATCGTTAACGGCAGTCAGGTCGAGGCTACCGACGAGTGGCTCACCCACGGCTATCCCTGGGAGGTCCGTCGTCAGGACAAGGCAGTGACCATTAAATTTGGTGGCCGCGTCGAGGGCTTTGAGGAGAACGGCCGCACGTTCTACCGCACGGTGGATACGCAGGACATCCTGGCTGTCCCTTATGACATCCCCGTCGTGGGCTATGCCGGCGAGACCGTCAACAAGCTGCGCGTCTGGGCCGCTGAGCCGGTCGAGGAGCACTTTGACCTTGAGGCCTTCAACCGCGGCGACTACGCCCTGGCCGATGCCGAGCGCGCCGAGGCCGAGGCCATCAGCGCTATCCTCTACCCCAACGACGCCGGCGAGCACGGCCGTCTGCTGCGCCTTAAGCAGGAGTACCTGTTTGTCTCGGCCGGCATCTACAGCCTGCTCGACACCTTTGAGAAGGAGCACGGCGAGAACTGGGAGCTGCTGCCGCAGTTTGTAGCCATTCATACCAACGATACCCACCCCGCCATGTGCGGTCCCGAGCTCATGCGCATCCTGATCGACGAAAAGAAGCTCGAGTGGGACGACGCCTGGAACATCGTGACGCAGGTCGTGAGCTACACCAACCACACCATCCTGCCCGAGGCTCTGGAGAAGTGGCCCATCGGCACGTTCTCCAAGCTCCTCCCCCGCGTGTACCAGATCATCGACGAGATCAGCCGTCGTTGGCACGAGTCGTTCGACACCACGAAGGAGGGCTGGCAGGAGCGTCTGCGCCAGACCGCCATCCTGTGGGACGGCGAGATTCGCATGGCCAACCTGTCTGTGATCTGCAGCCACAGCGTCAACGGCGTGGCCAAGATCCATTCCGACATCATCAAGAACATCGTGCTCAAGGACTTCTATGCCCTGACGCCCGAGAAGTTCAACAACAAGACCAACGGCATCTCGCACCGTCGCTTCTTTGCCGAGGCCAACCCCACCTACGCCAAGCTCGTGACCGAGGCCATTGGCGATGGCTGGCTCAAAGACGCCTTTGAGCTTGAGAAACTCAAGGAGTTTAAGGACGACACCGAGTTCCTGAAGGCCGTGGGTGCCTCCAAGCGCGCCAACAAGGAGCGTCTGGCCGCCTACGTCAAGGCCGAGACCGGTCTGGTCATTGACCCCAACACCGTCTTCGATGTTCAGGTAAAGCGCTTCCACGCCTATAAGCGCCAGCTCATGAACATCATGAAAGTGATGGACATCTACAACCGTCGCATCGCCGATCCTAACTTCCACGTGACGCCGACGACCTTCATCTTTAGCGGCAAGGCCGCCTCGAGCTACACCTTTGCCAAGGAGACCATCCGCCTCATTAACTCCGTGGCCGACGTCATCAACAACGATGCCCGCGTCAACGAGGTCATGAAGGTCTGCTTTATCCCCAACTTCCGTGTGAGCAACGCTCAGCTCATCTACCCAGCCGCCGAGATCTCGGAGCAGATCTCCACGGCCGGCAAGGAGGCCTCGGGCACGTCCAACATGAAGCTCATGATGAACGGCGCTATTACGCTGGGCACCCTCGACGGCGCCAACATCGAGATCGCCGACCTGGCCGGCCGCGAGAACGAGGCCATCTTTGGCCTGACCGCCCCCGAGGTCGAGCAGCTCTGGGCATCCAACAGCTACTTTGCGTGGGATACCCTCAACGGCGACCGCGAGCGTCTGGGCCGCGTGATGGACGAGCTCAAGGACAACACGTTTGCGGGTCTTTCGGGCAACTTCGAGAGCATCTACAACGAGCTCATGAACAACAACGACCCCGACCTAGTCATGGCTGACTTCCGTAGCTACGTGGATGCATGGGAGAACCTCACGGGCAGCTACGGCGACCAGGAGACCTGGAACCGCAAGGCCCTGCTCAACACCGCCTCGAGTGGCTGGTTCTCGTCCGACCGCACCATTCGCGAGTATCGCGACGAGATCTGGCACGCGTAAAGGCGCGCGAGCTCCCTTTGCCGCACGGCATTACTCGACGGGCGTGACAGTGCGCCGCGCCCGTCGCTAATGGGTTAGGAACATCGATGACAGAAGGAGAAATCGATGAGTAAGAAAGAATGCATCGCGATGCTCCTCGCAGGAGGACAGGGCAGCCGATTGGGGGCACTCACCCAAAAGATCGCCAAGCCGGCGGTTAGCTTTGGTGGCAAGTTCCGCATTATCGACTTTTCGCTGTCCAACTGCTCCAACTCGGGCATCGACACGGTGGGCGTTCTGACGCAGTACCGTCCCTACCTGCTGCATGCCTACGTGGGCTCCGGCGAGGCGTGGGATCTGGACAGCCGCGACGGCGGCGTGTCGATCCTGCCGCCGTACGAGACGCAGACAGGCGGCGCCTGGTATGCGGGCACGGCCGACGCCATTACGCAGAACCTCGACTACATCAAGGCCAACGACCCCAAGTACGTCCTGATTCTTTCGGGCGATCACCTGTATCGCATGGACTACCGCAAGATGCTCAAGACGCACATTGAGAACAACGCCGACCTCACGGTGAGCGTTATGCCCGTTCCGTGGGAGGAGGCCAGCCGCT
>CAUGNQ010000066.1 GCA_959600835.1 uncultured Collinsella sp. | reverse complement strand
CCCGCACACGCAAGCAGCGACATTCAGGCACCCGCCGGCTCACCGCACGCACCGTCGTTACGCCCGCACGCCAAGGACGCCGAACCCGTACTCACCTTCGACCATGTTGAGTTTGCCTATCCCAATGGCGGCGCCGCCGTCCACGACCTCAACCTGACCCTCTATCCCGGCGAGCTCGTGGGCATCGTCGGCCAAAACGGTGCCGGCAAGACCACGCTCACCAAGCTGCTCACAGGCCTGCTTAAGCCCGCCTCGGGCAGCGTGCGCGTTACGGGGCTGGATACCGCCGCGGTCCCCACGAGCCGCATTGCCCGCGAGGTCGCAACGCTCTTCCAAAACCCCGACCGCCAGATCTGCAAGGATACCGTACTCGACGAGGTCGCTTTTGGCCTGGAACTTGGCGGCATGGACCGCGCCGAGGCTCTGCGTCGTGCTCAACTTGTTACCGACCGCTTTGGCCTGCCTGCCGATGAGGCACCTTTCTCACTTTCGCGCGGCCAGCGACAAATGGTGGCGCTTGCCTCCGTCGTAGTTGTTGAGCCCAAGATCGTCGTGCTCGACGAGCCCACGAGCGGCCTTGATTACCGCGAGTGCATGACCGTCATGGAAACGGTGCGCACCATGGCCGAGCGCGGCTGCGCCGTTATCATGGTCTGCCACGATATGGAAGTTGTTTCCGACTTTGCCGAGCGTATCGTAGTAATGGCCGACGGTCACATCCTCGACCGCGGCCGCACGCACGAGCTATTCTCGAACATCGATCTCATGCGGCGTGCCTACGTGGAGCCTCCCCAGGTTATTGAACTCTCGCGCCGTCTGGCATCTTCCGTCTCGCCCGCTTTTGCGCAGGTGAGCGAGGTCACCGATGTCGTTCGAATTACCAAGGAGATGGTCCACCGTGGTTAACGTCATCGACTATATGCCGGGCGACACACTGCTGCACCGCTTGAACCCGGTCGTCAAACTGGGCCTTGCCGCCGCCATCATCATCGGCATCTTCCTGTCCGACACCTACGTGGCGCTGTTGGGCTTTTTGGCACTCACCCTCGCACTGGGCGCCTATGCCGGTGTCGTCGACCGTCTGTTCTCGTTGCTCAAGTTGCTGATTCCGCTCGCGCTTATCATGCTGGTGCTCCAGCTAGCCTTTATGCGCGATGGCAACGTGGTGTGGGGCTTTATCACCGACACGGGCCTCATCACGGGATCGAAGGCCTGCCTGCGCCTGCTGGGTGTGGCGTTACCGCTCATCCTCATGCTCATGGTGACCAAGCTCAACGACCTTGCCAACGCCTGCGTCGAGGTGCTGCACGTACCGTATCGCTATGCTTTCACCTTTACCACGGCGCTACGCTTTGTGCCGGTGTTTGGTCAGGAGATGAACGCCATCATGGAGGCGCAGACCGCACGCGGCGTCGAGTACGACACCAAGAACCCCATCAAGAAGCTTAAGCTCATGCTGCCACTGTGCGTGCCACTGCTCATCTCGAGCGTGGGCAAGACCGATGCCACAGCCTTGGCGGCAGAACAGCGCGGCTTCTATCTGCGTACACGCGCTAGCTCGTACAAGCGCTACCCCATCAAGGGCCTGGACATCGCCGTGCTCATCGTCAGCATCGCCCTCATCGCCATCGGCTTCCTGTTCTAGTTCGCCACCGATAGCAACCGCCCAACGCAAAAGGCCTCGGCTCGCACCAAACGAGCCGAGGCCTTTACTGTTTCACCAGATAAAATCTACCAAAATTAACCTGTCTTTTTTGGCAGGTCGGAAGCTAGAGGCGGTAGGGGGCGGCGCTGCGGATGATGGATTCGCGCACCAGGACGTCCATGGCATCGAGGGTGATCTCGGGCATCTCTCGGTACTTCTGCAGCACCGATAGCTCGGTGCAGGCCAGAATGACGCGGTCGCAGCCGCTACGGGCGAACTCCCACATCACGCGGTCAAACTTATCCATATCGGGCTCACGTCCGGCCTTCACATCATCGTAGATAAGCGACATCACATCGTTCTGACGTTTCTCGCTGGGATAGACGACCTCGACACCCGCAGCCTCGCATTCGCGGCCGTAGACGCCCGCGCCCACGGTTCCGTCAGTGCCCATGATGCCAATCTTGTGCACCGGCTCGGCCGGCATACTCAGGTTGGGGTCGAACTCGCACTCCCCCATCACCGCGCCCGCAAGGGCATAGCGCACCGACTCACGCGGCATGTGGATAATCGGCACCTTCGTAAACGACTGGATCTGGTCGTAGAAGTAGTGTGACGTGTTGCAGGGAATCGCTATGTGCGCACAGCCCAGCGACTCGAGTGCCTGAGCACACTCTTTCATGGCCGCCAGCAACTTGGCATGCTCGCCGGTCTTAATGGCCAGCGTGCGGTCGGGCATGGTCGACTTGGAGAGCACCACCATGTCGATATGTTCCTGATCGCAGGCAGCAGCCGTATGACGCACCACCTGGTCGTAGTAATACGACGTGGCCTCGGCGCCCATGCCGCCGATAACTCCCAGCTTTTCCATCGCCGCCTCCTTGGTGACGCATGCGCAATTGCGCGTATCATACCCGCGCCCGCCCGATGTAAACCGGACGGGCGCCGCACTCATCTACTTGTAATACGTCTTGAACAGCTTAAAGTGGCGCAGCTTGGTGTGCCACATGCGCAGCCAGCGGTTAAAGACAAAGTCGCCCTTCATAAACGAAGGGTCGGCGCCCTTGCCTTCCTTGTCCAGGCGATGCACCTTAGCGCGCAGCTCGGGATCCTTGACGTACTTGTCGACGACGCCCATGGGGACGACCATCCACAGCGCCTCGTCCTGCGCCGTCACAAACTCCGGCTCAAACGGGCGGTTGAACACATACTCGTCCACCACATACTTGGCAACGTTAAAGCCGCTGTTGGTGACGTAGTAGTTGCTGCGGCCTTGGCGCGTGTTGAAATCGAAGAACTTAAACGAGCCGTCGCGCTCGTCGTACTTAACGTCAAAGTTGGAATAGCCCACAAAGTGAAGGTCCTCGAGCAACTTGCGCACGCCGCCCATGAGCTCGTCATTGGGCTCGGTGATGATGCAGGCGTGATTACCGACGCCATGGGGCTGATGCTCCTCGAGCAGCACGTGACCCAGGCACATCATGCGGACCTTGCCGTTGCGGTCGGAATAGCTGGTGAGCACGCGCATGTACTCGTCGTTGCCGGGCACGCGATCCTGCAAGATCAGGTCGTCGGTGTAGCCGCTGGCATACGAGTCGCGGATGACCTGTTCCAGCTCGGCACGGTCGGCAATCTCATAGGCCTTTTTCTGGCCCTCGAACTCATGCTGCCACCACATGATGCCATCGGAAGGCTTCAGGATCATCGGGTAGGGGAAGTCAATCTGGTCGAGCACTTCGGCAGGTGCCTCGCCTTGGGCGTTCAGCATCGCCATGGTGAAGGTAAAGGTATGCGGATAGGGCACGCCATGTTTCTCGCACAGCTCGTAGAAGATCTCCTTCTTCTGGCACTGCTCAAGCATGCTATAGGGAGCGTAAGGCGCGACGATATTATCCGCCAACTCATGGGCATCCTTGGCTTGAGCCACGAGAGCGACATAGTTATCGCCACAGCCCACAAGGACAATCGTCTTATCGGCATGCGCTTGGGCGATGCCGTTGACGGTTTTGAGCATCACGGGCATGGTGTCGATATCCACGTTGGGCGTGTAGTCGATAATCTGGCTACGGTACGCGGGACCCGTCTGATACTTGCCAAAGACCAGACTCTTGACCTGGTACTCCTCGTAGAAGGCGCGCGCCACCGAATAGGCGTTGATGTCGCCACCGAGCAGCACGGGAATGAACTCGCGCTCTGTAAATTGCAATGCCATGGAAACTTCCTATCATGAACTGCCCGCACAACGGGCGGTCTTTGCGCAACTGATTTATTCTAGCGTGCCAAGCCGCCGGCGCCCAAAGCTCCACCGTATCTATGGCAAACAAGGCGAAGCAGTTTGCCTGCTCCTCCGCCGCCCATGCCGGGCATCCACGTCGTCAAGTCTCATTTCTTGCCCACGATTGCATCTTTCCCCACGTGAGGCGACTTTTGATAAACAAAAACCCTCTCGGACAGGCCCCCGTAACGTTAAAGTTGAACTCTATGGTTTCTCAACAATTCATCATAACTGCAGGTCAAAGCCAAAGCCTCAAGTTCAACTTGACCCTTTGGAACCTTTAAGGTTCAAGTTGAGGTCGAAAGCAGTAGTAGAATACCGTTCGAACCATAACCTACGATTGATTGCAGAGGGACTGGATGCAGCATTCGAATCATCGCACCGCAGCGCTCATTGCGTCGAAGCCGGCTCGTATCATCACGAGCGCCGCGCTCGCCGTTGCGCTGACGGCCACGCCGATGCTCTCCCCCGTTGCGGCGTATGCCGCCTCGCAGGCAACGCAGGACCAGCTTTCCGCAGCCCAGCAGAAGATCGAAGCCGCCACGAGCGCCTACAACGACGCCCGCACCAAACTCGATGACCTGCAAAAACAGATTGACTCCAATGAGGCAAGCATCGAGGAAATCGAGGCTAAGCTTCCCGAGCAGCAGGCCAAGGCAAGCTCCGCCATGCGCGATCTGTACAAGTATCAGAAGGGCACCAATCCCATCGTGAGCTTCCTGGTCAATGCACAGAGCCTGGGTGAGTTCATCACGACCTGCAAATACACCAACCAGATCACGAGCTCGAGCGTCGACGAGATCGAAGAGCTCAATAATATGCAAACCGAACTCGAGCAGAACAAGGCCGAGCTCCAGCAGGCCAAGTCACAGCTTGAGGCAGAGCAGAAGAACGCCGAGGATGCACTGGCGCAGGCCCAGCAGCTCCGCAGCGAGGCACAGGCAAAAGCCGAGCAGGAAAATGCTGCCGAGCTTGCCAAGCTTGAGGCCGATAAGGCCGCTGCCGCCGAGAAGCTCTCGGGCGACGGCGTAAGCGGCAGCAATTCCAGCAGCCAGGCCACCAACACCAACACCACCATCGACACCACGGTGAACAACTCCAATACCGGTAGCTCCGATTACGATTCGTTCATCAATGAGTGGACGAGCCGCATCGACAATTATCTTGCCGGCTCCCCCATGGCAGGCCAGGGCTATAACTTTGCCGTCGCCGCCTGGAATACCGGTGTCGACCCCCGTTGGTCCCCCGCCATCGCCTGTATCGAGAGCACCAAGGGTACTTATTGCGCCAATTCTTACAACGCCTGGGGCTGGAGCGCCCGTGGCGGCGGTTGGCGCAGCTTTGGCAGCTGGAGCGAGGGTATCTCCGCTCACGTTGCCTATCTGGGCGCCAACTACGGCTCCACCCTTACCCCGGCAGCGGCCAAAAAGTACTGCCCGCCCACATGGCAGGACTGGTACAACAAAGTCGCCGCTCAGATGAACCGCATCTAAGTGCAACTGCAAAGGGCCCCAATGGGGCCCTTTTCTTTTAGGTAGCGGAGGTATCGACGACGCCGGTCGCATTGGCAACCGCGACTATGACGATCATACATAGGAGCAGCACACCCAATGCCTTGAGCCAGAGTTTCGCGAGTTTCTTGCCGCGATAGCTGTCAAGCAGTGTGAATCGCCGACGAAGACGGCGCTTATCGAGCAGCGCAAAATGCATAAGCGCCATAAGGCCATCGACAAAGAAAAAATACTCGATTATGAGAAGCCACGTCGGGTAGCTTTGGTTTGCTCCCGTGGGGTGAAAGACGGCAAAGTGACTTCCGGCAAAGAACACAAGTAGCGAGAAGCAGACAAGCGTATTCCAAATGCGCCCCAGAGACTCCGGAACGCGAGAGAGCAGACCGCATGCAGCGGAGGCGGCAGGCCTAGGAAGCCCTGCGGGGTTCTGGAGCCCTTGGGGCGTCAACACCGTCTCCGAGGCCGGAGTACGGACAGGTGCAGACACAGGAGGCCGCACGGGGCGACTCAGATCGTATGCCGCGCGCGTAGCCCGTCCCAACGCTTCCGCACTCGCAAAACGCTTAGCCGGGTCGAGCGCCATCGACATGCAGATGACATCGGCAAGTGGAGTGGGAATGCCACGCGCCTCGCATTGCTCGCGCATGTCGAGCCCTGGTTTAGGGTCGATTCCCGTCAAGCAGAAGAACAACAGGGCGCCAAGTGCGTAGACGTCGCTGCGCACACTCGTCTGCCCAAACCCATACTGCTCGGGCGGCGCATAGGGTCGCGTGCCAAACTTGACGGTGTCGGCATCGGCGCCATCGCGCCATACGCGCGCGATCCCCAAGTCGATAATCACCAGCGATGAAAACGTCAGGCCCTCATCGAGCGTACGGCTCGCACCTGTCACGATGATATTCGATGGCTTGAGGTCGCGATGGATCACCGGCGCCGACGTCTCCCCCGCCATTGCAAAACCGGCATGGAGCTCGCCCACGGCATCGCATAGGGCAGGATACAATTCACATGCATAATCGGGGGTGGCTCCCAGACGGTCCACCAGCACCCCGAGCGTCTCTCCTTCGATATATTCCATAACCACGTTAAGCTCGTCGCCCACACGACGGCAATCGACGATTCTGGGCAGGTGCTCAAAACGCCTGCCCGCCCGTTGAGCGGCAAACAGACGCTCGTATGCCCCGCCGATTTGAGCCGAAGCATCGATGCGTTTACGGACAAAGGGGCCGAGCGAACCACCGCCGGTTCCTTCAAAGTACACGAGCTCGGTTGTTTCAACGGACGAGCGCTTAAGTACACGCTCCACGCGATAGCTGTCGTCGCGATCGAGCGACGCCAGATGTTCGGCAAGCGCTGCGGTCAGCTCGTCATCGGAATATGTTGTGGTCTGAGTATCCATAGCCTCCATCATAGCGCAGGGCGCAGACACCCCATGGCATCCGCGCCCCGTTCGTTTGCATCGTTGTTCGGCAGCTCCGCCGGCTCAGATATCAGCCGCTAACTCACCGTCTCCTCGCCAAAGCGATACAGCTCCTCGTTGACCTTTTGGAGGCTGCACCCGCGATCGATGCAAAAGATGATAATCGCATCACGGCGATCCTTGCAGTTGAGGACGCTTACCCCGGCAGCCGTCAGTGCACGGTTGGCCTCTTTGAGCGTCAGCGCCATCGCAAAGGCAATCTGCAGCACCTTATTGCGACTCGGGTGACGCGCACCGGTAAAGATCTGATAGCCAAAGGTCTCATTGAGATCGGCCATACGAACCACGCGCGAGCGCTCCAAGCCCTTTTCCTGCAGCAGCTGCTTCAGGTAGTCCGAAAGCGACGGGGCAGCAAAGTCGTGCTCCCTGATATAGCCATCGATGTTCGGCGCATCGAGAAGCTCATTGAGCAGCTCCTCGGTCAGCTTTTTATCGGGCATACGACTTCACCTCCCCCAGTGCATGCAACATGCTAGAAACCGCTTACGTCCGAACGCTCCCAGCTAGCAACCTGGTCGGGAGACACCGTACCCAGCGCCTCGAACTTCCAGGAGCCGCCCGCCTTCAGATGATTGGTGTTTGCAAGAGCCGTTCCAACCTGGTTGCCATCGGCATCATACAGAACATACTCAATCTGAATGTAGCTCTTTTCCTTGTCCGTGTTATTGGTAAGCGTGCCCGTGATCTTATAGGCAAACTGACTGGAGGTGTCTTCAGCCTCGTCAGCAATGATATACGGTTCTTGCGGTTCTTTTTGCTCCTCAGCCTGCTGTGTCGCCTCGGCAGGTTTTGCCGAATCGCTCGCAGACGAATCGGTTGAATTGCCGCCCATAGAACCCACGGCACCGACGATAACCAGCACCACGATGACGCCTAGGACAATCTTGCCGATCGGCTTCTTTCCCTCTTTTGCCATTATTCATCCTTCCTACGATCCGGCTACCGTGCCGGCACACAGCACATCGTAGGAAGGATTGAACTTGAATTCATTAGCTGAGAGCTAAGGTTGCCATATAGAAGAGCATGAAGCGCGCGTCCATCACCGATGACACCTCGAGGCTTGCCAACATCGATTTGAACTACTGGTTCTACGGTTGCAGCGCTTTGCCTCGATTTCCGACATGGCGAACCCGCGCGGCGTGGTCCATGCGGACAACGACGCTCTCGAGCATGCCCTACACGCTCGATGCTCGCACGAACTCGACAAGAATCCTGGTAGATGCGGGCTGAGAGCCACCCAAGGGTCACATGGGCTCGACTACACTCAACGACCACATGGCCATCGTGGGCGGCAATGACACAGCCTGCGACTCAAAGCAGACGACGCACGCGATGTGCCGAATAGACCGCGGCGAGCAGGCGGGTTACCTCATAACAGCCGGCAGCCCCTACGGCATAAGCTAGGCAATGGGGTGTGGCGCGTATAGCGAAGACTAAAGCAGGTCGCTTTCCACCTCAACGTCTTCGATGCTTTCGACCTCCGCTTCAGTGGGCAGGGTTCCATCGGGGTCCTCGCCCTCCATGAACATCCTGATGGCGTTCTTAGCAATGATGCTCGTCGATGCCACGTCCACGCCGCCGCCAATCAAGCCACCGGCGAGGGGCAGCATTTTCCCGAGGTTGATGATACCCTTCTCGCCGAACTTCGTGATAAATCTGAAGCCAACCTTCTGGTTGATCTTCACGAGTGCCGACCCGGGAATCTTCTTGATTGCAGCCTCAAGCGATTTCGTCCCAGTCTTGATGAGCCCCATTTTGACAAGATCACTCGCCGTCGTACCCGTGAGGCACATGTAGATCATCGTCTGAACTTGGTCGGACGTAACGTCATAGCCACCCATCTTCGCGATGCAGGCGATCATGCGCATCTGAACGTACATGACGCTGCTTATGTTCGCGGGAATTGCGACCGGAAGCGTAATCAAGCCCCCGAGCCCGGTGACGAAACCTGAGGTTCCGCATTTCATGACCTGCCACTTTGCGAGTGCCCTTGCGGCATCATCGGGCGACTTCGCCTTTCCCGTGTAGTCGGCAACCATCTCGTCGACCGAACGACTCACCTTAGGGACGCCATTCAGTGCGCTCCTGTAGATGGTATCGAGCAGCTTGCCGGCCGATTCCTCATCGATGGGAATCTCGAAGCCTTTGGCCTTTTCAACCGTTTCTTTCTCTCCCGTCTTCTTAGCCATGGCTCTTCCTTTCTCGCAGCTTTGCTTTCTCAATGACCCTTGCAAATTCTGCGAACCGTCCATCAATCTTTGGACATTTTACCTCGCGATTTATAGCGATAATTCAGCTGCCAGCTGATTTGTGGCCGCAGCGAATGATGGGCTCGCAAGTTGGCCTATGTCCTGTTGGTGGGTCCTTATGGAATCTATTGCGATGAGCTGGTATAGGGGCTGGCGATCGCGGCCTGCATCCCCGTGTTACTGGCGGCGGTGCCCTCACGCCAAACACTTGCACATTCGGATTGCTACACAACGAATGGAACTTGTTGATGTGGGGCGCGGTTCATTCAGGGTCCGTCCCCTCGCTTCATCCTCAAGAAGCTCGTCGAAACCTACCCCACCGTGACGGATTCCCCGGTAAAGGTGCTCACAAGCAACAGGATAAAGAAGGCCAAATAGCTGATGCTCAGCAGGTAGGCGATGATCAAAAAGGCAATCCATCCGACATTAGTCTTACCATCGGCACGACGCTGCTCGCGAGAACGGCACAGCCAGACCGTCACGCCGATGGCGGTGATAAACAGTACGAGCGCCGCCGCAGCCAGCCCAGCAAGCACAAACATCACGCCAATGCTCACAGCGATGACCGGAAGCAGTAGCAAACCGCACCCGCATCCACCCGGACTATATACGGAAGACTGTCGGCATCGCCTCATCGCCACCCATTACAGTCTGAAGTGGGCCACCGATAAATTTCGATGGCGAGCATTCGGCG
>CAUGNQ010000065.1 GCA_959600835.1 uncultured Collinsella sp. | reverse complement strand
TGAAGGATACCGACGTCGAGATCCTCAACATCATGATCGGCAAGACTCGAGTTTGCTAGTTACGCGGTTTTACCAAACCGCGTAACCAGTCGACGCTGCAAACGCCCCTAAGCGGCAATCTGCCTTTCAATCGTCGGGCATGGCCAGAAGGCCTATGCCCTCCTCTTTCAAGGCACATTGCTCGCTTAGGGGCGTTTTCGCTGACTTATGCTCGACCTGCGGCGTTATTTTATTTGGAGCGAGGGGTCCTATGACAGTTCGTCGGCTACTTGGTACTCGTAGAAAGCTTCTACTACGGCGTTGAAGTCGCGGGCGAAGTCTTCCATGGTTCCGTGCCAGGTGGCTCGGCCGGGCTTTCCTTGGCCCACATAGGCGGTTTGAATGCCGCAGTCGGGGCTGGGGAAATCGCGCTTGGGGTCGTTGCCCACCATGAGGACCTCATGTGGCTCGAGCCCCATGACCTGCAGCTGCTCTAGATAATATGTGGCATCGGGCTTGCAGCGCGTGGCGTTGCCCATGTGCGTTACGAGCTCGAAGGGCGCGTCTGTCAGCTCGCCCCAGCCCATGCGGCATTCGATGGCCCCCTGCGGAAAGCTGGGGTTGGTAAAGAGCGCGCAGCGCAGTCCTGCATCCTGTACGGCCTGGAGCGCGGCATGTGCGCCCGGCATGGCTTTCGCATTGATCATGTCATCGTTCTTGTGCGGCAGGACTTCTCGGTCGTAGTAGGTAAAGGGCTCGTAGATGAGGGGGTCGGAGAGGCAGATGCCACACCTGCGCTCGACCTCGGTCTGGTAGAACTCAAGATTGGTGCGATTGTCCGTAATGCTGCGACGATTGGCGTTGAGATCGACCAGAATCGTGCCCAGGCGTGCCATCGTGCCACCGCGGCTGCGTCGCCCGATATCCGCGAGCATCGACGAGACATCCTTAAAATAGCGAAGGATGAATGCGTTGAGGTTGATGCTAAGAAGCGTCTCGTCCATATCGAAAACGACTGCTTTGAGCACGCGGGCACCTTTCTCGAAAAATCGATCTAGAATCGTTGGCTCCGGATACTTTACCCCAAAGCCGAATGCCTGGCTGGTTATCGTCAAGTTGCGGAGGCGTGTGTTCATAAGATTACGAAAAAGTCTCCACACGAGTAAAAAAACGCAGTTCACGCTTGAAATCGAACCCATTTCCCCGTAACCTATACGAACGTGATTGCATAAGCGTCACATTAGTATCTGTCGGCTCCCGAGTGTTCCTAAACGTTGTGTGCTTGTCGCACCCTTCTGTAGGTCCTAGCAATCGGGGCCCCGTAGTTCGAAAGGGGTCCACCTTTGAGTGAGATTCAGAACTCGTCCATTTTCTCTCTTGACGATGTCAACGAGGAGGAGATGAACAACCTCATCGACGGTACGATTACCGACTTTGATGAGGGCGATCTCGTTAACGGCACTGTCGTTAAGATCGAGCATGACGAGGTGCTCGTTGACATCGGATTCAAGTCCGAGGGCGTTATCCCGGTCCGCGAGCTGTCCATCCGCAAGGACGCTAACCCTGCAGACATCGTTGCACTCGGTGATCCCATCGAGGCCCTGGTTCTCCAGAAGGAGGACAAGGACGGTCGTCTGGTCCTGTCCAAGAAGCGTGCCGAGTACGAGCGTGCTTGGAACCGCATCGAGGAGAAGTTCAACTCCGGCGAGAACGTCGAGGGCGAGGTTATCGAGGTTGTCAAGGGCGGCCTCATCCTCGACATCGGCCTGCGTGGCTTCCTGCCCGCTTCCCTCGTCGACCTCCGTCGCGTCAAGGACCTCACCTCCTACATGGGCACCCGCATCGAGGCCCGCGTCATCGAGATGGACCGCAACCGCAACAACGTCGTCCTCTCCCGTCGCGTCGTGCTCGAGGAGTCCCGTAAGGCCGAGCGCTCCGAGATCCTGTCCAAGCTCAAGCCTGGCATGCGTCTCCAGGGCACCGTTTCCTCCATCGTCGACTTCGGCGCCTTCGTCGACCTCGGCGGTATCGACGGCCTCATCCACATCTCCGAGCTTTCCTGGAACCACGTCAACCATCCTTCCGAGGTTGTCAAGGTCGGCCAGGAGGTCGAGGTCGAGGTTCTCGACGTCGATCTCAACCGCGAGCGCATCTCCCTGGGTCTCAAGCAGACCACCGAGGATCCGTGGCGCGCACTGGTCAAGAAGTACCCCGTCGGCGCTATCGTCGAGGGCACTGTGACCAAGCTTGTCCCGTTCGGCGCTTTCGTCGACCTGGGCGAGGGCATCGAGGGCCTGGTGCACATCTCCGAGATGGCCAACAAGCACGTGGACCAGCCTTCTCAGGTCACCCACGTTGGCGACAAGGTTCAGGTCAAGGTCATGGAGATTGACCTCGACCGTCGTCGTATCTCCCTGTCCATGAAGTCTGCTGCTGAGACTCTGGGCGTCGAGATCGAGGTTACCCCGCTGCCTTCCGAGAAGAAGGACGAGGAGACCGACGCCGAGTAAATCGGTTTGACGATCACTTGTTTTAAGGGATCCGTCCGTAATGGACGGGTCCCTTTTTGCATTTGGCACCGAGATGCGCAATGCTGCCGGGCTGTCCACAGGCTATTGGATTGTCGGTGCATGAAAAAAGCCGACATCCCGCCTCGGGGAGGAGGCGGGAACACACCGAGTAGACGGAGGGGTGCGGAGCGCGGTCGCGTCTCGACTGACGACGTTGCCCATCGACAGGATCATTGTAACGCATGGCGGTTCTTGGTTTATCGTGTCGAGCGTTTGCGTTGTGCCATTGCCTGCGGTAACGGTGTGTTACACTCTTGCACTGCTGAGTGGGCCAGACGGTCGCGCGATGTGCTGCTTGCAGTACGCGTGAGGAAAGTCCGGGCTCCAGAGGGCGGGATGCCGGCTAACGGCCGGGCGGAGTGATCCGACGGAAAGCGCCGCAGAAAAGAAGACTCCCACCTGCGCCGCAAGGCGTAAAGGGAAAAGCTGAAACGGTGGTGTAAGAGACCACCAGCGTCGTGGCAACACGGCGGCTTGGCAAGCCCCATCCGGAGCAAGCGCGAATAGGAACGCTATGGGCCGGCCCGGTCCGCGTTCGGGTAGCGTGCGTGGAGCTGCATGGTAACGTGCAGACAAGATAAATGACCGTTCACGACAGAACCCGGCTTATCGGCCCACTCAGCTTTTTTGTTGACGCTGCGAACCCGTCAGCGCGGCAATCTGCCTTTCAAGCCTTCGGGCATGACCATAAGGTCAATGCCCTCGGCTTTCAAGGCACCTTGCTCGCGCTGACGGGTTCTCGCTTTCGTTGACGGAATCATCGGCGTTGTCATTCTTTTTACTAGGGTTATCGTATTATTGAGGCTGTTTGTTGCTTTGCTTGTTGTTGAGGGGCTTTGTTGGACAGCTTTTTTACTCTGCAATCGAATATTGAGGCTTCGGGCGAGTTTGTGGACCGCAAGAGCAGGTTTATTGCCCAGCTGGTCCATATTGAGTCCGAGGACGAGGCGAATGCCTTTATCGAGATGGTTCGCAAGCGTCATTACGACGCTCGACACAATGTTTCCGCGTGGATTTTGGTCGATGGACGCGAGCGCCAGAGCGATGATGGTGAGCCGAGCCGCACGAGCGGTATGCCGACGCTCGAGGTGTTGCGCGGTGCGGAGCTCAAAAATGTTTGCTGCGTAGTGACGCGCTATTTTGGCGGCACGCTGTTGGGGCCGGGCGGCCTGGTTCGCGCCTATACTGCGGCGACGCAAGCGGCGGTGGCCGCGGCTCAGGAGGCCGGGCAGATCGTCGAGATGACGAGTGTCGTGCCTGTTGACGTGCATGTGGCCTATCCGCAGTATGAGCAGGTGCTTCGCTTGGCCCAGGATTCCGGTGCCAAGGTTTCGGATACCGAGTACGCGGATGCCGTGACACTTCATTTGGTGTTTAAGGCGGGGGAGCAGGGGTCGTTTTGCGCTAAGATGCGCGAGCTTATGGCGGGGCGCGAGGAGATTGAGGTCAGCACTCCCGAATTTGCCGAGTTCTAACGGCGACGGTCGGCGTGCTTTTGGACGGATCCCAAGCACACCGACCGTCGTTTTATGTCGCTGCCGTTTACTCGGCGAGCTGCTTTAGTACATCACAGGCGATTTCGACGGCATCGTCGATGCAACCGGGACAGCTGCGGAGCGGACCCTTGTCCGATCCGATGCCCTTGAGCGTGCCGCAGACGGTCGTCGTGTTCTTCTCGCCAAAGCGCTTGGCAATCTCGCGCGACAGTTTGTAGGTCTGGCCCTTGGTCTTGGGGTTTTCCATGCCATCGCTCATTACAAAGCTCATGATGGCCACGGCGCCCGAGATGGCACCGCAAGTTTCGGTCATGCCGCCCATGCCGGCGCCAAAGCCCTCGGTGAGGGTAAAGGCGACCTGGGGGTCGAGCCCGACGGCGGGCGCGAGCGTGCAGGCGACGGCCTGCGCGCAGTTAAAGCCGCGGGCGTGGTATTCGGCAGCCTGAGCCTGGCAGGTGGCAGTGTTGAGCTGAGTGGTATCAATCTGCTTCATCGGTGTCTCCTTGATTGCGGTGTACCCGCCTATGGTACCCTTGCTGGCGCATTCGCTTATCGAGACCGCAGTGCATATCTCATTGTTTTTCGCCATCGAACACTTTCTTAAGATTTGGGACAAATAAACCTGATTAATTTGTCCCAATTAATTTGTCCCATAACCTATCGGCGGGATGGGTTGAGAGGGGTGCGGGGTAGCGGTATCGTGAACCGAATAAAACAAAACCCAAGTAAGGGAGTTGGATATGAGCGAGCAGACCATCGGTACGACGTGTGTTCAGGGCGGTTATCGCCCGGGTGATGCAGAGCCGCGTCAGGTGCCTATCTACCAATCAACCACGTGGAAGTACGACACGTCCGAGCACATGGGCAAGCTGTTCGACCTGGAGGAGTCGGGCTACTTCTACAGCCGTCTGCAGAACCCCACGTGCGATCTGGTTGCCGCCAAGATCTGCGAGATGGAGGGCGGTGCCGCTGCGATGCTCACGAGCTCGGGCATGGCTGCGAACTTCCTTGCGATCTTTAACGTTGCCGGTGCCGGCGATCACGTGGTCGCAAGCTCTGCCATCTACGGCGGCACCTACAACCTGCTCGCCCATACCATGGGTCGTATGGGCGTCACCTGCACCTTCGTCGCCCCCGACTGCACCGATGAGGAGCTCGATGCAGCGTTTGAGCCCAATACCAAGCTCGTCTTTGGCGAGACGATCGCCAACCCCGCCCTTGCCGTGCTCGACATTGAGCGCTTTGCCAAGGCCGCGCATGATCACGGCGTGCCGCTGATGGTCGACAACACTTTCCCGACGCCCGTGATGTGCCGTCCCTTTGAGTGGGGTGCCGACATCGTTACGCACTCCACCACCAAGTACATGGATGGACATGCTGCCTACCTGGGCGGCGTGATCGTCGACCACGGCCAGTTTGACTGGATGGCCCATGCAGACAAGTTCCCGGGTCTCACCACGCCCGACGAGAGCTACCACGGCGTGACCTATGCCGAGAAGTTCGGTCGCGAGGGCGCCTTCATTACCAAGGCAACCGCTCAGCTCATGCGCGACCTCGGCCCCATGCAGAACCCGCAAGCGGCGTTTTTCCTGAATAGCTCGCTTGAGAGTCTGCATGTGCGCATGCCGCGTCATTGTGAGAACGGCCTGGCCGTTGCCAAGTTCCTGCAGAGCCATCCCAAGGTACGCTTCGTGAGCTATCCGGGCCTGGAGGGCGATAAGTACTACGACCTGGCTCAGAAGTACATGCCCAACGGTACCTGCGGCGTTGTGAGCTTTGGCTTTAACGGTGGTCGCGCGGCAGCCGAGACCTTTATGAAGAGCCTCAAGCTCGCCCAGATCGCCACGCATGTGGCAGACGCCCGCACTTGCTGCCTGCATCCTGCTAACGCTACGCATCGCCAGATGAACGACGAGGAGCTCATCGCCTGCGGTATCTCCGCCGACATGGTGCGCCTGTCGTGCGGCCTCGAGGACACGGCCGATCTGATTGCCGACCTTGAGCAGGCGCTCGAGCAGTGCTAGGCTAGCGTTCGCACAAGGCACCGATGCTGGCAGAAAGCTTCGGCGACCTTTCGTTCCGATTCCGTAGGCGGGACCCCAATCGCGACTGTTTACAGGCGATTGGGGCCCCGTTTTTGCGTTGCGCCACTCGAAAGGATGGATATGGAGAAAACCGCAGAGCAGCTGCGCCGCGAGCGTATTGCCCTAGAGGGCGACACCCATGGCAAGAACAAGTGGGCGATTCTGTTTACCGTGCTCATCATGACGTTTATGGTATGTCTGGATTCGACCGTCGTGACCGTGGCGCTGCCCGTGATGCAAAAGGAGCTGGGCATGGGCCTCGATCGCATTCAGCTGGTAAGCTCGGTGTATCTGCTTGCGACATGCGTGGCTATGTTGCCGTTTGGCCGCCTGGGTGACGTGCGCGGCAAGGTCGGCGTATTCCAGCTGGGCGTAATCGTCTTTACGGCAGGCTCGCTGCTTTGTGGCCTTTCGGGTTCGCTCGAGGTCCTTATCCTGGCACGTATTGTTCAGGGCGTCGGTTGCGCGGCGGCCATGGCCAACAACATGGGTATTATCACCGAGTCGTTTCCGGCGCGCGAACGAGGTCGTGCCATGGGTATTCTCGCGACCTTCGTGGCCCTCGGCATGATGTGTGGCCCCGTGCTCGGCGGCATGCTGGTGGCAAGCTTTCCTTGGGAGAGCATCTTCCTCATCAACCTGCCCATTGGCGTCATCTCGTTTATCGTGGGGCTCTATACGCTGCCGCATGTTAGGCCAGAGGCCGGCGAGCGCCCCATGTCCCTGATCGAGGCCGCTCGTCGCTGCTTTGCAAATTCGGCCTTCACCATCAACCTTGCCTGCATGCTCATCGTGTTTGTTGGCATTGGCGCATCCGAGTTTATCCTGCCGTTCTATTTTCAGGACGCCCACGGCTTTGGTTCCGACATTTCCGGACTGCTCTTTTTGGCGCTGCCAATGGTGAATGCCTTTATCGGCCCGCTTTCGGGAACGGTTTCGGACCGTGTTGGCTGCGAGGGTCCCACGGCGGTCGGCCTGGGCGTGTATGTGTGCGGTCTCTTTGCAGTAAGCACGCTCGACGAGCACTCTTCTATCCCTGTGATCGTTTGCTGCGTCGCATTTATGTCGTGCGGTACGTCGATTTTCCAGAGCCCCAACAACTCGCTGTACATGGGCTCGGCTCCGCGCGAGGCACTTGGCTTTGCAGGTAGCTTGGGCAGCTTGGCGCGCTATGCGGGCATGGCGCTGGGTATTACGGCAGGTTCGCATATCCTCTATGGGCAGATGAGCGTGACGATGGGCGAGGCTGTGACCAGTTTTGTTGCAGGCCGTCCGGATGTGTTCCTGTTTGGTTTCCGTTCGGTGTTCTATGTGTTGATGGCTGTGGCCGCTGTGGGCTTTGCGCTTGCCATGGTGCGTTTGGTGAGGATGCGCGCCCGCCATTAGCGTGTTGGGAGGCTGTCTGCCACGATTCGCGCCGTCTCAAAAAGACTGGTTTGTGGTGCGATGCGGCTTGTGGGGCGGGCGGGGGTCGGTCCGTGGTAGACTATCGAACAACGTTTATTAATCGCGCGGTATCGTTGCCGTGAGAAGGGGTTGCGCCATGCAGGAGCTTGAGGATCGTATTCGCCATGACGGCATCGTAAAGGCCGGTAACGTCCTTAAGGTTGATGCCTTCCTCAACCACCAATGCGACGTTGAGCTGTTCGACCACATGGGCGCCGAGTGGGCCCGTCTGTTCAAGGATGTCGAGATCAACAAGATCCTGACGATTGAGGCTTCGGGCATTGGTATGGCTTGCATCGCGGCTCAGCATTTTGGCGGCGTGCCGGTGGTTTTTGCCAAGAAGGCACAGTCCATCAACCTCGACGGCGAGCAGTATGCCACGACCATCTACTCCTTTACCAAGCAGAAGGAGTACCCGGTCATCGTGGGCAAGCGCTTCCTGTCCGAGGGCGACAAGGTCCTGATTATCGACGACTTCTTGGCCAACGGCTGCGCGCTCGAGGGTCTTATCAAGATCTGCGAAGCTGCAGGTGCCGAGGTATCCGGTATTGGCATTGCGGTGGAGAAGGGCTTCCAGGGCGGCGGCGATAAGCTCCGCGAGCGCGGCTTCCGCGTTGAGAGCCTGGCCCGTATCGCCGATATGGACTGCGAGACCGGCGAGATCACCTTCGCCTAAGCGCGCAACACAAGCGATTGGTATGCGATGTGACAAAGGGATTGTCCCTTTGTCACATTTTTTGCATGAGGGGAGGTGTTGATATGGATGAGAACAAGATGGGATGGCGCGAGTATGCGCGCTATGCCGAGATGTCGGCCGAGGAGTTGGCGCGCGATTGCGAGGTGCAGGTGTTTCGCGCGACGGGTCCGGGCGGACAAGGCGTCAACACGACGGACTCGGCGGTGCGTATGAAGCATGGGCCCACGGGGATTACCGTGACGGCACGCGAGAGCCGCAGCCAGTTTCAAAATCGCTCGAGCTGCCTGCGTAAGCTGCGCGCCGAGCTTGAGCGTCGTGGGCGTCCGCCGCGCCGACGCGTAAAGACCAAGGTGCCTCAGCGCTCCCGTCAGCGCAGGCTCAACGACAAGCACTTCAATGCCATCAAAAAGGCTAACCGTCGCAAGCCGGGCAGCGACGAGTAGTTGATTGCTCCACTGGCCTTGCTAGCGGGCGGGGTGCCAAACTTGGAGGGCGCTGCCGAGGACGTCAACCTCGATGCGCGAGGCGACGATGGGCTCGCCGTCGGCCTGGATGGGGTAGTCGGGCTCCTCAAAAGTTAGCTCGGCATGGCGGCAGCGGCGCATGCGAACCGGTGGCAACTTGGTATGGTGGCCGTCCTTGGCCGAAAGGAACATAGGCAGGGCTACCGCGCGAGGGACGGGGCCGCAGGCGTAGCAGACGTCGAGCATGCCGTCGCAGGGGTCGGCATCGGGGCAGATGCGATAGCCCGAGCCATAGGTAGGACCAAGCTGAATCGCCATGATGATCGCCCTCACGCGCTCGGCGGGCGCGCCGTCAAAGCTGACTGTCATGGGGTAGTTGCGATAGCGCAGGCCAAACTGCTCAAGTCCCGAAAGGGTGTAGAGCGGAGCACCCGTCAAGCCGGTCTTTTTGCGCAGCTCGGTGGTGCCAAGGCCGATGGCGGCATCGATGCCGACCGAAAGCGTCTGGTCGTAGTACTCAACGGTAGCCTCGCCGTTGCCGCTTGCGGGGTTCCATGAGCGAATCCGCCCGATGTCCTGACGCTGCAGCTCACAGGTGAGTAGCGCGCCAAAATCCTTGCCGGAGAAATCTTCGATATCGAGCGTCTGGGCAAAATCGTTGCCGGAGCCCACGGGCAGGACGGCAAGAGCGGGGCGGGCGTCCTCCTTTTGCGTCATAAGCCCGTTGACGACTTCGTGGATCACGCCGTCGCCGCCGAGTGCGATAACGGTGCGATAGCCCTGAGCCTGTGCGGCAAGCTCCTTGGCGTGTCCCATGTGCTCGGTTAGCACCAGGTCAAACTGGGATGCGCGCGCGGTCATATCCAAAAAGCGTTGCAGGCGCTCGGCAACTTCGCGCGCCGCACCCGACTGGGCGGCTGGGTTGGCGATGATGAGCGTGCGACCAAAAGCAGTTGCGTGCATGGGGCGACTCCCGGCGTGTGACATGACGGTGCGGTCGCGCTCAGGTCGAATTGCCCCCGATTGTGGCTGCACGGCGATTATTACATCTACTCTATCAGGTCGTTGTGGCGCTCGATAGCATCCGCTACCGTACCGCCCTCATCCACAATAAGCGAGCGGCGCT
>CAUGNQ010000064.1 GCA_959600835.1 uncultured Collinsella sp. | reverse complement strand
CGGACAGTCCTGCTCGCTCGGTGAGCACATTAAGTGCTCTCCGGCTCGTGCGTAACTCGCGTTCGACAAACGCCCCCGACGCGCCCTCTTCCTTGTGGCGTTTTAGCCTGCAGCTTGCGAACGTCGCTTTGCTCGTTCGCTTTTTGGTCTGGAGAGCCGGGTGGGCTGATAGATTAATAGAGATGAGTAGGGGCTCCCCCGTACATGGACGGGGGAGCCCCTTGTTGCGTTTTGGTTGTTGGTGCGACCTAGAGGTGGCTGATGATCAGTTCCATTTTGCCTTCGAGGTCAATGGACTTGACGGTGCTGGGGGCTAGCAGATGGCTTCCCTTGTGGACGGGGTCGCCGCAGACGGTGCCTTCGCCGTTGATGACCGACAGGCACATGAAGGGCCAGCGCTGGTCGAGGGTCTTGCTGCCGTCGACGCGCACGCGATCGACGGTGTAGCAGGAGTTAGACTCGAGCTCGGTCACGCCGTCGACCTCGGGCGCGGTCACCGTGCCGTCGGTCGGAGCCTGAGCATCAAAGTCGATGCAGTCGAGGCTCTGCTCAATGTGCAGGGGACGCAGTTTGCCGTCGGTGCCGGGACGGTCGTAGTCGTACAGGCGATACGTCACGTCGCTCGACTGCTGCGTCTCCAAAATGAGCGTGCCGGTCTTGATGGCGTGGACGGTACCGGAATCAATCTGGAAAAAGTCGCCCTTGTGAATCGGCAGCACGTTGAGCATGTCGTCCCAGCGGCCGTCCTCGATCATACGCGCGGCCTCGGCGCGGTCGTGCGCGCGCTGTCCGACGATGATCGTGGCGCCGGGCTCGCAGTCCAGTACATACCAGCACTCGGTTTTGCCCAGGCTGCCGTTCTCGTGCTCGGCGGCGTACTCGTCATTGGGATGGATCTGGATCGAAAGGTCGTCCTTGGCGTCTAGAATCTTAATGAGCAGCGGGAACTCCTTGCCCTCGCAGTTACCAAAGAGCTCGCGGTGCTCGGCCCACAGCCACGAAAGCGTGTGACCGGCGTACGGGCCCTCCGCGATCTGGCAGTCGCCGTTGGGGTGGGCCGAGATAGCCCAACACTCACCGATGGGACCCTCGGGAATGTCGTAACCAAATACGGTTTCGAGCTGGCGGCCGCCCCAGATCTTCTCGTGGAAAATCGGCGTGAGTTTAATCAAATCGGACATGTGCATACTCCCATAAGGTTGTGCGGGTGCCGCGTAAGACAGCTCAAAACGAGCACCCACCGGATTACAAAACTAGGCCAGCGTTACGTTGTGCAGCTCAAAGCGGTCGCCTACGTTGTGCGAGATAGAATATTCAAACGCGGTGCCGCTATCCAAGAAGCCAATCTGGTTGAGTTCGAGCAGGGGAGTGCCGGGTTTGGTATCCAGGCGCTCAGCCTCTTCCTCAGTTGCCGCGACGGCGCGAATGGTACGGTGGAAACTCGAGATCTTGAGTCCGCACTGCTCGCGGATGAAGCTGTAGACCGACGCGTACAGGTCTTTTTTCTTAAGACCCGGAATCAGCTCGAGTGGCATATAGGTGTACTCAATAACGATGGGCTGACCATCGACCTCGCGTACGCGCACGATGTGATAGGCAAAGTCGTCTTCGGCCATTCCCAGCTGGGTCGCAACCTCTGCCGGCGGATTGACGATCGAGAAATCGTAGACCACCGAGGTCACTTTCTCCCCGCGATGCTCGTACGAAAAGCCTTGGGCACGGTCGTTCTTGCCTTGGAAAAACACCTGGCCGGGAAGCCCCGCCGTGTCCTTGACGTAGGTGCCCGATCCGCGCCGGCTGGTAATAAGGCCTTCCTCGGTGATCTGCTCAATCGCGCGCTTGACGGTGATCTTGGAAACGCTATACAGCTCGCAAAACTCTACGACGGTGGGCAGTTTGTCGCCCGGCTTAAGGGAGCCGTCCTCGATGCTTCGACGGATATCTGCAGCTATCGCCTCGTATTTGGGAATCATGGAACCTCCTTTCCGACATATAAGAATACGCAAGTAAGTATAACCCCCAACGAGGCACCCATATTACTTTTATATAAGAAGTCCGAGAAAGAAAAAACAAAAAGACGCTTTACTTTATAAATTAGAGCGCTATAGTTGTACGCAACGAACGGAACCCTGCCGCCGGCAGGGCCGACCGTTTGGGGACGGTTTTGTTTTGGCGGGCTGGATATCTGGATAACCGGTGCGCGCCCGCGCCGGATAACTTGCCAAAGCAAACCCGTCTCCAACCGAAAGCTCTAGACACGAAAGCGAGGACTTTGATGGCTCAGTATCAGCTGCCCCGTGACTTCTTCTTTGGCGCCGCTATGTCCGGCCCGCAGACTGAGGGTCAGTGGAACCAGGGCGGCAAGCTCGAGAACCTGTGGGATACCTGGTCCATCCAGGATCTGGATTCGTTCTATAACCGCGTTGGCTCTTATGCCGGCAATGACTTTATGGCCAAGTACCAGGAAGACTTTCGCATTTTGAAGGACTTGGGCCTGAATACCTATCGCACTTCCATCCAGTGGAGCCGTCTGCTCGATGCCGACGGCAACCTCAACGAGGAGGGTGCTGCGTGGTATCACGAGCTGTTCCGCGCCTCTCGCGAGGCCGGCCTGGAGCCGTTTGTCAACTTGTACCACTTTGACATGCCCACCTACCTTTTTAACCGTGGCGGCTGGGAGAGCCGCGAGGTCGTTGAGGCTTACGCGCATTACGCCGACGTCGCCTTCCACGAGTTTGGCCAGGAGATTAAGTACTGGTTCACCTTTAACGAGCCCATCGTCGAGCCCGAGCAGCGCTATCAGGAGGGCGTGTGGTTCCCGCAACTCCACGACTTTAGCCGCGCTCGCACCGTGCAGTATCACATCTCGCTGGCACATGCGCTGGCCGTGGCCAACTATCGTCGCGCCTATGACGAGGGCGCTATTCGCGCCGATGCCAAGATCGGCATGATCAACTGCTTTACCCCGGTTTACACCAAGCAGAATCCCAGCGAGGCAGACCTCGAGGCCGTGCGTATGACCAGCGGCATCAACAATCGCTGGTGGCTCGACCTTATTACCAAGGGCGAGCTTCCTGCCGACGTGCTCGACAGCCTGGCCGAGGGCGGCGTTAAGCTCCCGTTCCGTGCCGGCGACCAAGAGATTCTCAAGCAGGGTGTTGTCGACTGGCTCGGCTGCAACTACTACCACCCCACGCGTGTTCAGGCGCCGGCGAGCAAGGTCGACCAGTACGGCCTGCCGCACTTTGCCGACGAGTACGTATGGCCCGACGCCGTTATGAACGAGAGCCGTGGCTGGGAGATCTACCCGCAGGGCCTCTACGACTTTGGCATGGACTGCGCTAAGAACTACCCCGATCTTGAGTGGTTCGTTTCCGAGAACGGCATCGGCATCATGGACGAATACAAGAACCGTGACGCCGAAGGAACCATCCAGGATGACTACCGCGTCGACTTTGTACGTCAGCACCTGGAGTGGGTGGCCAAGGCAATTGCCGAGGGCGCCAAGTGCCGCGGATACCATTACTGGGCCGTCATCGATAACTGGTCTTGGGCTAATGCCTTTAAGAACCGTTACGGTTTTGTCGAGGTCGACCTTATGGACGGCTATAAGCGCCGCCTTAAGAAGTCGGCGGCTTGGCTCAAACAGGTTGCCACAACCCACGTGGTTGATTAGCGACCGGGCGAACGCCCAGACCGCGCGCTGCCGCGCGCAACACATGGCACATCTGGTGGCAGAGGGCGACAGGCCACCGTGCGCATAGGAAAAGGCCGGATTTGAAAGTTAGGAGCAATCATGGCCAGTGACAACGGAAAGAGCTTCCTCGACAAGTTTGCCGAGGTCTCTGCAAAGGTGGGAAACCAGGTTCACCTGCGTTCCCTGCGTGACGCCTTCGCGACCATCACGCCGCTCTATATCCTTGCGGGTATCGCGGTTCTTATCAACAACGTCGTGTTCCCTCTGTTCCCGCTCGATGCGGCGGGTCTTGCCAATCTTCAGACGTGGGGTTCGGCAATTACGCTGGGCACCCTCAACGTCTCTGCAATTATCTTGGCCGGATTGATTGGCTACAGCCTCGCTAAGAACAAGCGTTTCGATAACCCGCTCGCTTGCGTGGTCGTCGCTATCTCTGCTTTCGTCATCATGATGCCGCAGCAGATCACCGCCACGCTTGCCGCCACGAGCCCGCTGCTCACCGACAAGATCACCTCCGCCGAGGTCACGGGCGCCCTTTCGACTGCCAACACTGGCACTAATGGTCTGTTCTCGGCCATTATCATCGCCCTGCTTTCCGTCTCGCTTTTCATCAAGATTTCTGGCGTCGAGAAGCTCAAGGTTAAGCTGGGCGAGGGCGTGCCTCCCGCGGTCTCCAACTCCTTCAACGTCATGATCCCGATGCTGCTCAACCTCGCGATCTTCGCTCTTGCCGCAGCCCTGCTTGCCGTGTGCGCCGGCACCGATCTGTGCGCCATCATCTCCACGTGCATCTCCAACCCGCTCAAGAGCATCATGAACGCCGGTCCGTGGGCTGTTATCCTCATCTACACCCTTGCTAACCTGCTGTTCTGCGTCGGTATTCACCAGTCCACCATCTCTGGCGCTACCGTCGAGCCGATCCTGACCATGCTCATCGTCGACAACATGGCTACCTTTGCCGCCGGTGGCACCATCCAGCCCGATCACTACATGAACATGCAGATCGTTAACAGCTTCGCCCTCATCGGCGGCTCGGGCTGCACCCTCATGCTCCTGCTCGACACGCTCCTGTTCTCCAAGAACAAAGCTTCCGAGACCGTTTCCAAGATGGCTATCCTGCCTGGTCTGTTCAACATCAACGAGCCGGTTATCTACGGTTACCCCATCGTGTACAACCTGCCGCTCATGATCCCGTTCGTCCTCCTTCCCGACCTGTTCATCGGCATCACCTATGGCCTTACCTGCGCAGGCATCATCAGCCCCTGCATCGCCCAGGTGCCCTGGACTATGCCTCCCGTCATCAATGCCCTGCTCGCTACGGGCTTTGACTGGCGCGCCGGCGTGTGGCAGGCTCTCGAGATTGTCATTGGCATGGCCGTCTACCTGCCCTTTATGAAGATTTCCGAGAAGGCAATCGCCAAGCAGGAGGCCCTTGCCGAGCAGAACGCCTAAACGTTCGCTTTCCCTTCCACCGTTGCGGGCACCGGTACGCGGTGCCGGTGCCCGCGGCTCTCTCCCTTGTGTAAAGATGCAGGGGGGTGGGCACAATAGCCGCAAGGAATAAAACCAGTCGTCGTCTGCGCGCCGCGCAGTTATAAGGAGGAAACCATGAAGAAGATCATGCTCTGCTGCAATGCCGGTATGTCCACGAGCCTGCTGGTCCAGAAGATGCAGGCCGAGGTTGCAAACCGTGGTCTGGATATTGAGGTCGAGGCTCGTCCCATGAACGAGGCCCACGATCACCTGGGCGAGTGCGACATGTTGCTGCTTGGTCCGCAGATCGGCTACACCAAGGGCGATTTTGAGAAGGAGGCCGCCGGTCGTTTCCCGGTCGAGGTCATCAACATGGTCGACTACGGCCGCATGAACGCTGCCGGCATCATCGACCACTGCGTCAGCGTGATGGGCTAGGTGCTCCGCATGGAGGATATGAACGAACTGCAGATGACCTGCTTTGAGATCATCAGCTACGTCGGTACCGCCAAGAGCATGTACATCAATGCCGTGCAAAAGGCCAAGGAGGGCGATTTTGACGCCGCCGAGGAGCTTATCAAGCAGGGCGACGAGGCCTATAACGGTGGCCACGATGTTCACATGGGGCTTCTGAAGAAGGAGGCCAACGGCGAGCGTAACGGTGAGTCTCCGTTGATTCTGCTGCATGCCGAGGACCAGATGGCCGGCACCGAGACCATGCGCGTCATGGCGACGGAGCTCATCGAGATCCACAAGCAGCTGCAGGCACTCAAGGCCTAGTCGGCGTTATCGCCGCGATGGGCCGTGCGGTCCAACAGACAACACAGTCCCTTTGACGGGCGCCGGGAGTCTCCGCCTCCCGGCGCCTTTATATTTGGGGAAGGTCTTGCGCGATCTATTGAGTGACCATTCGCGCTTCCCCAGATAAAACCTGCCAAAACAAACCTGCCCCTTTTTGGCAGGTTTTTGCCTTGGGAGCGGTACCATACAGGCAATGTTTAAACGAGAAAGGCGGGCTCCCATGGAACCTAAGCAGTATTACATCGGCATCGACGTCGGCGGCACTTCGGTTAAGGAGGGCCTGTTCGACGAGGACGGTAACCTGCTGGCCAAGGCCAGCGTGCCCACGCCGCCTATCGTTGACGCCGCGGGCTTTGCCGCGGTGACCGAGGCTATCGACCAGGTGGTCGCCAAGGCCCAGATTCCGCGCGCCTTTGTGGCGGGTATTGGCCTGGCCGTTCCGTGCCCCATCCCGGCATCGGGCGATGCCAAGGTCAAGGCCAACATTGCCATTAACCTGCCCGAGCTAAGAGTCGCCATTCAGGAGCACTGCCCCGACGCGGTTGTTAAATACGAGAACGATGCCAACGCCGCTGCCATGGGCGAGGCCTGGCTCGGCTCTGCCAAGGGCGTACAGAACGTGGTGATGGTCACCATTGGTACCGGCGTGGGTGGCGGCGTTATCGTCAACGGCGACGTGGTGTCGGGCGTTGTGGGTGCCGGCGGCGAGATTGGCCACATGTGCCTGAACCCGGCTGAGGAGCGCACCTGCGGCTGTGGCGGCCATGGCCATCTGGAGCAGTATTCCAGCGCCACCGGCGTGGTGAGTAACTACCTTGCCGAGTGCAAGAAGGCGGGCGTCGAGCCCATCGAGCTCACCGGGCCTTCTGATTCCAAGGACGTGTTCCAGGCCTGCCGCGAGGGTGACAAGCTCGCGCTGGCAGCTGCCGATACCATGGCCGACTATCTCGGCCGCGCCCTGGCGCTTATTGCCAACGTGGTCGATCCCGAGATGTTCCTGATCGGCGGCGGTGCTTCCGCTTCGGCCGATGTCTACCTCGACAAGGTCCGCGAGCACTTTAAGCAGTACGCGCTCTCCGCCTCGCGCGAGACGCCCATTAAGGTCGCTTCGCTCGGCAACGACGCCGGCATCATCGGTGCCGCTTACGTAGCCCTGCGCGCCGCCGGCAAATAGCTGGTGCAAGGGGGCCAGGTTACTTTGCACCAACATGGTGCAAAAGGGACAGCCTTGGCCTCCATGCCTGCCCCAAAATATGCCGTAGCCCTTCCGTCTGCGAAGGCTCGGCATCGGCGTGCTACCATAGCTACGTCCAAGTACACATATCAAGTGGAGGATATCCATGGCAAACGTTCTTGTCTTTGGTCACCAGAACCCCGATAACGACGCCATCATGAGCGCCGTCGTCCTGTCCCAGCTGCTCAACCAGGTTGAGTATGCCGGCAACACCTACGAGGCCTGCGCCCTTGGTCAGCTTCCGGCAGAGTCCGCCAAGCTGCTCGCCGACGCCGGCATTGCCGAGCCCCGCGTGATTGAGTCCGTCGAGGCCGGTCAGCTTGTCGTCCTCACCGACCACAACGAGTCCGCCCAGTCCGTCGCGGGCCTTAAGGACGCCACGGTCTTTGGCGTCGTCGACCATCACCGCATCGGCGACTTCGAGACCGCCGGCCCGCTGCATTACATCTGCCTGCCCTGGGGCTCCAGCTGCACCATCGTCACCAAGCTCGCCGGCGTGCTCGGCGCTGAGCTTTCCGACGTCCAGGCCAAGCTGCTGCTCTCGGCCATGATGACCGATACGCTCATGCTCAAGAGCCCCACCACCACCGATGTCGACCGCGCCGTCGCCGCCAAGCTCGGCGAGCAGGTGGGCGTCGACCCGGTCAAGTTCGGCATGGAGGTCTTCCTCACCCGTCCGTCCGGCTCCTTCACCGCAGCCGAGATGGTCGGCAACGACATCAAGATGTTCGAGCCCGCCGGCAAGAAGCTGCTCATCGGCCAGTACGAGACTGTCGACAAGAGCCGCGCGCTCGGCATGATTGACGAGATCCGCGAGGCCATGCGCGCCTACGCCGCCGAGAAGGGTGCTGACGGCATTGTCCTGTGCATCACCGACATCATGGAGGAGGGCTCGCAGGTCCTGCTCGAGGGCGAGACCGAGGCTGCTCAGAAGGGCCTGGGCATTGCCGACGAGCACGACGGCGTCTGGATGCCGGGCGTCCTCTCCCGTAAGAAGCAGGTCGCTGCCCCCATCATGGCCGCCTGCTAGGTTTAGTTGACCGAACGCCACGACCGGATCGCGGACGCCCCGCGCTCCGGTCGTTTTTTGTGCATGCGCCGCGTCGTCTCTTGGACAGGCGTGCCCGTGCCGTTGAGCAAATAATGTTCAACCTGTGGTTCCGCTTTTCGGCCACGCCTGCGTGCTTGTCGTGCAGGGTAGGCTAGATGCAAGCGTAATACGTTAGAGCGCGGCGCCGCCACTTGGGCGGGCCGTGCTTTTTTAAGACGGGAGCTTTCCCGTGAAAGGAGCCGCCCATGGCAGCAACCGAGCAGCTGTTCAACGTCCGTGAGCGCAAGCGCTTTGAACGCCACGACATTTGGGAGCGCATCGCCGAGAACGGCACGATTTCCGCCGCCGTCATGGTGATCGCCGCCATCGCCGCCGTCATTTGCGCCAATACCGATGCCTACGAGGCCATCCATCACTTTTTGGAGACCCCGCTGTATGTGGGTCTGGGCAACCTTACGGCCGGTCTTACCGTTGAGCTTTTCGTCAACGACTTCCTCATGGCGATTTTCTTTTTGTTGGTGGGCATTGAGCTTAAGTACGAGATGACGGTCGGCGAGCTCAAGAATCCACGTCAGGCCATGCTTCCCATGCTGGCGGCCGTGGGCGGCGTCGTCGTTCCCGCCTGCATCTACCTGATCTTTAACCATGCCGGCGCCCGCAACGGTTGGGCCATCCCCATGGCAACCGATATTGCCTTTGCGCTGGGCGTGCTATCGCTTTTGGGCAACCGCGTGCCCAACGGCGTGCGCGTGTTCTTCTCGACGCTCGCCATTGCCGACGACCTCATCTCCATCGCCGCCATCGCCATCTTCTACGGTCAGAGCCCCAATCCGTTTTGGTTGGGCGCCGCCGCGCTTGTGACCTGCGCGCTCGTGTGGCTCAACAAGACGCAGCATTACCGCCTCGCCCCGTATTCGGTACTGGGTCTGCTGTTGTGGTTCTGCATGTTCAAGAGCGGCGTGCACGCTACGCTTGCTGGCGTCATCTTGGCCTTTACCATCCCGGCCAAGTGCGGTGTTAAGCTCGATAGCCTCACTGATTGGTTGGGCGAGTGCCTGCCGCTGCTCGATGACCGCTACGACGACGAGGCGCACATCTTGGGCCAGCATGACTTTACCGTCTCGACCACCAGGGTCGAGCGCGTCATGCACCGCGTGACCCCGCCGCTCATCCGCATGGAGCGTCTGATCTCCACGCCGGTCAACTTTGTGATTCTGCCGATCTTTGCGTTCGTGAACGCACAGGTTCGCCTGGTGGGTGTGGATATGAGCACGTTGCTCACCGACCCGGTGACGCTCGGCGTGTACTTTGGCATGCTGCTGGGCAAGCCGATCGGCATCTTTGGCATGACGTTTGCCCTGGTTAAGTTTAGGGTCTGCGAGCTGCCGCATAACGTTAACTGGCACATGATTGCCGGTGTGGGCATTCTGGGCGGCATCGGCTTCACCATGTCGATCCTCATCAGCGGCCTTGCCTTCCCGACGGCCCAGTTTGAGGTTCTGGCTGCCAAGGCCGCCATCCTTGCCGGTTCGGTCACCGCTGCCGTGCTCGGTATGATCTACATGAGCGTGGTCTGCAAACACCCCGCGCCCAAAGACAAGTAAAAGCACATACAAGTTTGAAAACGCCGCCTGTGAACACCATCACAAGCGGCGTTTTAGTCATTGGGTGTTCCTATAGTTTTGTCAACCGTCGGGGCTACTCCCTGTAGGGCACCCG
>CAUGNQ010000063.1 GCA_959600835.1 uncultured Collinsella sp. | reverse complement strand
GCCAGCCCGTGGGAGGCCAGGGCGCCGCTGACCGGTGGACGGCACCGAGCCGTCGCAAGACTTGAAGAAGGGGGAGGCCTCGCGGCCTCCCCTTTTTTTGCGTTTTATAGAGAGCTGTAATACAAGAACTCGCCTTCTTTTAGCTTGTCTTACTGTTTGGCTGTATTTTGAGTCCTTCTTTTGTATTTGCGCGATAATAACTCCCATTGGCGTTAGGGAGGGCTTGATGTTTACCGTATTTGTCTTGGGCAATATTGCTTCGGGTAAGTCTACTGCCTGCCGCTATTTCGAATCTCGTGGCGCTATGCTTATCGATCTGGATGAGCTTGCAAAATCGCTGTATGTACCGGGCTCTGATATCGTCAATGCTCTCGCGGATGAATTCGGTTGGGACATTTTGGATGTGGAAGGCGGCATTCGCCGCAGCATCCTCGCTTCTCGAGCTTTCGCTTCTCCTGATTCGGTCGCACGGCTCAATGGCCTTGTGCATCCCGTTCTCATTGAACAGCTTTCGCTTAGGATTCTCGATCCGGTTTGTTGTACGGTTTCGTCTCCCCGTTACCCCTTTGCGGTGGTCGAGGTTTCTGCCCCGACTGGTTTTGAGGATGCATTTGGCTTGGCTGATGAAATTCTGGTCATCAGCGCCCCTTTGTCAGTTCGTCGCAAGCGTGCTATTCAGCGTGGCATGGAGCCATCTGATTTCGATGCCCGTTCTGCTTGCCAGCCCGATGAGTCTGAGCTGTGCAATCTCGCTACAACGGTGATTGATAATACCGCAGGTGATAATTCGCTCTTTGAGCAGCTTGACTCATGGCTTGCATGCCATGGGTTTATAGACACTGCGAATCAGGAGGATGCCGATGCCTAAGACACGTTTCTTTGCGTGGTATCGCCTTATACCGCTGGCTGCCGTTTTTGCCTTCGGCCTTATTTCGCTCGTCTACTCGTATGCTCCTGCCGCCTTCTTTAAGCCTTTGTATCCAATTGACTACGAGGCGTATGTAAAGCAATCGAGTATTTCGCATAATCTGGATCCGTATCTGGTGTGCGCTGTCATTAAGTCGGAATCGAATTGGGATCCCAAGGCTGAGTCGAATCAGGGTGCTCAGGGATTGATGCAGCTGATGCCCGAGACTGCCCAGGATATGATTGCCAAGGGTCTTGTCGATGGTAGCGAGTATTCCGCCGACAACCTTAACGATCCCGCTACGAACATCGAGTTTGGCTGTGCGTATCTTTCGTATCTTCTAACGTATTTTAACGGGTCGACTGACAGCGCCATTGCCGCCTATAACGCCGGCATGGGCAATGTCGACGGATGGGCGCAGCAGAGCACGTCGCTTCATAATGCAATCACCTTTCCCGAGACGCAGGCGTATCTGATTCGTGTCAATAATGCCTGGGTTCGCTACAAGACCCTCTATCCCGATCGGTTCGTATAGGACTATGCCTGCCGCCTGCGTATACTGCAGATATATGAGTTAGGAGTATCCATGGCGGAATTTGAAGTTGAGCGTGTTGGAGGAGAGCTCAAACGTTTTGGCGTTGAGGGCTCTGAGGTGCCGTTTGAGGTCGTGTCTCCCTATGAGCCTGCAGGTTCTCAGCCTAAGGCCATTGAGTCGCTTGTGCAGGGTGTGAGGGACGGAGATCGCTATCAGGTTTTGCTGGGCGTGACTGGTTCGGGCAAGACCTTCACGATGGCTAAGACTATTGAGGCCCTGGGGAAGCCGACGCTGGTCATGGCTCCCAATAAAACGCTCGCCGCTCAGCTTGCGAGCGAGCTCAAAGAGTTCTTTCCCAACAACGCTGTGGTCTACTTTGTCTCGTACTACGACTACTATCAGCCCGAGGCGTATGTGCCGCAAAGCGATACATATATCGAGAAAGACTCCTCGATTAACGAAGAGGTCGAGATGCTGCGCCATCAGGCGACCGCGTCACTGCTCTCTCGACGCGATGTGATCGTTGTCGCATCGGTCTCGTGTATCTATGGCATTGGCTCTCCTGAGGACTATGCGGGTCTGGCTCCAAACGTCGACAAGAAGGTGCCGCTCGAGCGCGATGACTTTATCCATGCACTTATCGACATTCAATATGATCGCAATGACTATGACCTAGCGCGCGGCACGTTCCGCGTGCGCGGCGATGTTGTCGACGTGTATCCGCCTTATGCCGAGCATCCGTTGCGGTTTGAGTTCTTTGGCGACGAGGTTGAGCTTATTGCCGAGATCGATGAGGTTACCGGTGAGATGCTTCGTGAGTACGAGGCCATCCCCGTATGGCCGGCATCGCACTACGTGACCGAGAAGCCGAAGGTCAAGGCGGCTCTGAAATCAATCAGTGAAGAGTGCGAGAAGCGTGTGGCCGAGCTCAAGGCGACCGACAAGTTGCTCGAGGCACAGCGTCTGCAGCAGCGCACCGACTATGATCTCGAGATGCTCGAGACCATGGGTTTTTGTAACGGTATCGAGAACTACTCGCGTCATCTGGACGGTCGAAAACCGGGCGAGCCGCCGTTTACCCTGATCGATTACTTCCCTAAGGACATGCTCTGCATCATCGATGAGAGCCATGTGACGGTGCCGCAGATTCGCGGCATGCACGAAGGTGACCGCTCGCGTAAGGTGACGCTGGTGGAACACGGTTTTCGCCTTCCTTCGGCACTCGATAACCGCCCGCTTCGTTTCGATGAGTTTGAGGCAAGGATCCCCCAGTTCATCTACGTTTCGGCCACGCCGGGCGACTACGAGCTGCGGGTGAGCCAGAACGATGTTGAGCAGATTATTCGTCCGACCGGCCTGCTCGATCCCAAGATCGATGTGCGTCCGGTTCGCGGTCAGATTGACGATCTTGAGGACGAGATTCGCGAGCGCGTTGCCCGCAAGGAGCGCGTGCTGGTGACCACGTTGACCAAGCGCATGGCCGAGGACCTGACCGACCATCTGCTTGATGCGGGCATTAAGGTCAATTACATGCATTCTGATACGGCGACAATGGACCGTGTCGAGATCCTGCGAACGCTGCGCGAGGGCAAGATCGATGTTCTCGTTGGCATCAACCTGCTTCGCGAGGGCTTGGATCTTCCCGAGGTCTCACTGGTGGCAATTCTCGATGCCGATAAGGAAGGCTTCTTGCGCAACCGCCGTTCGCTGATTCAGACGATTGGCCGCGCGGCCCGTAACGCCGATGGCGAAGTCATCATGTATGCTGACGTTGTGACCGATTCGATGAAAGAGGCCATCGAGGAGACGCAGCGCCGTCGCGAGATTCAGATGGCATATAACGAAGAGCATGGCATTGTGCCCAAGACGGTGCGCAAGGCCATCAACGACATCTCAAGTTTTATTGCCGAGGCCGAAAAAACCGTGGGTTCCAAGGGACGCTCGAAGGGCGACTCTCTTGGCCATGGCGCATTCTATACGCCCGATGAGTCGGGCGAGGGTGGCGTGCCGGAAACGGTGGCGCCCGAGCAGACACTTGCGGAGCAGTTGGAAGAACTGCCGCATGACGAGCTCGTGCGGATCGTCGAAACCATGGAAGAGGATATGCGTAACGCTTCTGCCGCCATGGACTTTGAGGAGGCGGCGCGCCTGCGCGATGCCGTCGTTCAGATTCGGGCGATGCTCGAGGGTGCGTCTGAGGACGAGACGATCGAGCGCTTACGTTCGCAGGCTCGCAAGGGTTCCACGTTCGCATCGGGCAGAAAACGCCAGGGTGCACGGTTTAAGAAATAGCGAACATGCCCCGAGTTCCCTGCGGAGCTCGGGGCATGCGTCTTTTGCGCGCTGGAATTCGTGCGTTAGAGGTCTGCGATCAGGGCTTCGGCACAACGGATGCCGTCGGTGGCGGCGCTCATGATGCCGCCGGCATATCCAGCTCCCTCACCGCAAGGGTAGAGGCCCGGGGTCGACACGGCATGGCATGTTCGGTCTCGGGTGACGGTGACCGGTGAGCTCGAGCGAGTCTCCACGCCGGTAAGGACAGCATCGGAGCGGTCGTAGCCTCGTAGCTTTTTTCCAAGTAGGGGAAGTCCCAGGCGGAGCGACTCGACGATATGCTGCGGCAGGGCTTCGTCAATTGCCGTCCAGGTCACACCGAGCGGATAGGTGGGCTTTACCTTTCCGGGCGCCTTGCTGGCGCGTCCTGCGAGGAAATCTCCGACGAGCTGTGCCGGTGCGTTCCAGTTGGAACCGCCCAGGCGGTAGGCGGCCGCCTCGCAGGCGCGCTGGAGCTCGATGCCGGCGAGTGGGTCATCGTTGGGAAGGTCCTCAGGCGTGACGTTAACGAGCAGGGCGGCATTTGCGTTGCGTCCGTCGCGGGCATTGAGACTGGCGCCGTTGACGCACAAGTGGCCCTGCTCGGAAGAGGCGGCGACAACCTGCCCGCCGGGACACATGCAAAACGAGAACACGCTGCGGCCGTTGGGAAGATGGGCGACGAGCTTGTAGGGGGCTGCTCCGAGGGCAGGATGTCCCGCCGAGGCTCCGAATTGGGCTCGGTCGATGTCGCGCTGCGGATGCTCGATGCGAACGCCCATGGCAAAGGTCTTTTGTGCGAGGACCACGTTGTGGTCCTTAAGGAGCTCAAAAATATCGCGAGCAGAATGCCCGCAGGCGAGGATGAGGTGCTTTGTCTCGATTGGCTCGCAAGCGGTGTCTTGGGACGATTGGACATCAATACCGGTGATGGCGCCAGACGCGTCGATGCGAATGTCGACGAGCTTCGTTCGATAACGGACGACACCTCCGAGCTGCTCGATGCGCTGGGATATAGCGGTGACGACCGTGGGAAGGATGTCGGAGCCAATGTGCGGCTTGGCATCCCACAGAATATCGCGGGGCGCACCCGCCTCGACGAAGGTTTCGAGGATAAGGCGATGGGCGGGATTTTTGGTTCCCGTATTGAGCTTGCCGTCCGAGAAGGTCCCCGCGCCGCCCAGGCCAAACTGGATATTGCTCTCGGGGTCGAGGATGCGCTCCTTTAGAAAGAGGTCGATCGCCTGCGAGCGGCGAAATGCCGGGTCGCCGCGCTCGATGAGCAAGGGCTTAAGACCTGCTTCGGCGAGCGTAAGCGCAGCGAAAAGGCCGGCGCATCCGGCGCCGACAACGACAGGGCGTTCTTGAGGTACGTCGGAGGCGGGGGAGGGGAATGAAGGCTCATCGTCTTCTATCGCGCGTACGCGCGAGCGGTCACGCTCGGCAACGCTGTCGACCGCTTCTCGCTCGAGGTGGGGACTAGTCAGCTCAACACGAAAGCTCAGGATAAAATGGACGTCTCGTTTTTTGCGAGCGTCGATTGACTTGCGGTGGAGCTCGATGGACTTGATCTCGGAGTCCTTGCAACGTAGGACGCGCTTGGCGACTCGCTTGCCAACAATGAGACAGGCATTTTCATCGTCGGCTTCATCGAGCGACGCGTTGACTTGGGTGATTTCGATCATCGAGGTCTCCTTAGAGGCAAGAAAGAGGCCGTCCGGTATCCCAGACGGCCCGAATGCGTTTTTGATTATAGACTGCGCGGCTACAGGCTGCTTGCAGCGCGAATGCCCGAGATCCAGGCCCACGCAAGGTTAAAGCCTCCGCAATCGGCGTCGATGTCGAGCGCTTCACCGCAGACGTAAAGCGGGGCGTCGACAACGCTGCGCGCGCGTAGGCTGGGTGTTGAGATGCTCTCGACAGATACGCCACCACGCGTGACCTGCGCTGAGCGCTCCTCGGCTGTTCCCTTGACGAGCAACTTAAAGTGCTTGAGGATCGAGACCAGGTGGATGATATCGTTGGAGCCTGGATGGCACTGCTCGAACGCTGTGCAGACGACGCGGGAGAGTTGCGGGGCGAGCATGCCGTCGAGCCAACGGGGATCGCGGGGCGAAAAGCCGCCGAGCAGCTCAACGCGCCGGTTGAGCGTATCGAGCAACTCGTCTTTGGAGAGGTCGGGGAAAACGTCGAGCAGGATCGTATCGCCGTGCTGGATACGACGAGAGAGGTTGAAGACAGCGACGCCCGAGATACCGAAGGTTCGAAACAGCACTTCACCGTCTTCGTGCCAGAGCTCATTATGATTGCGGGCGAGCGTCAAGCGGGCGCGGACGCGCAGGCCGTCCAACGTCTTGAGCGCCGCCCGATCGCCAAAGACCGTTGCCGATACGGGGCAGAGGATGGGGCGCAGCGAAGTGAGGGGGAGGCGAAACGTATCGGCGATACCGGTGGGGTTGCCGCCCGTGGCGATAATTACGGCATGTGCCTGCAGGGCCACGTTCTTGCGAGGGACATCAGCGAGCGCTTTCCGAAGCGAGCGGAGCTCCGATTTTCGGTCGTCGTGCTTTTTTGCCTTGAGCGCCCGCGCTGGACGGTCTATTTGGAGTGCCCAGCCTTCGGAAGCTTTGTGCGCCGAGGCAACGTAGGCTCCGCAGATTAAGGTGATACCTAGGCGGTCGCAAACGTTGAGAAGCGCGTCGCGCACCGATTCGGCGCGAAGGGAGCGCGGGTACAGCCGGCCTTCCTCGGAGGTTGTCATGATACCCAGCGAGGAGAAGAAACCCATAAGCTCTTGTTCGGGCTGGGGGCCCATGACGGATGTGACGAATGCTGGGTGGTTATACCGCTGAGGATCGATCGATTCGTTGGAGAGGTTGCAGCGGCCGTTACCGGTCGCAAGGAGCTTAAGGCCGCAGGCGACATCGCGCTCAACGATGCAGACGCTTTTGCCAACGCGTGCGGCCGTAATGGCGGCGGCGAGGCCTGAAGCCCCGCCGCCGATTACCAGGACGTCATAGAAGGCGCTCGCGTTCACTTAGGCCTCGTCGGTCTCGTGCGGGGTAATAGCCTCGACGGCAGAGACTGCCTTGGGCAACATGCCATCGGGCAGCGCGGTCTCGACCTCGCCCTTATCGCAGGCCTCGGCGAGTGCCGGATTAATGGGAAGCTGCCCCAAGATGTCGAGGTTATAGCGCTCTGCGACCTCGGGGAGCTTGCTCTTGCCAAAGACCTCGATCTTCTTGCCGCAGTCGGGGCACTCAATATAGCTCATGTTCTCGACAATGCCCAGAATGGGGACGTTCATCTTCTCGGCCATGTTGACCGCCTTGGCGACGATCATCGAGACCAGATCCTGCGGGCTCGTGACGATGACGATGCCGTCGACGGGCAGCGACTGGAAGACGGTGAGCGCGACGTCGCCTGTTCCCGGAGGCATGTCGACCAGCAGGTAGTCGATGGGGCCCCACGAGGTCTCGCTCCAGAACTGCCTGATGGCGCCTGCGATGACCGGACCGCGCCAAAGGACGGGGTCGGTCTCGTTTTGGAGCAGCAGGTTGGAGCTCATGACCTTGACGCCGTGCTCGGAGATTTCGGGCAGCATAAGGTTGCCAAGGGCATGGACGTGGCGTCCACTCATACCGAACATCTTGGGGATAGAGGGACCGGTGATGTCGGCATCGAGGACGCCGACCTTGTGGCCGTGACGGGCAAGCTCGGTGGCGATGGCACCGGTGACAAATGACTTGCCGACACCGCCCTTGCCGGAAAGCACGGCGATGACGCGCTTGACCTCGGACAGCGTGTTCTCCTCAAATTGCGACGGCGACGTTTGTCCGCCGGCGGCCTGTGCGTGTTCGCAACCCATGTATGACTCCTTTGTATATGCTGGGGCCGGGGCCCCGCGATGTGACACGAGCGTCATTGTACCCTCGTTTGCGAGCGGGAGTCATTTGCGATGCGTTTGGGCCGAGCGTGCTTGCAATACGATGGGCCCAAGCGAATGGGCGGGCTTACTGAACTTTGCTGGCGAACTCGAGGTATTGCATGCGCTGCAGCTTGTCGATCGTCGAGGCGTAGGGGCTGTCTTCCGATTCCAAGTCGTAGCGCAGCCCGTCGGCACCGAGATAGCCGGCGACATTGATGGTGGGCACATCTGACCTTGTCGCAAGCAGGGCCTTTTGGTAATTGGTGAGCGGGGCGCCGATCTTATTAAGGGTAATGGCTGCAATCTCGTTTGCCCCGACGGTGTCGTAGACGTTGAGCTCGGTATTGCCGGCGATCTCATAGTTAGCCCAGACGAGATATGTCGACTGATAGATACGGAAAGCGTGGCTTGCCGTATCTTCCTGAGGGTACAGCTCGTCGTTGAGAGTCGTTGCGGCGCTCGGCTGATGGTCGCCAAAAAAGACAAGAACAACCGGTCTGCCGATGTTGCGGAGCTCGTTGATAAAGTACTCGAGGTCCCGGTCGGATGCGTTGATGCAGGTGAGATAGGTGTTGAGCGCGCTGTTGGCGCCTTCGCTGGCTCCCTCGACCCAATAGTTTGTCAGCTCTTCGGCGGGAACGGTGCCATAGTCGTAGCCGCCGTGATTTTGCATCGTGACGTCAAAGATGAACTGCGGCGCTTCGTCGGTTCTAAGCAGGTCGAGTATCTTGTCGTAGGTGGCGTAGTCGCATACGCCGGCATGGTAATAGGGCGCACCTTCGAAATCGCCGATTGAAAGAAAGTCTCCAAAGCCCAGCTGCTGATAGATTTTATCTCGATGGTAGTTGACGGGGTTTTGCGGGTGCATAGCGGTAGTGGTATACCCAAGCTCTTTAAGGTCCTTTGCCAGGCTGTTTACGCCATTCATCTGATACAGCTGATAGGGGATCTTGCCTAATCCGACAAAGGCCGTTGTCGCTCCGGTCAAAAATTCGAATTCGGAGTTCGCCGTTCCGCCACCGGCGACCGAAGCGAGCATGGTGCCGCGAACAAGTGTGTCGGGAAGCGAGTTGTAGAATGCGGGGCCGGAGTACCCGGCCGCCTGGAGCTGCTCAAAGCACGAAAGGTCGCTAAAACTCTCGTTCATGATGGCAACAATCGTCGGCTTGATTTCATTGAACTGGGCAACGGCCGCCGCGCGCTGTTCGCTCGAGCCATATGTGCTGTCGTAGACGGCGGCGAGCTCCTGCTCGATGCTCTGCGCCTCATCGGGCGTATAGTCTTCGGGCTTCTCAATGGGCAACTCGTTGACCATTTCGGTGAACGAAGTGATAAAACCCTGAGACGCATACGTGGTGATGGGCTGCCAACGGTCAAATCCAAAATCCAGCGCCTGCTCCAAGTCGATGTTGGAAAAGCCTGAGAGCCCCACAACGGTCACTAGCAGAAAAGCACAGAGGTTAGCGGCGATAGCGGGGAAGACATGGGTGGGCGTACGGAGCTTTCGCGGTCGGATGAGCGAAAGAAGCCCCAGGGAAATCTCCAGCAGGGCGAGAGAGGTTACGATTCCGGCGGTAAAGGTAAACTCGTATCCCTCGCTCACTTCCATTGCGGTGCCAAGGGCCAAGATATCGCTTGGCAGGATGGCTTCGCCTTTAAACGTTATGACGAAGTGCTCGGCAATGCCAAGGACGCAACAGACGACGGGCACGAGGACCATGACGCCTCCATGACGCTGTCCCAGCAAATAAAGGGAGAGCAGAACCGTCGCGAGCAACCCGACGGAAAACCCGAATGAGTTGGCGGGAATGCGATAGAACGTTTCGTTGCAGGCAATTTCGATTGAAACGAACGAGAGCGCTGAAACAGCGGCGATGACAAGGATGTCGCGGCAAATACAGGCAACCGTTCCCGTCGCAAGGTCGGTTTGGTCGATAAGTCCCGAAACCAAGGGCTCGACAAGAAGCATGACGGCGGCAGCACCGAGCGCCGAATAAGAAAGGACCCATAGGGAGCTGCCCTCATTTACGAGCGATTGATTCGTAATCCATGCAGCTACCACGCCGAGCGGGATGAGGAGCGTCGCGCACCAAAAGACGCGGGCAATGGGTGGCTTTTCGTTGCGTTTGATTGAAAAATACACGCGCACGACGACGGCGGCCACGATAAGGACGGCGATGAATATGGGCAGATTGGCCATGTCGCTCGAAGTGATTTCAAGGGGGATATCTTCGGTCATGGACGTTCCTCTGGTACAGCAAATTAAGTTCAGTATTAGATTACTGTAACCTTTCCACGGCATTTCGAGAAACAAAGCGCCCGATACGCAAAGCTAAAGGTCTGCGAATCTTGTATTACGAACATCTGTGCGCGTCGAGTGCGCTAAACTCATCGGCAGTATGATTCGATGCAATAGGAGGCAAGGAGCTTCCATGTCTGATTCCTCTATCGTTATTCGCGGCGCT
>CAUGNQ010000062.1 GCA_959600835.1 uncultured Collinsella sp. | reverse complement strand
CGCTGTTCTTTGCCAAGAACGGCGAGCTTGCCGGCACCATCGCCGTGGCTGACGAGGTCAAAGAAACGAGCGCCGAGGCCATCGCCGCGCTCCGCAAGCTCGGCGTCGACGTGCGCATGCTCACCGGCGACAACCGCGTGACGGCCGAGGCCATCGCCCGCCGCGTGGGACTCACCAGCGAACAGGTTATCGCCGACGTCCTCCCCGCCGACAAGGAACGCCACGTGCGCGAACTGCAGGATGCGGGCGGCAAGGTCGCCATGGTGGGCGACGGCATCAACGACTCCCCCGCCCTGGCGCGCGCCGACGTGGGCCTTGCTATCGGCACCGGCGCCGACATCGCCAAAGAAGGGGCAGATGTGGTGCTCATGCGCAGCGACCTCATGGATGTTGCGCGCGCCATCGAGCTTTCGCGCGCCACGATCCGCAACATCAAGCAGGACCTGTTCTGGGCACTGTTCTACAACGGCATCGGCATTCCGCTGGCGGCGGGCGTGTTCTTCCCGCTCACCGGATGGCAGCTCTCGCCGATGTTTGGCGCCGCGGCCATGAGCCTGTCGAGCGTGTGCGTCGTAAGCAATGCGCTGCGCCTGCGAACCTTTACACCATCAGTTGCGGTGAAATAAGGCGTAACATGCTTAGCTAAACCGCTATTTAGTCCGTATTCCACCGCAACTTTAGGTACTCAACGAAAAGGAGATAATCATGAACTACATCGTTAAAACGTCTGGCCTTATGTGCGGCCACTGCGACGCCACTGTCGAGACGGCGCTGCTCAACGTGGCCGGCGTGACCGACGCCGACGCCGACCACGAGACCCAGACCGTCCAGGTGGAGTGCGCCGACACCGTGACCGCCGAGCAGCTCGCCGCCGCTGTCGAGGCCGCGGGTGAGAAGTTCCACGCCCTGTCCGTGACCGCCGCGTAGCAGACGCCACCTACTCAATCCTCAGAAGTTGCGGTGAAATACGGACTGTTGTGTCGCCCTAGGCCTTTAAACGGTCCGTATTTCACCGCAACTGACGGGGGCATCCGGAAGATCGACCAGAAACGAGGACCCGCCATGATGGCAGACCACAAATCGGTGACCCGCATGCTCAAGACGGCACGCGGCCAGATCGACGGCATCCTGCGGATGGTCGATGAGGACCGCTATTGCGTCGATATTTCCACGCAGCTCATGGCCACACAGGCGCTCCTTGCGCGCATTAACGCCGACGTGCTCAAGGCGCATATCGAGGGCTGCGTGACTTCGGCAATCGAATCGGGCGACGAAGACCTCAAAGCCGCCAAGCTCGCCGAGATCGAACGCGTCGTCGACAAGCTCTCCAAGTAATTGGGGCATTGGGGACAGACTTCTTTGCACCGTCTTGGTGTTCCGGGGACAGGCATGTTTGCACCACCTTGATGCAGATTAACCTGTCCCCCTTGCTCTAAATCGGGTATAAAGGCGTGCAGCATATCGAACGAAAGGCAATTTGCATGAATGACTTTATGAAGGGTCGCAATGGTGCTGACGAGCTCACCATCGTGATGGGTTTTGCCGGCATCGTCATCGCGATGATCGGATCGATAGCCCGCATCCAGTGGCTCAGCTGGATTGCCATCGCCGTCATCGTGATTGGCGTGCTGCGCGGCCTGTCCAAAAACATCGATGCACGTCGCAAGGAGAACGATGCCTTTGTCGCCGGCTCGGCTAAGGTCCCCGGCTTGGGCAAGTTCGTCGCCAGCTTGGGCGGCGGGGCCGCAGCGGCCAGCACCTCGCGCGCAGCTGGAACGAGCAAGGAAGACTTTGAGCGCGCCAAGCGCACGGCCAAGAAGATGTGGAAGGGTCGCAAGACCACGGCATACCTCAAGTGCCCCAACTGCGGCCAGATGCTCTCCGTCCCCAAGGGCAAAGGCAAGATCCGCGTCACCTGCCCCAAGTGCCACGCCAAGATGGAGACGCGCTCCTAGCCGCCACACCATAGGACAAAATAAAAGCCGAGGCCTCGTGTTGAGACCTCGGCTTTTTTGATTATGACAAAGGGATTGCCCCTTTGTCGCATCGCCATATCGCGCGCTTACGCCACGCCGTCGCGGGCGAGCTCCTCGGCCAGCGCCTCGGCCGGCATGGCCATAATCGTGTCGAGCTCGGCGTCCACCTCGGGAATGCGCTTCACCTTGAGCTTACGCACCAGATCACCGCGACACATCACATGTATCGGCTCACGCAGCGCACACAGATCATCGAGCGGGTTCTCGCGCGTCACCAGGATATCGGCGGCCTTACCGCACTCGATCGTGCCGGTCTCGCCGCCCAGCCCCAGCAGCTCGGCATTGACTTGCGTGGCTGTATGCAGCGCAAACGCATTACTCACGCCCACGTACTTGGCAAAATAGGCCACCTCGCGCCACATGTCGTACTGGGTCACGAACGGGCAGCTCGAATCCGTGCCCAGGCCTACCTTGATACCGGCTTCCAGCGCCGCACGAGCATTCTCGATAATGCCCGAGCACACGATGTCGCCGTTCTTCTTTTGCGTGTCAGTCGAATGAGTCTTCTCCGGATCGAGCAATACAAACGGCAGCGCCGGGCTGATGGTGCAGGTCACGCTCGGCGCGCGTCCCTCGAGCTGCGTGCCCGCGGCGCCGCGGTACAGCTCCAGGATCTCGGGCGTCAACAGAGCGCCGTGCTCAATCGTGTCAACGCCGGCCTCAAGCGCGGCCTTCACGCCCTCGGTACTCTCGACATGGGCCATGACCGGAAGGCCCACCTCGTGCGCCGCCTTGCACGCCGCCGCGGCAACCTCGACCGGCATGCGCAGCACGCCCGGCTCGCCTACTTCGGTCGCGTCGAACACGCCGCCCGTCACGAACAGCTTGATGACGTCGGCACCGCGCGCATACAAGTCACGCACTTGTTCGGCCGCCTCATCGGGGGTATCGGCGACCTGCGCGAACAGCCCCGCGCCATGGCCACCCGGCACCGTAACGCCCGTTCCCGGCGCTACCAGACGCGGACCCTGATACTTGCCGGCATCGATAGCATCGCGCACGGCAAGATCGGCAAACAGCGGGTCGCCCGCGCCGCGCACCGTGGTCACGCCGCTTGCCAGCTGCTGTTGGGCGCTTCCCTTAAGAATGTGGCGCACGATGGCGCGCCCCACGGGATTATCGAGCTTCTTCATCAGCGCGCCCGCATCGCCCGCCGAAACTGGCTTGCCCGAACCGCACAGATGCACGTGCATATTGATGAGACCCGGCATGAGATACGCACCGCCCAGGTCGATGACCTCGGCACCCGCCGGCGCCTGCGCCACAGCACTCGGCCCCATCCAGGTTATGACACCGCGCTCAACGGCCACGGCCATATCGGGCTGCGGCTCCATGTGCTCCGAGCCATCCAAAACGGTTGCATTGATAAACAACGTGGGACGATCAGCAGACGCCATATCGAGCTCCTCCCCCTTAGAAAACTTCAACATTTGTCCATTATTACCCAGTTCGGCAGGATTGCTGCGGACATATCGGTTAACGGAGAAAGGAGGAGATGCGGAGAATGGAATGCGTTGCAGCCCCATCCCAGCGACATCCGGGAAATGTCTAGATCTGTAACAGGTGGACCGTCTTTAACCTTCCAAATGTTACAGATCGAGATCTTTCGGCACCGCGTCCAACCTTTGTCTCAATCTGTAACAGTTAGGTCGAATTTAGGCCGCTAGATGTTACAGATCGAGATATTCTCCAGCCCCGCTGTCAAACGTCTAGATCTGTAACAAGTAGACAGGTTTTCGGCCTCTAGATGTTACAGATTGAGATCTTTTAGCGGTAGCCAACCTTCTGTCTTGATCTGTAACAGTTACGAGGCCAAACGGTCCCTTGTTGTTACAGATTGAGACAAACTCGGCAGGAACAACCACCTCCGCGTCAGTTGCACCCCTTAGCGCCCATACCACTGCCGTCTCCATTCCTCCGCCAGATTGACCCGCTGCGGAATTCCCGCCAGTCTCATCTTTTCAGCCAGCTTCCCTGGATTCTTGAGTTCATCAAACGTGAACCTCAGCACCTTGTGCCCGAGCATTGTCAGATGAGACTCCCGCTGACGTTCCGCCACGAACGGGTCGATCGACTCCCGACCCTCACCATCCTGCAGGGTATACTTCCCCTTCCCGTCCAGCTCGCCAATCACGCACGCTCCGTCTTCGAGCCTCCAGAAATAGTCGACTCGAAACACGCTGGTCGGATCAAGCGGGTCGCGAAACTCCACCTGCAACTCTGGTACCGGAAAACCGTATGCAATAAAGAACGCCCGAAAACGAGACTCGCCGCCGTTTTCGGACAGCCCGTCCGCATACGACGCAATCACTTGCGCTCTGCGATGCCCGCGCCTGCCCGCGCAATCGGAGCGGAGACACTCACACAGGTCATCGCGCGATACGCTCCTTGAACGCAACGCAGAATCGGCAATCGCCAACCCGTAGGAGAACGGCGCACGTAGCAAGCAATCCTCTACCGTGCGCCAAAACGACGTCACCCGCACGCCATCAACGCGCTCGAGCGCGCCCGCCATCTGTGGACGCAACAACCTGCACCCGCTGCTCAACGTCACTGAACAGCCCGTCTTAACAAGAAAACGCGGCCCGAGCAGATCATTCGGCACCTCCAGACCCCATATCAGCGCGGCGTCATACCCCCAAAACGCCCAATCGGAGTGAAACTCCGCAAGCCCTTTGATGGTACGCAGCGCTCGCTCCGCCGGTGTCAACGTATCCCAATCATGTTGAAAACAGAACAGATACGACTCGGGCTCCGCGATATCGTCGGTTCCAACATGGCGTCGCAGCCACATGAGCTCGGCATTGTCATGCGTTGCGAGCAGTGCACCTTGCTCGGTCGCCTCCGTGAGCCGCGCGAGCATCCTGTTCCGCGCCAACGTGTTGCGAGTCGTATGCTTGTGTTTGAAAACGGTATTAGACACTTCCATCACCACCACATCGGGCAACTGGACCATCGTCACCGTTGCCTCCGCTGACAAATGTCTTGATCTGTAACAGGAAGACCGATTTTTGGCCGCTAGATGTTACAGATTGAGACATTCCCCCAACCAGGTGCCAAACGTCTCGATCTGTAACAGGTAGACCGGTTTTTTGTCCCTAAACGTTACAGATCGAGACATAAAAACAGAGGGCAAGGCAGGCGACAACTGCCCACCCCCTACTTCCACTCCTGCTCATAGATGTTGAGCGACTTTACGTACCGCCCCTGGGCGCCCATGATGTCGCGGACCAGACGCAAGAAGAAGCTGATGCACGAGGTGTCAAAGCCGTCCTGCAGGTCCTCGGGATGCACCGCGCCCGGCCCGTCGACCGCCGTGTCGCTCAGGCGCGCGATGTCATATAGGTAGAGCTGTCCCGCCGTAAGCCAGACATCGTCGACGCAGGCGAGGCGCACCGCAATAGCGCCGTCGCTCCAGTGCTCCTTTTGCACGATATGTGGGTCGTAGACGCCAAAGCGACGGTCGGTGTGCGTATCCTTCAGCGCGACCATACCAGTCGCAGGATCCTTGTCCAAAATGCCAAAGCGAGAGAAGTACTGCGTGTCGCGCACCTGCTTAAGTCGCCCAAGCGAGGCAGGAGAAATTGACGCTGGCGGCTCATCCACATATAGCTCGAGCAGCGTCTTGCCATGGCGATAGGGGCGCTCGAAGAGCAGCCAATCGGTAAACGCCATGTTGTAGGCCATGATTTCGTTTTGAGAAGGTTCCTCGCAATAGCTGAGCCACGGGTCGACGATAATCTCGAACTGCTCGCGCGCCGGCTCCAGGAATTGAAACTTCCGCAGCATCCAAAAATGGGCCATGTCGGCAATATCGTTGCCGACGGCTTCGGCTAGCTGCGCTCGGTCTAAAGCGTGGTCAGTCATGGCATCCTCCTCAAACCGATAGACCTCAATTTGAGCTTACGAGGAGGGTGGGCAGCCACGACCAGCGCGGGCAAAATAGGCCTCCGGCTGCAAACCAGATGCTGACCAAACACTTGACGAAAAGCTTGACCGAAAATGCGCACCACAACAAAACAGCAGGTAGACATAGACAGCCAACCCGCCCTTTTGAGCCAGATGCCCGCAGCCACCACAGAAACAACAGGTGGCCACAGCCAAAGAAGTCGACAAATGAACACCCGTACGTCGGCAAACGAGCAAATCGATCGCAAAGAGTGTCCCCAACGACCAGACAAAAAATGACCAGTCATTGGGGATGTTCTTAAATGACTACTTTACAGCTCCAGCGCATCGGCGACTTCGGCTGCGCAGGCCAGGGCATCGGCCATGGCGTTCACCACGAGCGAGCTGCCGTTGCGAGCATCACCGGCAACATACACCGGCGCGGCATCCGCGGCAACGCCGTCGACACGGGCCGCAAGGTGCGAGCCCTCGGCAGCCATCACCGGCAGCGGACGGCCAGCGGCGGCAACAGGCACGCCGGCAGCGTCGAACACGCTGTGCTCCGGGCCCGTAAAGCCGCAGGCAATGAGCACCAGCTGGGCCGGCACCTCGTGCTCAGAGCCCGCGATGCGCTCGGGCTTTCCCGCCGACCAGTCCAGATCGACCACGCGCAGACCCGCAGCCGCGCCCTTCTTGTCCAGCAGCACCTCGAGGGTATCCACGCCCCAGGCACGCATCTCGCCGCCCATGGCGGCAATGGCCTCCTGCTGGCCGTAGTCGGTCTTCTTTACATTGGGCCACTGCGGCCAAGGGTTGCTCGCCGCACGCTTATCGGGCGCAGCCGGCAAGAACTCAAACTGGCGCACGCTGCGCGCACCCTGGCGCACCGCGGTACCTACGCAGTCGTTGCCCGTATCGCCACCGCCAATGACCACGACGTCCAAGCCGCGCGCGTTCACCGCGGGCTCGCCGCCGTCGAGCACCGAGACGGTCGAAGCCGTCAGGTAGTCCACGGCATACACCACGCCGGGAGCATCCACGTTCGCAGCCGAAAGCCCACGCGGAGCGCGGGCACCAGCAGCCACCACGACGGCGTCAAAGCCATTGAGCTTGGCCGCCACCGCAGGGTCATTCGCATCAGCACTCAGCTCGAACACAATGCCCAGCTCGCGCATGAGCGCCACGCGACGCTCGACAACGGACTTCTCGAGCTTCATGTTAGGAATGCCGTACATGAGCAGGCCGCCCGGGCGGTCGTCGCGCTCAAACACCGTCACGCGGGCGCCACGACGCGCAAGCTCCCATGCTGCCACCAGACCAGCAGGACCGGAGCCCACCACGGCAACCGAGGGCGCGTCCTCCCCTGCCGGCTCAAAGCGGCGCGGGCCGCCGTTTGCCCACTCATGGTCGCTGATCGCACGCTCGTTGTCATGGATCGTCGTGGGCTGGCCATCGACCGAACCCAGGTTGCACGCGGCCTCGCACAGCGCCGGGCACACGCGGCTCGTGAACTCGGGCATGGGCGAGGTGAGCGACAGGCGCTCGGCCGCCTCGTCCCAGCGGCCGCGGTACACCAACTCATTCCACTCGGGAATCAGGTTGTGCAGCGGGCAGCCGCTCGGGCGTGCCTTGCCAAAGCTCGCGCCCATCTGGCAAAACGCCACGCCGCACATCATGCAGCGGCTCGCCTGGGCACGGCGTGCATCGTCGTCAAGCTCCACGTACAGCGGATCGAAATCGCGGCTGCGCTCCTCCACGGGGCGAAGCTCGTGGGCCACGCGATCGATATCAAGAAAAGCACCGAGCTTACCCATGGCACTTACGCCTCCTTCTTGGTCGAAGCAACAGAGCTGGCGGCGGCGGGCACAGCACCCGCAGCATCGAAGCGAGCAACATCCGCGGCGCTCGCGCGACCGGTCACAATGTCAAACGCCAGCTCCTCTGCCTGCGCATGCGTCTTGCCGACGGCCTCGCTCGCAGCGACAATCGCCAGCACACGCTCGTACTCGGTCGGAATGACCTTCACAAAGTGCTTGCTCATCGTCTCAAAGCTGTAGAGCAGCTTGATGCCGCGCGGGCTCTGCGTCGCGTCCACGTGCTCTTGGATGAGCTCGCGAATCTGTGCCAGCTCGCCGGCCGTCGGGGCCTTGAGCTCAACGCTCTCGTGGTTCACGCGGGCATCGAGCGTGCCGTACTGGTCAAAGACATAGGCCACGCCGCCCGTCATGCCGGCGGCAAAGTTCTGCCCGACCTCGCCCAGGATGAGCGCCAGGCCGCCCGTCATGTACTCACAGCCGTGGTTGCCGCAGCCCTCGACCACCACGGTGGCACCGGAGTTGCGTACGCCAAAGCGCTGGCCGGCCAGGCCGTTGATGAAGCCGTGGCCGCTCGTGGCGCCAAAGAACGCAACGTTACCCACGATGATGTTTTCGTCGAACTTGTAGGTCGCATGCGGGTTGGGGCGCACCGACACCTCGCCGCCCGAAAGGCCCTTGCCAAAGTAGTCGTTGGCGTCGCCGCACACGTTGAGCGTAATGCCGCGCGGCAGGAAGGCGCCAAAGCTCTGACCGGCCGAACCATCGCAATCGATGGTGATGGAGCCGGCGGGCAGGCCCTCGGGATGTGCCTTGGTCACCGCGTTGCCCAGGATAGTGCCCACGCAGCGGTTGACGTTGGCGATATCGGCGCGGAAGCGAATCGGGCGCAGGTGCGCGCGAGCGTCGGCCGTGTAAGGCACAAACAGCGTGGAGTCGAGCGTCTTGTCGAGCTCGCTGTCCGCAGCCATCTGGGGCAGGAAGTGACGGCCGTCGGCACCCGAGATGTGGGCACCGAACTCGCAGGTCGCGCTCGCCAGCACGGGCGACAGATCGAGCAGGTTAGCCTTGCGGTTGCCCGGGACCTCGATCTGGCGCAAGCACTCGGGATGGCCGACCATCTCGTCGACGGTGCGGAAGCCCAGGCTCGCCATGACCTCGCGCAGCTGCTCGGCAACAAAGAGCATAAAGTGCTCGACATGCTCGGGCTTGCCGCGGAAGCCGCGACGCAGGCGACAGTTTTGCGTCGCGATGCCGGCGGGGCAGGTATCCTGCTGGCAGTCGCGCTGCATGAAGCAGCCCATCGAGATGAGCGGCATGGTCGCAAAGCCAAACTCCTCGGCGCCCAGCAGGCAGGCGACGGCAACATCGGTGCCATCCATGAGCTTGCCGTCGGCCTCGAGCACCACGCGTGAGCGCAGGCCGTTTTGCAGCAGCGTCTGCTGGGCCTCGGCAAGGCCAAGTTCCAACGGCAGTCCCGCATGCCAGATAGAGTCGCGCGCAGCGGCACCCGAGCCGCCGTTGTGGCCACTGATCAAGATCTTGTCGGCAGCACCCTTGGCCACACCGGTGGCGATGGTGCCGACGCCGGCCTCGCTGACCAGCTTGACCGACACGCGCGCGCCGGGGTTGGCGTTCTTAAGGTCGAAGATGAGCTCGGCCAGGTCTTCGATAGAGTAGATGTCGTGATGCGGCGGAGGCGAGATCAGGCCGATGCCGGGCGTGGACTGACGGACCTCGGCAATCCAGGGGTAGACCTTCTTGCCGGGCAGGTGACCGCCCTCGCCGGGCTTGGCGCCCTGGGCCATCTTGATCTGGATCTCGAAGGCGCTGCACAGGTAGCGGCTCGTCACGCCAAAGCGCGCGCTTGCCACCTGCTTGATCGCGGAGTTCTTGGAGTCACCGTTAGCCAGCGGGGTCTCGCGACGCGGGTCCTCGCCGCCCTCGCCCGAGTTGGAGCGTCCGTGCAGGCGATTCATGGCGATGGCCATGCACTCGTGCGCCTCTTTGCTGATGGAGCCGTACGACATGGCGCCGGTGTTAAAGCGGCGGACGATGTTGAGCGCGGGCTCGACCTCGTCGAGCGAAACCGGCGTGCGGCCGCTGGCATCAAAGTCGAGCAAGTCGCGCAGACGCACGGCACGGCCGGTGCGGTGCAGGCGGGCGCTGTACTCCTTAAAGGTGTCGTAGCTGTCCTCACGGCAGGCGGTCTGCAGCAGGTAGACGGTCTGGGGGTCGATGAGGTGTTCCTCGCCGCCGAGCGGGCGCCACTTGGTCAGGCCCAGCGTGGGCAGCTGATCGGGAGCCGGGCTCTTAAGGATAGCGAGCGCGGCGTCGTAGCGCTCGTTTTGCTCGCGTTCAACGTCCTCGACACCCATACCGCCCACACGGCTCACCGTGCCGGCAAAGTACGCGTTGACGAACTCCGGCGTAAAGCCCACGGCTTCGAAGATCTGCGCCGAATGGTAGCTCTGCACCGTGGAGATGCCCATCTTGGACATGATGGAGACGATGCCGGCGGTCGCAGCCTTGTTGTAGTTGGCGATGCCCTGCTCGGCCGTCACGTCCAGGTCGCCGCGTGCCGCCAGATCGCGGATGCACGCATGTGCGTTGTACGGATAGATGCCGCTCGCGGAGTAGCCCACCAGTGCCGCAAAGTCGTGCGGGGACACGGCGTCACCGCACTCCACCACGATGTCGGCAAAAGTACGAACGCCGGCGCGGATCAGGTGGTTGTGCACGCAGCCCACGGCGAGCAGCGACGGCACGGGCACCTCGCCCGCAGCGGCACGATCGCTCAACACCACAATGTTCACGCCGTCGCGGACCGCAGCCTCAACGTCCTCGGCAAGCTGTTTGAGCGCAGCCTGCAGCGCGCCCTCGCCGGCATCGCGGCGGTAGACGGCACGGAAACGACGGGTCTTAAAGCCAACACGGTCGATGGCACAGATATGCTCGAACTCTTCCTCGTTGAGCAATGGGCGCTCCAAGCGCACCAGCTGACAGGCCGTGCGGGAATCCTCGAGCAGGTTGCCGTGGTTGCCCAGGTAGAGCGTGGTCGAAGTCACCATGTGCTCGCGCAGGGCATCGATCGGAGGATTCGTGACCTGAGCGAACAGCTGATAGAAGTAGTCAAAGAACGAACGCGTCTTCTTGGACAGGCAGGCCAACGGCGCATCGATACCCATCGAGGCGAGCGGGGCCTTGCCCTGCTGGGCCATGGGGCGCACGACCTCGTCAACATCATCCCAGTGAGAGCCGAGCTTGGCCCTGCGCACGGCGGCGGGCCCCTCGGCATCCTCGGCGGGCGCGGGCGCGGCGGGCT
>CAUGNQ010000061.1 GCA_959600835.1 uncultured Collinsella sp. | reverse complement strand
CGTAGCCCGAGACGGTCCCGGGCTGACAATTTCGACTGTAATGGACGTTCTTGTTTGACTAGTCGTTTAAGAACGTCCCCAATGACTACTTGCTTGCGAACAGCCAGACTAGGATGATCGCCAGGATTGCGGCGACGATGCAGACGATGGCGCCGGTGAATTTGATGCGTGAGTCGCGGGTGCGCTCTCGTACGTCGTCTTCGGCGGCCTCGAGCTGGTCGACTTCTTGCTCGGTCTCGGCGTGTTCGGCTTTGTCTCGGGCCAAGGATCCTGCAAGCGACTCAGTGATTTCTGGGTGGTCGTGCACCTCGGTCGCCTGCTCGATGATCGACTGTGCATGTGCGGCATCTGCTTGGGCGTTGGCGATGGTCTGCTCCTGCTCGCGGCGTGCCTTGTCCTCCGCGGCGATCTTCTCGCGCAGTTCGCGCTGACGAGTCGCGGCGGCGGTCTTCGCCGTCTGCAGCTCGTCGCGCGCGGCATCGGCTTCGGTCGTCACGGCTTGGTGCGCGCGTTTTGCGTCGGCGATAGGGGCTTGAGCCTGCTCGACGGCCTGCTCGGCTGCGGCAAGCGAGTGCTCAAGGTCGGCGGTGATGCGCGGGACATCTTCTTCGGCTTTACGCAGGGCATCTGCCGTGTCGGAAATCTGCATCGAGAGCTCGCTGGTGCGCACCGTATAGTTGGCGGGATTTGCCGAGGGATTGCGTTGCAGCTCGGCATACTCATGACGCAGCGTCTCGAGCTGGGCGCGCGTGGCGTCGACGGTTTGTTGTGCGGCGGCAATGCCGGCGTCTCGCTCTGCCTTCACCTTGTCGCGGATGCGCTTGGAATCCTCAAGACGTCGAACGAGGCGGTTGCCGGTCTCGCGCGAGCTCGCCTCGCGGGCCTCCACGGCGTCGAGCGCGGCCTTCAGACGGAGCTCAGTCGCGTCATCCTCTGTCTTCATTTGTTCGAGCTGACCCTTGAGCTCTGTCGCTTTGGCGGCGTGGGTATCACGGTCAATCTCGGCGGCCGCTGCAGTCTTTTGGGTCGTGGCAATCGCCTGGCGCTGGTCGGCGACGATCTGGTCGTAGCGGCCTGCGATATCCTGGCGCGTCTCGAGTTCCTCGGCCTGATCGGCAATGCGCTGCTCAAGTTCGGCCAGGTGGGCGCGGGCATCGGCAAGTGCCTTTTTCGCGGCGTTCATCTCGCGCATGGCCGAGGCGCCCTGGGCGATAAAGGTGCCCACGGCGTTCGCAGTGTTCGAGACAGCGGTCCCCAGATCGCGGCTCGCGGCGGGGGAGTGCGGGGCAGTCGGGCGAGCGGTGTCGGCAGCGTCCGCATCGGCAGTATGCGGCACGGCGATATTGCCGGTACCGCCTTCGATCACAGAAAAGCCTGCTGCGTGCGGGTCGACCGCATCGGTGCCAATCGTGGGATGCTCGAGCTGCAGAAACGAGGGCATGGTGCTGCCCTGGTCGGCAACCGGAGTCTCGCCGGGTACGAAGGTCGAGGCTGCCTCGGCGGCCTCCTCTTCCTCGGCGTCAACGTCAGCGTCGGCCACGGCGTCTTTCATCGCTTTGACGGCATCCATCATGGAGTCCATGACGGCGTCGAGCTCTTCTTCCGAAGAAACCTCGATAGGGCCCGCAGCTTGCGGAGCGGCATCCTGTACGGGGTGGTCGTCCTGAGTGGGCGCATCGTCGTTTTGCTCGTCTGCATCTTCGGCGCCAGGGGTTTCCGCCGTAGCGCTTTCGTCTAAGATGGGGTCGTCGAGGCCAATATCATCGCAGGTCACAGCGTCAGCATCTGCGGTGACGTCTGCGGAATCATCAATATGCTGTTGAGTCTGGGGGTCCAGCTCGTCTGTCATAGGCATGTGCTCCTCATCGTTGTTTGTCACCCTATGATAAAGTCTCGCGTCGACATCCCGCGCGCTGCAGCAAAGTTTCAAAACGTGTTCGATGGCTCGCGTCGATAGCAAAAACTCGGCCACTTTATCCAGTTTGTACTTGACAATCCCTTCGCCGAAAGACGTTATGCCGTTCGCCTGCCGAGGCCTTTTCTTTTCACTTGAACCCGTTAAAGTTGCATTTCAGCTTTTGTCGCGTTTATTTGGATGCGCGCAGTCGGCGGGTGCGCCCGTCGCGATTTGAAAGGACTTTGTATGGGACTTTTCACTGGTAAGACCGTGATCGTCACCGGCGGTGGCAAGGCCACGCTCAAGGACGGCTCCGCTGGCTCCATCGGCTACGGTATCGATATCGCTTTTGCCAAGGAGGGCGCAAACCTCGTCATTACCGGCCGCAACGTTGCCAAGCTCGAGGCTGCCAAGGAATCCCTCGAGGCCGAGTACGGCGTCAAGGTTCTGCCTGTTCAGGCCGATGTCTCGGCTGGTCAGGACAACGAGGCCGTCGTCCAGAACGTCATCGACAAGGCCATTGAGGAGTTCGGCCGCATCGACGCCGTCGTCAACAATGCTCAGGCCAGCGCTTCGGGCGTGACCATCGCCGACCACACCATGGACCAGTTCAACCTCGCCATTTACTCCGGTCTGTATGCCACCTACCTGTACATGCAGAAGGCCTACCCGCACCTGAAGGAGACCAAGGGCTCCGTGGTCAACTTTGCTTCGGGCGCCGGCCTGTTTGGCAACTATGGTCAGTGCAGCTATGCCGCCGCCAAGGAGGGCATCCGTGGTCTGACTCGCGTTGCCGCCAACGAGTGGGGCAAGGACGGCATCAACGTCAATATCGTTTGCCCGCTTGCTTGGACCGCTGCGCTCGAGAACTTCCAGGATGCCTATCCCGAGGCGTTCAAGGCCAACGTCCACATGCCGCCGGCTGGCCACTACGGCGACGTCGAGAAGGAAATCGGCCGCGTTGTCGTTCAGCTCTGCGGTCCCGACTTTAAGTATATGAACGGCGAGACCGTCACCCTCGAGGGTGGCATGGGCCAGCGTCCTTAGGGGTTCCGCCGTTCTACCGAACGGCGGACCGGCCGACGCTGCGCGGGCCGCATTTGGACAATCTGCCGTTCAATTTCAAGGGCGCGACCAGAAGGTCAGCGCCCTTTCATTTCACGGCACCTTGTCTCAAATGCGACCCGCTCGCTGACGTTGCCAAAATATCGGCGTTGCCGTGGCTGGTAAATAGCTCCACTCATCGGGGACGTACTTAAATGAGTGCCCGCAGAATGAGAGTGGATAATCTCCCGTTTTTGGGCTGTGCTTTGGGCAAAAGTGGGAGATTATCCACGCTCATCCGGTAAGCGTCCAAAAATCCACGCTCATTTGCCGTGTCCCTGCCGTATCCTCCTCGCGCCAGTTTCTGTCGAGTCGGTGCTTCTTGCGGGTTGCCCGTATAATGGTTTGCGTATGAACCGCAACCAAGGAGTTCCAGTTTATGGACCAGAACCTTTTTAAATTCGACCTGATCGCCGAGGACCCGACGACGCACGCGCGTGCCGGCGTACTGCACACCCCGCACGGCGACATCGAGACGCCGATTTTTATGCCCGTGGGCACCAAGGCAAACGTCAAGGGCATTCCTACCGAGACTGTCAAGAAGCTCGGCGCCCAGATCGTGCTCGCCAATACCTATCATCTGTCCATGCGTCCCGGCGAGGACACCATCGCCGAGCTGGGCGGCCTGCACAAGTTCATGAACTGGCACGGCCCCATCCTCACCGACTCGGGCGGTTTCCAGGTCTTCAGCCACAACGATGCCGTCAAGCTCACCGATGAGGGCGTGCGCTTTATTGTCAACGATTACGACGGCCGCCACGTGTTTTGGACGCCCGAGGACAACATGGAAATCGCCATGAAACTCGGCTCCGATATCTGCATGCAGCTCGACCAGTGCCCGGGCTATCCCGCCACGCGCGCCTACGTTGAGCGCGCCGTTGAGCTGTCGAGCATGTGGGCCGAGCGCTGCTATAAGGCGCATACCCGCGATGACCAGGCGCTCTTTGGCATCGTTCAGGGCGGCATGCACCTGGATCTGCGCCTGCGTTCGCTGCGCCATCTGGAGGAGTGCGGCGACTTCCCGGGCTATGGTATCGGTGGCTATTCGGTGGGCGAGGATCACGAGACCATGTTCGAGACCCTGGCGCCGCTCGTGAGCGAGTACATGCCCAAGCATAAGCCGCGCTACCTGATGGGTGTCGGCAACCCCACCACGCTCGTACGCGGCGTGGGCGTGGGCATCGACATGTTCGACTGTGTGCTGCCGACGCGCACCGGTCGCATGGGTACGGCGTTCTCCAGTGAAGGTCGCCTTAACTTCCGTAACGCGCGCTTTGCGCACGACGACGGCCCCATCGACCCCACCTGCACCTGCCCGGTGTGCACGGGCGGCTACAGCCGCGCGCTCATTCGCCACATGGTCACGCAGAAGGAGATGCTCGGCGGCATTTTGCTTTCGATGCACAATATCTACTACCTGCTCAACCTGATGCAGCGTGCCCGCCAGGCCATTATCGAGGGCCGTTACGGCGCATTCGTGAGCGATTGGATGAATAGTCCTGCCGCGGTGGATTACTAAGGGCGACAGACACGCTTGCAGAGCGTGGGCAACGGCAATGGTCGAGCGCCAGCCGGTCGTCACATTCGCTGACACCGGCTGCGCGACCGCTGGCCGATAGCTTGCAAGTGCTTGATGCATCGTGGGTACCATACCGAATAGTTGATGTTCGGGCGGGTGTTTGACGCATGGCGTCGACCCCGCCCGTTTTTCTTTTTCTCGATAGGAGTACCCATGATTAAGAATGAGAACGTCGAGGGCGAGCCTGCCTACGACGAGACGTACCGCCGCGGCCCCGTGGTCATGCGCGGCCCCATGATTCCTAAGGACAACACCTACGCCAACCTGCTGGCGCCCGAGGAGTCGACTGACTGGCTGCACGCCGACCCCTGGCGCGTGCTGCGAATTCAGGCAGAGTTTGTCGATGGCTTTGGCGCACTTGCCGAGCTTGGACCTGCGGTGACTATCTTCGGTAGCGCCCGCACGCCCAAGACCGATCCGCTCAACAAGGCGGCGCGCGCCGTCGGGCGCAAGATCGCGCAACGTGGCGTGGCGGTCATCACCGGTGGCGGCCCTGGCATCATGGAAGCGGCCAACAGGGGAGCGGCGAGTGTCAACGGCAAGTCAGTTGGCCTAGGCATTGAATTGCCGCACGAGCACGGGCTCAACAAATACGTGAACCTCGGCATGGACTTCCGCTACTTCTTTGTGCGCAAAACCATGTTCGTTAAGTACAGCTCGGGCGCCATCGTATTTCCCGGCGGCTTTGGCACGCTCGACGAGATGTTCGAGGTTCTCACGCTGGTGCAAACGCACAAGGTCAAGCGCATGCCGCTCGTGTTGGTGGGCAGCGAGTACTGGCAGGGCCTGTTCGACTGGCTCAACGGTCCGGTGATGGACGCCGGCATGATCAGTCCGCTCGATCCGGATCTGGTACACATTACCGACGACCTCAACGAGGCCGTCGATACCGCTCTGAGCGGGTTGATATAGGGCGAGCGCGCGTCACGTCGTAGTTATATGAATGGCATACTGATGCTATTTAACATCAGTCTGCCTTCTAAACTGGGTATACTGATGCAAAAGACGAGAGCGAGGAGGTCGCGTATGACTACTGCAACGGTTAAGCCTACGACGGTTCGCATCGAAGAGGGGCTCAAGGAACAGGCGACTGAGTTCTTGGATTCGGTTGGCCTGAGTCTCAATTCGTATCTCAACCTTGCTGTTCGGCAGCTTGTGAATCAGCGAAAGATTCCGTTTGAGATTGTGGGTCGACCCGAAGTTCCCAACGAGGCAACGAGGCGTGCCATGGTGATCGCCGAAGCTCATGAGTTGGGGATCCTGCCAGATGACAGCCCGTCGTTCGATAGCGTGGATGATCTGATGTCGTTCCTCGATGAGGACTAGCGATGTTTGAGATTAAAGTCGAGGCTCAGTTTAAGGCGGATTACAAACGGGCGATGCGCATTCATCCGCAGTTAAAAACCGAGTTTAAGGCGGCGGTCGCAGAGCTTGCGGCTCACGGCTCGCTTCCCGCAGAATATGGCGCCCACGAGCTTTCGAACCCGGGCGGCAATTACAACGGCCACATCGATTTCCATCTATCCGATGGTTTGGTCGATGTGGTCGTTCTCTACTTGCCGCATAAGACTAATCCGGTGATCCGGCTGGTGAGAATGGGTTCGCACGAGGAGCTGTTTCAGGGTCCGCAGGTCTGATTGCCCGCTTATAACTTGCGGTGGAATGGGGATTGGGCGGTGGCCGATTGGCTAAACGGCCCCTATTCCACCGCAACTGCTGGAGACATCCCGTTCGTTGCTGCGGGCTCCGGCTCTCCTCTTCGTTGGATTTCGCTCAAAAGCTCGGCTGCGACTTCGCTGCTTTTGAAACGAATGCTGCAGTCTTCTTTCTTAGGGAAAGCTAGTAATGGAATAGTTCCGTACCAGACGGTTTCCTCGTCAATCACTGATGCGCACAGGCGTCCTTCGGCTTCGATGGAATAGTCGACGTTCATCTCGGCAAAAATCGCTTTTACGTCATCGCGTGGAGTCGAGGCAATAGATATTTCAATGGCAATCCCGCGGGCAGCGGCGTTCGTGAGTGCGGCGGCGAGCTTCGCGAGGCATGCGGCGGATGCGTAGGGTGCGGCAATAAAAATGCTTTTCGATGCGCTCGCGATGTCATCCGCTAAAGCCTCCACGGCCTTTGCCGGCCTAACAAGGATGTTGCTATCGTTCTGTCTATCGTCGTTTGCTTCAAAGACTTCATACCCCAGCTTGGCGTAGGTCTTGAGTCTCTTCTGGTACATGCGCCCAAGCATGGGTATCGACAGATCAACATAGTCGAATATCTCAACCCGCTGCTTGCCCTCGTGACTTCTATGCAGCCTGCCTGCTTGCTGCGTTATGCTGCCGTCCCAAGATATCGGCGTGGCAATGAGTAGCGTGTCAAGGTAAGACAGGTCGAAACCCTCGCCCAGAAGGCTTTCGGTTGCGACGATGATTCGATGCTTGTGCTCAATGCCGGGAAGACTATTCAGTATTGCCTTTTTTTCTTTGGCGTCGATTTCTCCGGTTAAGAGTATGGGTTCGTGTCCACGGCTTTGAAGTAGCCTACATAGCTCTTCGGCATGCTTTTTCCTTTTGGATAGCACAAGCGGATGTCGACCGTTTGATGCGGTCTCGAGGGCGTCGTCGACAATTGCTTCGTTTCTTGCGGCGTGTGCACACAGGAGATCGAGAATTTGATTAAAGGATGCCCCCGGCTCGTAGGAGGGTAGCCTAACTCCGGTAAAACGCGGTCTAACGACGCGCTGAATCCCCTGTTGGATTGCTTGCTTTTTTGGATCGACGACATAGCGAAGCGGGCCACAGAGCATCGAGAGTGATCGCGTGAGTCCGTCCGAGCGCTCGGGCGTCGCGGAAAGGCCATATACATATTTAGCTGGAGCGGACTTGAGGACAAGCTCAAGCTGTGGCGCGGCCGCATGGTGACATTCGTCACAGATGATGAGGCCGTAATCACGAACGAGCTCCTTGGCTATTGGTTCTCCGGTCTGGGGGTCCTTGCCGGATAGCGACTGGAATGAAGCAATGTCGATGAGATGACTTATAGCGGTCTCGCCCCCTCCGATTTGCCCAATGAGCGGAGGCTGCCTTTTGCTGATTCGTCCTTTTGGGGTTCGGACGGGCTCCCTGTTGTCAGTTATGTCGAGAAATCGTTCGAGCTGGGATTTCCATTGGGCAATGAGCGCGGTCTTGGGGACGATAACGAGCGTTGGAAGACCGATAGCAGCAATAAGATAGGCTCCGATGATGGTTTTACCGAAACCCGTCGGTGCAGACATAATTCCGTCTTCATGGCCGAGCATCTGCTCGGCGGCAATTTGCTGTTCAGGGCGAAGCATCCCTTTAAATGCCATCCCAATTGGATTGCCCGATACGCGCTTGTCTGAATAGTGGGCAGAAGCGCCGGCTTCTTGAAGCAACCGCTCAAGTTGAGCCTTGCAGCCTCTGGGAATCGCGACGCAGCCATCTCTAAGTTCACTGAGGTCTATGTACCGCGGTTTGCCGAATACTGATTGATGCATAGATTGCGCCCGGAAGAATTCCGGGTTGGCAAACGTTGCAAGCCTGCGGACTTCCATTTGAGCTGCTGGGCTCAGAGACTTTTCGGGGATGTAGAGCATGTCAGCTTGCGTGACGGGCAGCGATGACGGAAAGTCCCGCGGCGTGAGCGGGAGCCGCTTTCGCGGCCTCTGGGAATGTGGCGCAGTGGTGTTTGCCGTCGCCGTAGCCGCTATTCCATGCGGTCTATTATCGATGCTCTCAATCAGACTTTGCACCGTCACGCGCGGGATTAACTGGATTTGCGAAAGGTAGAGCCATTGATCGGGAAAGGGCTCAAATTGCTCGTCAACAAATACACTGTTCCCTTTTCGCTGCGCTTTTCCTTGAAAGGGTAGCGCTATGAGATTTCCGAAGCCGCCCTCGGGAATGGTGGACTGCGCGGGCAACATTCGGTCAAAAGCTTCGAAGGTGATTGTCTTGTTGAGCATCGCCGCTTCGGCGATAAGGCTGCTTCCAAAATCTCGTGCAGTCTTTGCGCTAGCGAGCTCTAGGAAGAAAAACCAGACATGTGCGCCGTTGCCTGATCTCGATCGTTCAACGGCAGCATCGATTCCATGGCTTTTTGCGACAAGCCGAATGGCATTGGTCGCTTCTTTCCAATCGGCTCCGTCAAAATCGATGACCAGGACTTTTGTGTTGCTGTCACTATCGAGAACATACTGACCTATGACGTCTCGGAGCCTGTCGTCATTGCCTTTGAAATGGTCGATGATCGTGGCATCGCTCAACTCGGGGAAGACGCGGTTGCCGCATTCTGCGCATTTGACTTTCTGATGGCTCGCTTTGGGACAAGTGCCTGACTTCCACTCATTTGCGCAGGCGGGTGCATAGCCGATTCCCCCGTCTTTTCTGCGGTACCCATGAGCGTAAACATCTTTACGACCAGTAAAGAGATTGCGAAAGAGCTCGAGTTTGTCGCGCGCTGGGCTCGCGCTGGTGACGATGCCCTCGGCCTGTGCCCGTTTGTCGAAAGATCTGCCAGCTTTCTCCCATTCTTCGAGCGTTGCGTAACGGATGTCTGGACCGTTGCTGCAGATGACGATTTGACTTTGCGGCTCCGATACGTGAGAGATTGCTTTCTTGAATTGGAATAACGTGTCCCCGATGAGGGCGTATTGATGCGTGACGTTGCTCATGTAAATGCCGTCCTAGTCAGGGTTCATTGAAATGAGGGTACGTTATTTTGGTTGTTGGGGCGCTCGGCTCTTGTTTCGGTTCGGTGATAGTGGAGTGCGGCTCCGTGAGTGGTGTTCGGGTGGCGCCAAAGTGTGTGCGGCTGTTGCGGAATGGGTTTTAGCGGATATGGGGTGGGTTAGAGACAACAGGGAGTTGCCCCCGAATGGGCCGAATGGGCTGGTGGGCAAAAAATGGCAAATATGAGTACTGTTGTTGGAGTAATATCATATCATCTGGAATGAATCTAAGACAATCGCTTGAAATTGGATATAGTCAACCCCCTAAACAGGGCGATTCGGGACGGTATGGGGAGCGGTTTGCGGCCTTTCGACTAAAACGGTCCTGTTCCGCTGCAACTTCTAAAGAAACGCCGGCGCGCCCTGAGTTGGGTGCGCCGGCGTGATGGTTTTGCTGCGGCTGGTAGTACCTCGGTCGCTCGACAGTCCCGGCATGTCCGGCCTTGTCAGACAAACCTTTGTTGGCGCTTGACGTTTGCCCAGATAAAACCTGCCAAAATAAACCTGTCCCTAATTGGCAGGTTGGTAGCGGGGGCAATAGCTGATGGCTATGGCGTCCACGCCTACATGGGTGGCGATGGTGCAGCCGATGGGGCCGGTGCCGGCGTCTACGTAGTCCTGGCCCGCGAGCGCCCGGTTGACGAGCTCCCGCTCCTCGGCGGCGCCGGTCGTGAGCACGCGCACGCTGGAGCCTGGATGTTCGGCCAAAAATGCGAGGCAGTCAGCCATGGTGTTGGCGACGATACGCTTGGCGCCGCGGCCCTTTTTGATGGCCTTGATCTCGCCCGATTTCCACTCCGGCGAAACGGCCAGGCGAATGTTGAGCATTTGGGTGAGCTGGCCGGCGAGTTTAGGTGCGCGGCCGTTCTTAACCAGGTTCTCGAGCGTGCGGGGAATCAGCAACAGGTGCGCGTCGGGCAGCGTCGCGCGGATCTGCGCCTCGGTCTCGTCCAGGCTGCGACCGTCCTCGCGCATGGCGAGCGCGTACTCCACCAGCAGGCCCTCGGCACCCGAGCCGGTGCGCGAGTCGATGCAGCGCACGTCGAGCTCGTGGGTATCGGCTACCAGGCATGCATTGGAATAGCAGGCAGACCACTCGCTGCACAGCGAGATAAAGATGGCGCTGTCATGGCCGTCGGCGAGCACGCGGTCAAAGAGTGCCTTGAACTCGCCGGCGCTCGGCTGCGAGGTGTGCGGCAGCTGCTCGGAGCCTGCCATGCGGGCGACGTACTCCTCGGCGGTGATCTGCACCTGGTCGAGCAGGTCCTCGCCCTCGATAATCACATGCAGCGGAATCACGTAAATGCCGAGCTCTTGGGCGCGGGCGGGGGAGATGTCCGACGTGGAGTCGGTTATGATGGCAAAAGACATAATTGCACCTTTCGTTGGGGCGTTTGCGCGCCGCCTTCTGAGAGCAAAGTGCGACAAGTATAGTAGAGTCGTTCCACATTGCTAGGTTCAATTGTTGAATAGTCAACAGTTTGAAGTGTCGGTGTGGAAATCATCAATTGGGGAAGAGAGGGTGCCAGTGGAGCAGCTGGAGATATGCAAGCGGTCGGTTGTTCTGTTTGATTTCGATGGCACGGTGGCCGATACAGGCCGGGCGGTGATGACCTCGACGCGCAAGACGCTGGCTGCGCGCGGGTTTTCGGAGGTGCAGATGGGTGACCTGCGCCGCATGATCGGGCCGCCCCTGTGGAAGAGCTTTCACGACTTTTATGGCTTCTCGCGCGAGGAGTCGCTTGTGGTGGCCGACGAGTACCGTGCCTTTTTTGATGAGCTGGGACCGGAAGAGTACCCTGTGTTCGATGGAATTTCCGAGCTGCTGGATGGGTTGGCCGCCCAGGGGCATCGCTTGGCCGTGGCGACGTCGCGCATGGAGGCAAAGTGCATCGACATGGTGGGCGAGCTGGGGCTTTCT
>CAUGNQ010000060.1 GCA_959600835.1 uncultured Collinsella sp. | reverse complement strand
CGGTCGAGCATTTGCTCGACCGACTCTTTTTTGTGGGAAAATACCTGCTCAGTTGTGATTTATGGTGCTGGGAGGCGCTTGTGGGCAAGGCTAGGGCTAAGGCGAAGAAAAAGACGACGGGGGCGCGGGCTAAGCGCGATCGTCGTCGGAAGCTCGCGACCGAGGCTCCCGCGTCTGCCGAGGAGCTGCTGGCGAGCGTGCCGGGACTCGACGCGCTGCAGGACGTTCCGGCGTTCGATGACCTGCCGGTCGATGAAGCCCAGCAGGCTGCCTTTGATGATTTCTGCGCACATGCCGAGGAGCCCGAGCAGATGCAGCTTGGCGCCGTGGTGCGCTTGGATCGCGGGTTTCCACTGGTGGCGACTGCCGATGACACGTTTCGTGCCGAGCATGCTGTGGGGTTTGCCAAGTCACGCGGCGAGGACGAGGTCCTGCTGCCTGCCGTGGGCGATCGTGTGGCGGTGCGCCGCGCTCCCGGGCACGATATGGGCGTGATTGAGTGCGTGCTGCCGCGCCGTACGAGCTTTGAGCGTTGGCGCGGCCGTGCCCGCGGGGAGCGTCAGGTGCTCTGCTCCAACGTGGATAGCGTGCTAATCGTGCAGGCGCTCGGTGCCGGCGAGGTGCTGCTCGACCGCGTGGCGCGCTCGCTGGTGTTGGCGCTCGACTGCGATGCCGAACCGGTGGTGGTACTCACCAAAGCTGACCGCTGCGATGCCGAGGAACTCGAGCGCGATCTGGACCGCGTGCGCCGCCTGGTGGGTCCGGACGTGCGCGTGATCGTGACGTCCTCTGCCGAGGGCCGCGGCCTGGACGAGGTCCGTGCCTGCGTGCCCGCCGGGAGCTGCGCCATGATTCTGGGCGAGTCGGGTGCCGGCAAGTCGACGCTGCTCAATGCGCTGCTGGGCCACGATACGTTGGCGACCGGCGGTGTGCGCGAACGCGACGATCAGGGCCGTCACACTACCGTCGCGCGCGTGATGGTGGCACTGCCGGGCGACGCCGGCGTGATCGCCGATGCCCCGGGCCTGCGTAGCCTGCCGCTCGTGGGTCACGAGCGGGGTCTGGCGCGCGCTTTCCCCGAGATTGTCGAGGCATCGCGCGCGTGCCGGTTTGGCGATTGCACGCATGTCCATGAGCCGGGCTGCGCCGTTCGCGAGGCCGAGGACGCCGGGCAGATCGATAGCCTGCGTCTGGAAACGTTCCAAAACCTGGCGTCATCCATGCGCGTGAGTGCTCAAATGCTCGATCCCGATGTCCATCTGTAATTGATTTTTCCTATGACAGCCGTCTCCCAACTGTTCGGGAGACGGCTTTTTTGCTGTGGAAAAGCCTCGAAACATGCAGTTTGCTGACGTGCTGACCAAAACCTTGCCACGAGCTTGACGGGCTGGTCAGCTTTTGGTCAGCGATTGGTTTGACATCGAAAACCAAGATTGCGATTGCGCCGCTTTGCACTCTGACCGCCCAGACAATGGTGGTACGGGCATTCGCCCGGCACTGCCATGAGAGGAGCGGCCGTGAACAAGAGCAAGCGCATCGCCATCAGTCTGGTCGCGGGCGTGCTCGCTGCTCTGCTCTGCATGGTTTACGGCTCGTCGATCCGCTCGCAAGCCGAACAGGTCCAGGCTGAGACCTTGGCCAAGTACGGTGGCGATCGCGTCGAAGTTTGCGTCGCGGCGCGCGATATCGATGTGGGCGAGACCCTCGATGAGACCAATGTCATAACCCAGGAATGGCTGACGAGCCTGCTGCCGCGTGACGCAGCGACCGAGCTGCGCCAGGTGCGCGGCGACGTGACGACTTCGCGTATTCCCAAAAACGCCGTGATCTGCAATGTCTACACCAAGGCCGAGAGCCGCAAGCTCGAGGTGCCTAAGGGCAAGGTCGCCGTTTCGGTGGCGGTCGATGCCGAGCACTCGGTCGGCGGTGCTACGGGCGTGGGCAGCTACGTGGATGTGTATGTGCAAAAAGACGGCGTGACCGATCGGCTGTGCGGCGCGTACGTGATCGATACCAGTGAGGATTCCGGTGCCACGCGCGAGGGCAAGATCGAATGGGTGACGCTGGCGGCTGACCCCGAAGACGTCAAGGAACTGCTGGGAGCCTCGGGCAAGGGAACGGTCAGCTTGACGATTCCCGCCACGGCGCGCGGCAAAAAGAGCGGAGGCGACGAGTGATGAAGGCGATCTGGCTTGCGTGCTGCGCGTGCGGCGATTACGGGCTGTTGCAGCGGGAAGTCGAGGGCCGTGATGCGGGTGCACAGGTGCTTCGCGTGGGTGACCTGGACGGGCTGGTTTCCATGGCGCGGGCGTTTCCGTCGCGCCGCGGGGCTGCCATCATCGCGGCGTCTCTATTTGATACCGAAGATGTGCGCAAGACTGTTGCGCGCCTGACGGCCGAAGGCCGCGTGAGTCGCGTGGTCGTGTTGATAGAAGCGCTCGATCCGTCGGATATCGAGGGGCTGTTTCGCGCGGGGGCGACCGAGGTCATCGCTGCACACAGTATATGCGGCAACGGGCGCGCGGGCGAGGGAGCGGTTGATTCCGATCGGCGCATGACGATTGAGCCCGATGCTTTTGTTGATAGGGAACCCGGGGCGCCTCGCGCTACAAGAGGCCCGCGTGTTGATGATTATGGAAAAGCGGAAGCCGAGCATGGTCGGCGCCCCCGGAACCCCCTTGTATACGATGACGCTGGAGGGCCGGCGCAGCATGCTGGCGACTCCCCGGCAGTAGATATGGGATACGTGCACGGCGTGAATCTGGCGGATGAACTCGACGAAGTTGAGGGCTTTGCCGGGTGCGGCGAGTTGTCGCTAATGCAGCATGAGCAGATTGCGCAGAACGAGCCTGCCTCGCAGACCGAACAAGCTGCCATGCCGGCTTGGACGCAGCGTGTGGTTGCGGCGGGGGAGACGGGGGCGCTGCCACCGACGCCCGCCCCGCCGCCTCCGATGCCGCCGGCAGACGCTGCCGCTCCGCCGCATCGAGCTCCGGTCATCTGCGCTATTTCGGGTTCGGGCGGTTGCGGCAAGTCGACGATCGTTGCCACCATGGCACACACATCGTCGCTGTTGGGCTTGCGTGCCGCCGTGCTCGACCTGGACCTGATGTTTGGAAACCTTTACGACTTGTTAGGCGTCGATGCTCCGCGCGATATGGCGGCACTTATCGAGCCGTCGGCGGCGGGCACGCTCACCGAGCCGGATATCGTAGCCACATCGATGCGCGTGGCGCCGGGCGTTACGCTCTGGGGTCCCGTCGCGGCGCCCGAGCAAGCCGAGCTCATGGCGCGTCCGGTGGAGCTACTGCTTGATGTTCTGCGTCGCGAATCCGACGTGGTCTTTATCGATACCTCGGTCTTTTGGGGCGACGCCGTGGCGGCTGCGGTGGCGGCGAGCGACCGTTGCCTGGTCGTTGGCGATGCGGCGGTGTCGTCCGCGACATCGGCGTCGCGCGTCATCGAACTGGCAAGTCGAGTAGGTGTGCCGCGCACGCGCATGAGCGCCGTGTTCAACCGGTTCGGTGCGCGCGGGGCAGACGAGGACGTCGCCATGCGCTTTGAGATTGCCTGTGCGTTGAGCTCCAAGATTCGTATCGCCGATGGCGGGCAGGATCTCGCCGCGCTCATGGCGTTTGGGCGCGCTGACGAGGCGGTGGGGCAGACCAGTGCTTTTGCGACTAGCATGCGCGAGGCCACGCGCGAGATGCTCGTGGAACTGGGGTGCGCCGTCGGCCCTTGGAGCGATATGGTCGCCGACCGTGCAACGCGTACCGAACGCCCGCGTATCCGCCTTCCCTGGTTGCGCGAGGGTGATCAGCGATGAGCCTGCAAACGAGGATTAAGGCTGCCGGCGCTGCAGCGGCGGCAGCGCCTGTAGATGCGGGGCGTCGCCGCGCGGTGAAACGACGCACCAAGCGCGCCGTGATGGACCGCATGGGTTACGACGAAGTGGCGCGTATCAGCGCCTATATCGACCCGGCACTTGCCCGCTCGGAATTGCGTCCTGCGGTGGAGGCGGCGCTCAATGTTGAGGAGCCGACCGATCTCGCGACGCCCGAGCGCGAAACCATCATCGACGAGATTTTGGATGACGTGGTGGGCTTGGGGCCGTTGCAGCCGCTCATCGAGGACGACACCGTTACCGAGATCATGATCAACGGCTGTCGCTCGGCTTTCTTTGAACGCGGCGGCGTCTTGTACCCCATCGAGCATGCGTTTGAGGATGATGAGCAGATCCGTGTGCTTATCGACCGCATTATCTCGCCGCTCGGCCGTCGTATCGACGAGCGTAGCCCCATCGTCAACGCCCGCCTCAAGACGGGTTATCGCGTCAACGCGGTGATTCCACCCGTGGCGATCGACGGGCCAATCCTCACCATCCGAAAGTTCTCGGACCGTATCTGCTCGCTGGACGAGCTCGTGGGGTTGGGATCGCTGCCGCTTTGGTATGCGCAGCTGCTGTCGTGTGCGGTGTCGCTGCGACAGGACCTGGCGGTTGCGGGAGGCACGGGATCTGGTAAGACCACCCTGCTCAACGCGTTGTCATGTGAGATTTCCACCGGCGAGCGCATCGTGACGATCGAGGACTCTGCCGAGCTCAAGTTTGCGCATCATCCGCACGTGGTGCGCCTAGAGGCGCGCGAGGCTTCAATTGAGGGCGAGGGCGCGGTGACGATCCGCGACCTGGTGACTAATGCCCTGCGCATGCGCCCCGACCGCATCGTGGTGGGCGAGGTGCGCGGTGCCGAGTGCTGCGACATGTTGCAGGCCATGAACACGGGCCACGACGGGTCGCTCACCACGCTTCATGCGGGTTCAGAACAGGAGACCGTGGTGCGTCTGACGTTGCTTGCACGTTATGGCATCGATCTGCCGAGCGAGCTCATCGAGGAGCAGATTGCCATGGCACTCGACGGTATCGTGATGTCCGAGCGCCACGCCGATGGCAGGCGCTTCGTCTCCTCGTATTCGGGGGTGCGACGCGCCGCATCGGGCGGCGTAGAGCTCGAGCGCTATGTGACGTTCGATGCCGCCGAGCGCACCTGGACGCTTGACCGCGAGCCGCCGTTTATCGCAGAAGGCCTGCGGTCGGGGACGCTCACACAAGAGGAGGTGGACGAATGGAGATCACTGTGCCCCTCGTCGTAGGGGGCTTGGCAGGGCTTTCTGTCGCGACGGCGTGCGGGGCGGAACCTCGTGTGCCGCAGGTACCGCCGGCGGAGCTGGCACGTCAGGCGCTCGAGACGGTGGCAGAGAAGCTGCCGCGTGAGCTGGTGGAAAACGATCTGCTGAAAAAGATCGCCCGTTCGTGGGCATCGCTGGCTCCGGCGCATCGCCTTGGCCTCGTGATCGAAGATGCTTCGGGACGTTTGGCGTTTCTGCTGCTATCGAGCGGTGTCTGCTGCGTTTTACTAACGATGGTGTCGTTATCGCCCCTCGGATTTGCCTTGGGACTTGTTGCTCCGTTTGCCGTTGGTGCCGCTCGGGATGGCTTTGAGAGCCGGCGCGAGCAACACGATGCAGAAGAGGCAATGCCCGAGGCGTTTACCGCACTTTCCATGTCGCTTGCCTCGGGACATTCGCTGGCCCAGGGCATGCGCTTTGTGGGCGCTCATGCGCAAGAGCCAGTGCATACCGAGTTTTTGCGGGTGGCGGCGGCGATCGATTGCGGCATCTCGGCGACCGACGCGCTCGATGACTTGCTCGTGCGTATCGACGCCCCCGGTCTTTCGCTTGTGACCTTGGCGCTTAAGGTGTCTCAGCGCACCGGCGCTCCGCTTGCCGACTTACTGTCCGAGGCGTCGAGCATGGTGGGGGAGCGCATTGAGCTCAAGCGCCGCCTGGATGTTAAGACGTCGCAGGCTCGCATGTCTGCGCATATGGTCGCGGCGATGCCGGCGGGCATGTGCGCGGTGTTGGCGCTGCTTTCGGCAGATTTTCGTCGCGGTCTTGCGACGCCTGCCGGCGCGGGCGCTGTGGTGCTGGGTCTTGCCCTCAACGCCGTTGCCCTGGTGGTTATCCGGCGCATTATGCGGGTGGAGCTATGAGCGCCCCGGTTGCAGTTGCGGCTTGCCTGTGCGCCCTGAGTGTATTTGTCGCGACGGGTTTGGATCGGGCGGATGCACGCAAGATCGCAGGGGCCTGCAAGCGCGAGGCGGTGCTGGTCGCTGCCGCGGGTCGCTCGGTGGTCGATGCTCTGACCGCGCGAGTGAAGGGCGCGGTTGGAGCGGGCGGCCCGGCGCGAGTGTCGCTCGGCGAAGTGTCCGAGATGATCGATGTTGTGCGCTTGGGTCTTTCGGCCGGTCTTTCGTTTGATGCGGCGCTTGAGATTTTCTGCGCCAACCGCCGGTCAGTGCTGGCTCTTCGCCTTGAGCGCGCCTGCATGGCGTGGCAGGTGGGCGTGGGCACGCGTGAGGACGAGTTGTTGGCCGCCGCGCGCGACCTGGACGTGCGAGCGCTCGAGACCTTTGCCATCACGGTGGGGCAGGCGCTCGCCCTGGGTGCCCCACTTGCCGAGACGCTGGCCGCTCAAAGTCGCGAGATCCGTGCGGCTCATCGCGCCGCGGTCGAGCGCGAGATCGAGCGTGCACCCGTCAAGCTGCTGATTCCCACCGGCACGCTCATCTTGCCGGCGTTGCTTCTGTCCATATTGGGCCCGCTGCTGGGAGCAGGCGGGATGATGTAGGGAGGAATACATGAACACGATGACTGACGCTGCTGGCAAGGTCCAGGGCTGGGCGTTTTGCCGGGCGGCACATGTTCGTCAGCGCGCCAAGGAACTATTGCAGGAGGAGAGTGCACAGGGTACCACCGAGTATGCCATCTTGGTCGGCGTGCTCGTGGTGATCGCGATTATCGCCATCGTCGCATTTAAGGGCAAGGTCCAAGATCTATGGAACGCTATCAGCGAGGGCATCAACAGCCTGTAGAGGGCGAGCGCCCCATCGGGGTGCTGCTGGTGTTTGCTTGCCTGACCGTGGCGATAGCGGCGGTGCTTTGGGGGCTTAACGCCGCGCGGCAGCAGCGTCCTGGGACCGCCTCCGATTTGGGCTCAGATTCGGCGGTGGCGTCTCAAAAAGATGAGATGCGAGATGCGGACGATTCGGATGTCGCTGTCACGGCGCAAACCTTTCTGCGGACGCTCGACAAGCGGTCTGGCACTGCGACGGATTCGCCTGAGGGCAACGCGATTGCGGTCCGGCTTGCATGGTCCGAGGACCGACCGATGACCGAAGCGGCGGCGGATATGCTGCGTGCCTATCGCGAGGTACCCACGGCGCAACTTGCTCTGAGCGGCTATCTCGACATCAAGGGAAACGTGTGGGGCGCCATCGTGCGCGACGAACGCGGCTGGGTCGATATGGTGACAATTGCCGCGGATGCTGGCGATGCTTCGTGTCGTCTGCGCGCCGTGCGCCTGAGCCCGCAGGCAACGGACTCAAAGGAGGGATCGTGAAATGCATGATGTCCTGCGTGAGGAATCTGCCCAGGCGACGGTCGAATACGCCATCGTCACGGTGGCGCTGTTATCGATCGTGCTGGCGATCGCGGGACTTTGGCGTGCCGGCACCGATGGGCGCTTGGCGGCGCTGGTTGAGCGGGCGGCATCCCATGGCGTTGCCTCGACGTCGGTTATCGACGCCGCTGCGGCCGCTAAGGACATCGCGTTGTATTGATGCCGCGCGCGAGGACCGGGCGCAGTCTACGGTCGAGGCCGCTTTTTTGCTGCCGACGTTTCTGACACTCATCCTTCTCGCGCTGCAACCGGTGTGCCTGCTCTATACGCGCGCGGTCATGGAGTCTGCCGCCGCCGAGACCGCGCGGCTCATGACCACGACGACGGCGGAGGACGACGATCTTAAGGAGTTCACCCGCCGCCGACTTGCCGCAGTGCCCAACGTTTCGATCTTTCATGCCGGCGGGCCGTTGTCGTGGGATATCGAGCTTGGCCGGGCCGGTGCGGGTGGCGTCTCGTCCGTGTCCGTTTCCGGCGAGGTCAAGCCGTTGCCTGTGATCGGTGCGTTTGCGCAGGCTATGGGTGGTACCGCCGAGGGCGGCTACGTTGAGCTCAAGGTCGATGTCTCGTATCAATCGCGTCCCGAATGGCTGGAGGGAGATTATGATTCGTGGATTGCTGCATGGGATTAGGCGCTGCCTGTTGCGGGTGACGCAAGGGTTTGCGGCCCGCCGTCGACCAGGCGCTCTCCGCAAACGAGGCGGCTTTATGGGTCGAGCCGGTATCGACCTGTTTATCGAAGACGGTGCCTACACCACGCTCTCCTCTGCGGTGGTTATCTTGGTGGTGCTCACGCTGCTGTTTTCGTCGACGGCGGCGATATGGAGCATGTCGCGTGCCGGGGATACCCAGGTGGCGGCCGATAGCGGCGCGCTGGCGGGTGCCAACGTAGTGTCGTCCTATCACACGGCTGCCACGGTGGTTGATGCGAGCATCTTGAGTCTGGGGCTGGCGGGGTTTGCCACGATCGGGACGGGCCTGGTCGCCATCCTCATCCCGGGTGCCGAACCAGTTGCCGGCAATATGGTCGACACCGGGATTGAGATCATTAAAACGCGCAACAAGTTTGCCAAAAGCGCATCGGAAGGCTTACAGAAAATCGAGACGGCTCTGCCGTATCTGATCGCCGCGCGTGCCACGCAGGCGGTGTCGGCGCAGGATACCGATAGTGTGACCTATACCGGTACGGCGCTTGCCGTGCCCAGGACATCCGAGTCTGACTTCGCTGCGCTCAAAGGGTCAGAGATCTCGACCGATACCATTAAAGACACATCAGATGATTTAGAGGGTGCGGCCGAGGAGCTGCGGAAGGCTTCTGAGGACACGGCGAAGGCTAAAGAGCGTGCTTGGCTGGCGGATTGTGGTGGGTCTGACAAGGGCTCGGTCGGCAGCTGTTCTTGCATGTGGGAGCGTGCGAAAAGCCTAACGGATCTCTCCGGTGTTCAAAATCCGCATTACTCATCGAGCGTTACGTGGGAGCCCCAAGTTGCCCTTGATCGCGCGAAGGACTACTACCATTGGCGTCTGACAAATGAGAAGCCCCACGGCTCGAGTGTCGAGATGAAGGCAGAGTCTGCGGCGCGTAAGGCGTTTTATACCTATGCGAGCGCGGAGGTCGATCGGGCACATATAACCGAGAACGGAGACAGGGTTTCCTCCTATATTCCGCTGCTGCCGCGCAACTCTGATGAGGTTCGGGCGACGGAGCTCTATACCGATGCGGTGTGGCCGACGAGCGTGAACGATGACAAGGCGTATCTGCATTACGGGACGACCTGCCCTAACTATAAGAAAGGGACGCCGAGCGGATTTGCTTCGGTTGCCGATTACGATGGACAGGATAAATGCAGCAAATGCCATTTTGGCGTTTCGTCGCTTGGTGCTGTTGCGGCGCCTTCAACCTCTATCGAAAACGGCTTCGAGTATCACTTTGACAAGTTTAAAGACGCCCTGGAAGGCTACGTCGAATGCCGCAACAAAGAGCTCGAGCTCGAACGTCAGACCGAAGACGAGACCGACCGTGCGAGCAATGCGTTTGACCAGGCCATCAAAGCGCTTTCGGGCGAGCGTCCGCGTATCGCTCCTCCCGGTCGCAACGGCGTGGTTGCCTTTGCGGTTTCGGGTGCCATCTCGAGCCCCGATGAGCTCAACTCTTCGTTTAACACGGCAGTCAGGCTTGGCGATCGCGGTGCCATCTCTGCCGCGGTGCTGGCGCCCGATGAGGCGACGGCGCAAAACAACGTGCTTTCGCGATTTTTCTCGACATTGAAGGAACGCTCGGGTGGCGTTGCCGGCGTACTCGATGGCGTCATGGATGTCTGGGGACGGCTGCTTGTGGGATACGGAGACATCCAAGGTTCGGCCGACGAACTTATGGACGAGATGATTAAAGGCCTAGGAGGGGGCAGCGGCGCGTTGGGCTCCATCGCATCGTGGCTCGGCGATACCGTTTCGGCGTCCGTGGCGGCGTTGGATCTGGAGCCGTGCGACTTGCGCCTGCGAAAGCCGGTGCTGACTGATTCCGCCAACGTCATTAAGAGCCCGGGGTCTGACATTGCCGGTCTCTCTCAAGCGCAAGACAAGCTGCGAAGTATTCCGTTGGGCGTGACCGATCCCAAGGCGCTTTGCGAAGCGCTGGAATATCAAGTCGAGCGCACCATCAGCGGCACGACGTTCACGCTTGCGGAGATTCCGCTGCCCGGCGGCGGTTCCATCCCACTTACCGTCGATGTCACCACACTGGCGGGTGCCCTGGGCGGTGGGTCGTAATGGGCATCCGCACGCGCCTGTGCGAGGAGTGCGCCCAGGCGACGGTCGAGATGGCCGTGGTCACGCCCGTCCTGCTGGTTCTGGCGCTTATCGTGTACAACGTCATGGTCTTTGCCGGTGCGGTCGCACGCTTCGATCGCGTGGTGCCCGATATCGTGCTAGCACATGCCGTGGCGCCGAGCGGGGAGGGCGATGGCAGCTCCATCGATGCTTCCGCGACCGTTCAGGCTCAGATCCAACATGCCATGGAAGGCTATGACTTGCTGATCGAGGTCTCGAGCGAACAGGGTGCGACGACATCGGATGGCGGTTTGCTTTCGCTTTCCGGCACGTTTAGGACCTACACCTGCACCATGCACTATGAGCCGTGGCCGACTTCTCTCAGCATCGCTGGCGTTCCGCTGGGGGCGCCGACAACGTTGTCGCACGAGCGCGCGGTGACGGTCGATCCATGGCGCCCGGGGGTGGTCATGTGACCGCGGTCTCGTCCTACATCGCCTACGCGCGGGCACTCAATAGGCTGGGTTGGACGCCGGCGGAGTTTGTGGTGGCGGAGTCGTTTGTCGTGCGCCTGCGCGGCATGCTGGGACGGCATCCGGTTGCCGCCAACGGCTTGCCGCTCGTCATGGCGTTTCCACGCTGCTCTTCGGTCCATACGTGTTTTATGGCCTATCCCATCGATATCGCCTTTATCGATGCACGTGGCTATGTCCTCGTATGCTACGAAAACGTACGTCCCTGGCGTATGTGCTCCTGCCCCGGCGCCTGGGCCGTACTAGAGCGTCCTTCAATCATTGTTTCGACCCCTGCTCTCCAACGCGTGCCGGCTTAAGAATTGGCGACAGCGGACTTTCGTCATACGAAATTGGGTAAGATGGAGGAGAAGATGCATGGATGTTGAGATCCATCCCAACGCTAAAAAGCACCTGACGGAAAAGCAGGTGCTTAGCGCTTGGCTTGCGGTTACTGAGTGCATTCGTCGCGAGCCGAAGGGCGAGCCGCTGAGATGGCTTGCGATTGGATGGCTCCCAGACGGACGAAGCGTGGAGCTTGTCGCGGTCGAGCTTGTCCGTGGGGGCTTATCATTCATGCCTTGTCTCCAGTCCAGAAGAAATTTTGGCAGGAGATTGAACGGGCTCGGCAAAGGGGTCGATGATGGGCAAGACGTATACGGCCGCTAATGGTCAGGTTGTAACGGATGAAATGATTGACGCGTGGTGCGAGTCGTACGAGCGCGGAGAGTTTCCGGATGGCGAACACACCGTTGGTGGGATCGCGCATGGACGGCCCCCACTCTCAGGTGAGGGGACGGCAACGCTGTCGGTCAAGATTCCTCTGGGAATGAAGGAGGCCATTCGTCGACGGGCGGCTGCCGAGGGGATGACTCCAAGTGAGTTTGCCCGTGCGGCTCTGAGCGAAAAACTTCTTGCTGCCGGCTGATGCCTCTGACGTGCCGATTTAAAGAACCGAGGCTGTGCTCAAAAACTTTTTTAAAATTCTCGGTTGACCGGAACGCGTCCTTGGTTATACTAATCAAGCCTTGAAACAAGGCACACCTCAAATGGCTGGGTAGCTCAGTTGGTAGAGCAGAGGACTGAAAATCCTCGTGTCAGGGGTTCGATTCCCTTCCCCGCCACCTTGAATTGACTAGGACCTCTGCAAAGGGGTCCTTTTCTAATATGAGAAAGCCATTGTCAATAGGCATGTTCGTTCGAGCCCGGTTTGAAAC
>CAUGNQ010000059.1 GCA_959600835.1 uncultured Collinsella sp. | reverse complement strand
GGACTTGCAGCGACGGACCTCGGGACGCTCTTACACCACGTCTGCGCGCGCCACCTCCGGAACCCGGTCCAAATTAAGTTATTGCGCCGTGTTAGGCCAAAACACCAGCCAAGATCTCGATCAGGTTGTCCACGTCGGCCTCTTCGCACACGAGCGGCGGAAGGAAGCGCAGCGTATGTGCGCCTGTAGCGTTAATCACGGCACCAGCCCCCAATGCACGGGCCACGACGTCGTGTGCATCACCCGCGGCAGCATCCAAATCGCAGCCGAGCATCAGGCCGCGACCACGCACCTCTACCACATGCGGAAGCTTAGCCAGCGCCTGCTCCATATAGGCGCCAACCTTGGCAGCATGCTCGGCATAATCGCCGTGCACAAGCGCGGAGAGCGTCGCGGCACACGCCGCGATGGCCAAGCAGCTGCCACCGAAGGTCGAACCATGATCGCCGGGCTTAAAGACGTCGGCGATTTCCTTCTTTGCCACCACGGCACCCATAGGCACACCGTCGGCAATGCCCTTGGCAAGGCTCATGATGTCGGGCTCCACGCCATAGGTCTGGAACGCAAACGGCTTACCCGTACGAAAGATTCCGCACTGGACCTCGTCGGCAATAAGCACGGCACCCACCTCGTGCGCCAAGTCGCGCGCCGTAGCCATAAACTCCTCGGTCATGGGGTGCACACCGCTCTCGCCCTGAATCGGCTCGAGCATCACGGCGCAAATTTCACTGCCCAACTGCTTAAAAATTGCACGCAGTTCATCTACATCGTTGGGTGTGCAGGCCACAAAGCCACCCGGCAGCGGGCGGAAACTGTCCTGCAGCCAATCCTGCATGGTCGCGGCAATGGTCTCGAGCGTACGACCGTGAAAGCCGCCGCGCATGCACACGATGGTGTTGCCACCGTTGCCGGCACACTTGGCGTACAGACGCGCGAGCTTCATCGAGCCCTCGTTGGCCTCGGCACCGGAATTGCCAAAGAACGTCTCCCACACCCGCTCGCCCGCAGCCGGAGCGCCAAGCGCCGCCGCCGTGGTCTCGTCGCCGGCGGCAATCGCGTCGGCAAGCACGCGCGCACCGTCCGTATCATCGTTAGCGAGTTTGGACAGCAGCGCCGCGACCTGGCCACGCTGCTCGATGTAAAAATAGTTGGAGACATGCAGGAGTTTTTTGGTCTGAGCCTCGAGCGCCGACAGCACTGCCGGGTTGCCGTGGCCCAGGCTGCACACGCCGATGCCGGCAAGAAAATCGAGGTATTCGCGGCCATCGTCGCCGGTGAGCTTCATGCCGCGGCCTTCGACAAACTCGACCGGAGAGCGACCGAAGGTGTGCATGACGTAGTAGGATTCGAGCGATTGTTGTGCTGCAAGTGACATGAGATACCTTTCGTTAAGCGCCAAGTAGCGCGGAGTTTGGGCGTAATGGCGTAGCAATTTTGAGCCGGCTAGACCGTTTGAAGCTTCTCGACCTCGTCGAGATTCTCGGTCAGGCGCGCCGCAAAGGTCGAAAGCGGGTGCGGGTGCGTATCGAACTCGTAGGCCGTCTCGGTAGAATGGATCACGGTGCCGACGCCGGCATCGGTCAGCAGCTCAAGCAGCAGCGAATGCGGCGTGGTACCGTTAATGATATGGGCGCGGAACACGCCACCGGCAAGCGCGTCGACGGCCGCACGTAGCTTGGGAATCATGCCCTTATCGACCTCGCCACCGTAGAGCATCTCGTTAACCTCGTCGAGCGTTAGGTTAGAGATAAGCGAATCCTTATCGCTAAAGTCCTTGTACAGGCCATCGACGTCGGTCAAAAAGATCGCCTTATGCGCGTGAAGCGCTGCCGCGACGGCACCGGCGGCGGTATCGGCATTGATGTTGAAGAAACCGCCGTCCTCCCCCGCCGCGACGGTAGCGATGACGGGGATGTACTCGCTATCGAGCAAACGCTCGATATAGTCCGTGTTGACGTGCGTCACTTTGCCCACGCGACCGAGCTCGGGGTCGAGCGGCTCGGCGATGAGCGTGCCGGCATCGCTGCCCGACACGCCCACGGCCAGGTTGCCGTGGTGGTTGATAGCAGCAACCAGCTCCTGGTTAACCTTGCCGCCCAGCACCTCGCGCACGATATCCATAGTCGCCGGCGTAGTCACGCGCTGGCCGTTCTTAAACTCGACGGGAATATCGTAATGGCTCAACGCCTCGTTGATGGCCTTGCCGCCGCCATGCACGATGACGGGGCGCATGCCGATAATCTTGAGCAAAACGATGTCGCTCATCACGTCGCGGCGCAGTTGCTCATCGACCATGGCGGCTCCGCCATATTTGATAACGACCGTCTTGCCGGTCAGGTTTTTAATCCACGGCAGCGCTTCGAACAGCAGCTGCGCGGTTGCTTCGTTGGATTCGCTCGAACGACAGTCGCGTGCGAATTTCATAATCTGCCTCATCTTTCGTATCGTTATCGCGCCGTGCTCCGCTGTCCGCAATCGCGGCAAGATGCGCAGCGTGTCTGGAATCTAGGAACGGTAGTCGCCGTTGATGGAGATGTACTCATGCGTGAGGTCGCAGGTCCACACGGTCGTTGCCGCGTTGCCTGCACCCAGGTCGGCCGAGATCACGATCTCGGGCGCCTCAAAACGTCGTAGAGCCTCGTCCTCATCAAAGGGAACAGTCAGACCGTCGCGACAGACAGGCATGCCCATCATGTCGATGGAAACGTCTTCCTGATTAAACTTCACGCCGCACTTGCCAAGCGCCATAGCAACGCGGCCCCAGTTGCAGTCGTGGCCGGCGATGCAGGTCTTAACGAGCGGCGAGTTGGCAACGGCACGGGCGGCGATATCGGCCTCCTCGTCGTTGGCGGCGCCGGTAACGTTGACCGTAACGAGCTTGGATGCGCCCTCACCATCGGCGGCGATATTGCGCGCCAGGCTCTCGCACACCTCGTGCACGGCAAATGCCAACTCGTCAAAGGCATCGGAGCCCTCGACGATAGGCTCGGCATCTGCGGCAGCGGCGCCGGAGGCAAGCATGATGCAGGTGTCGTTGGTCGAGGTGTCGGAATCGACCGTTACCTTGTTAAAGGTCTGCTTGACGGTCGAGAGCAGCAGGGCATGAAGTGCCGCAGGCTCGACGGGGGCATCGGTGGTGATAACTGCGATCATGGTGGCCATGTTGGGCATGATCATGCCCGAGCCCTTGCACATGCCGCCTACCGTATAGACATTGCCCGCATGACCCGCAGCCTCACTGACGTAGGACACGGCGTACTCCTTGGAGTGCGTGTCGGTCGTCATGATGGCGCGAGCGGCATCGGCGCCACCGTGGGCGGAAAGTACCTCGTAGGCAGCAGGAATGGCGGTCTCAAACGTGTCGATCGGCAGAATCTGGCCAATCACACCCGTGGAGGCAACCAGAATCTGCTGGGGCTCGCAGCCGATGACCTGCGATGCGATGCTGCACGTTTCGTGCGCGCATGCAAGGCCGGTCTCACCCGTGGCGGCGTTGGCATTGCCAGAGTTGACCGAAACGCCGGCGATGATTCCGTAGCCCTTGTCGGCACCGCCCAGGTTGGCACGGCTCACCTGCACGGGCGCCGCGCAAAAGCGATTGGTGGTAAACACGCCGGCACCGGGACAGGGTTTATTGGGCACGACGAGCGCGTAATCCAGACGCTCGGGGTTCTTGCGGAACCCAGCATGGATGCCTGCAGCCTTAAAGCCGGCAGCTGCCGTAACGCCGCCCTCGACGGCGCGAATCTTGAAATCAAACAGCTCGGTATTCATCGTCTTTATGACTCCTTATGTCAAACAAAAAACGGACATCGGTTGGTGCGCCATGCCAGTCGTGATCATGAGACCAGCTTAAGAGTGGCGCCCCACTCGATGCCCGACTACCAAATCGTTAACAATCGAATGTGCTACACCGGGCACGCCACTGTGGGCAAGCCTCGTCGCTCGTCAAAGCCAAAGACGATATTGGCGCACTGGACTGCTTGGCCCGCAGCGCCCTTGCACAAATTGTCGATAGCACCCGTCGCCACCAGCACGCCCGCGCGCTTGTTGAGCGCGAGGCCAATCTGGGCAGCGTTGGTGCCGACGACCGAAGCCGTCTTGGGCTGCTGGCCGGCATCGAGCACGCGCACAAAGGTGCGACCGGCGTAGAACTGCTTGTAATGGTCGACAACGTCCTCAAGGGTCAAGGTATCGAGAGCCTGCGGCGTGAGCGGCAGCGTCACCGTGGAGAGCAGACCGCGCTTGAGCGGTGCCAGGTGCGGGGTAAAGACGACGCGATCGGTCAGGCCAAGGATTTGCTCAATCTCGGGCGTGTGGCGATGCTTGCCCACGCCGTAGGCCTCCAAGTTCTCGTCGGCGCTGCAAAAATGGGTGCGGGCGTTGCAGGACTTACCGGCGCCCGTCACGCCGCTAATGGCATCGACAATCACGGGGCCGTTCTCGGCCACCCAGCCCGCGCGCACGGCGGGCGCGGCGGCAAGGCTCGTTGCGGTGGGATAGCAACCGGCGCAGGCGACCAGCACGGATTTGCCGTCGGCATGGTCGGATGCGGCGGTCTCCAAGTCCTGGCAGAACAGCTCGGGCAGACCGAAGGCACGGGTCTTGAGCAGCTCGGGGCTCGTATGCTCGGCGGCATACCAAGCCTCAAAAACGGACGCGTCGTTCAGACGGTAGTCGGCCGAAAGATCAAAGCAGGAGACGCCCGATGCAAGCAGCGCGGGCACCTGTGCCATGGCAGCCGTGTGCGGCACGGCCAAAAAGACCGCGTCGCAGTTCTTGAGCTCAGGGGCATCATGCGTCGTAAAGACAAGATCGCTTACGCCGGTGAAGCTCGGGTGCACCGCAGACAACGGCTGGCCGGCATCGGCGTTGGACGTAATGGCAGCAAGTTCAAACTCGGGATGACCGAGGACGAGGCGAATGAGCTCGGCTCCGGCATATCCAGCCGCGCCGACGATTCCAACCTTCAAAGACATATCAGACTCCTTGTCTGCGATTTATGCACCGATGCGCATTTCGCAGCGGTCGTTATGAAGTGGGTTGAAACTTTAGCACCAAAAGATGCATTAATACGTAAATGGCTTGCATATTCATGCATTGAAACATTCCCGACACATTCGCTTGAAGGAATTGACAAATGGAGCGGGCCCCGTATTGACCGGCGCTCCTAACGGCGCCGGGCAATACGGGGCCCGCCCATGCGAAAACCAAGTTGTTAGGATGAGCCAGCTGGCTAGAGCTCGACCGGCACCCATTCGTCGTGATTGCAGATAAAAGCCTCGGGATCCTCGACGCTAAAGAAGACGAGCGTGGGGTCGTTAGGCCCCTCATAGTGCTCGCCCAGGCGCTCTAGATGCTTCCACCCAGCTTCGCGCATTTCGCCTAAAGCCCGGTCATCCAAGCCGGCACGCCCGCGCAAGATGAGCCAGCCATGGCCCGGCCACCAACTCGTGGCCTCAAAGCGCTGGTTTTGCAGCAGCTCTTGCCACACATCTTTGGTGCGCGCTGTTACAAACCACAGCTTGCCGTCCTGGATCTGCGCAAACGAAAACGGACGCACATGAGGCTGTCCGTCAACGCTCGTCGCCAAATACCATGCCGGCACCGACGTCAGATACTCCAACACCGTATTCAATCCGTCCATGTGTCCTCCTGGCGCTAGCTAATTCGGAACGGGTAGTTAATTTGAGACGCTCTAGAGCTCCAGGCGCTCCTCGCTGCCGTCGATATCACAGAAGCGCGCGGCAATGTTGCGGACCGAAAAGAAAGCAAGGCGGCCGTCGTTGGCACTCTCGTGTTCCTCGCCGATGCCCACCATGTGCTTAAAACCCGCTTGACGCACCTTGTCGCTCGCAACCGCGTCGTCCTCAAGTGCGGCCTCGCCGGTCAACACGATCCAACATTCCCCCGGCTTCCAGCCCGAGAGCTCAAACTTGGGATTCGCACTCAGCTCCGCCCACACATCCTTGTCGCGCGACGTGCAAAACCACAGCTTACCGTCATCGACCATGGCAAACGAAAACGGCCTCACGCGAGGCTGATGCCCGTCGGTCACATCGGTCGTGGCCAGATACCACGCCGGAATGCGCCTGAGATACGAACAGGCGCGCTCAAGCTGAGCCGTGCGGTCGTTGTCGGTCATAGGGACCCCTTTCTTGCGCTCGAATCGCGCCTAAACAAGTTGAAGGTTGACGACGATGACACACGCAAACAGCAGCATCGTCACAACCGCAGCCAGCGCATCCCCGCGGCGAAATGCAAGTGCATGCAGACGCGTGCGGCCCTGCTCGCCGTGATAGCAGCGTGCATCCATGGCGGCAGACAACGTCTCGGCATGACGGAACACGCCCGTGAACAGTGGAATCGCCACACTGCCGAGCATACGCACGCCGCCGAGCGGGCCACCCGTTACGCGTGCACCGCGGCTTGCCTGCGCGTCCGCCGTCTGCTTCATCTCGGTGGCAAACTGCGGCATAAAGCGCAACGCGATGCCCATGATCATGCCGAGCTCATGCGCAGGGAGCCCCACGCGCGCAAACGGTGCGAGCAGACGCTCAAAGCCCGCGGTGAGGTCGAGCGTAGGCGTGGTGAGCGTAATGGCGCTCATGCCGGCCATCATCAAGCTCAGGCGGCACGCCATAAAGGCGGCGGAATGCAGCGAGCCCTCGCTTATCTGCAAAAAGCCAAGCTGCCACAGAATGCGCCCGCTCTGGTCGGAAAACAGGTTGAGCACTGCGACCACCACGACAATCGCCAGCAATGGTGCCATCGATGATAGGACCCGACGCAACGGCACCCGGGACACGGTATAGATCAGGACAACGAAGATTGCGACCGGGGCCAGTCCGCGGAAGCTGCTGACCGTGAGCGTCGTGATCAGAAACACAAAGCCCAAGAGCAACTTAGTTCGCGGGTCCAGGCGGTGGATCGCACTATCGCCGGGATAGTAGCTGCCAAACGAAAACGCCTCCATTAGCAGCCCTCCTCTCGCGCGACCGTCTTGGATTTAGCAATGTCCGCGACGTTAGAAGGACCGTCTGAGCGACCGATCAGCAAATCTGCCAGCTCGTCGGCCAGCGACTCAACCGTATAGAGCCCGCCGCAACGCAGCGGCACGCCCGCCTCCGCGAGCGCCAACGCCATGCGCTGAGCAGCAGGTACGCCCAAGCCGATCGACTTGAGCTCATCGGCATGTGCAAACACCTGCGCGGGGGTTCCCTCGGCAAACACCGCACCTTCGTTCATCACGACGATGCGGTCGCAGCAGTTGGCCAGGTCATCCATACTATGCGAAACCATGACAACGGTCAGGCCATCGCGGTGAAGCCGATCGATAAGCTCAAGGAAATCCCTGCGCGCAGCCGGATCGAGCCCCGCCATGGGTTCATCGAGCACCAGGACTTCGGGCTCCATGGCGAGCACACCGGCGAATGCCACGCGCCGTTGCTGACCGCCCGAAAGCTCGAAGGGACTCTTGTCGCCGACCGTGGAAAGGTCGAGGCCCACGCGCGAGAGCGACGACTCGACGCGACGGTCGACTTCATCTTGCGGCAAGCCAAGGTTGTGCGGGCCAAACGCCACGTCCTGCGTCACGGTTTCGGCAAACAGCTGACGCTCGGGATATTGAAACACCACGCCGACCTTGGCCTTAACCGCGGCGGCGTCTTTCTTGTTTGACAGATCGAGCCCCAGCGCGCGAACGAATCCCTCCTGGGGGCGAATCAAACCGTTGAGATGCTGGACCAGCGTCGACTTACCCGAACCGGTATGACCTGCCAAGCCCAGGAACTCGCCGCGACGCACCGTCAGCGATACATCGCGCAGCGCCCACGGGCTGCTGGGGTCGTTTCCCCAGAGAGCCTGTTTGCTCGATTTGCCCGCAGTGACCGAGCGCTTATGCCAGCGGCGGCGCTCGCGGGCACTCAGCGAGTAACTATGCGAGAGGTGCGAAATCTCGATGACGGGCTCCGACACGGCTGTCCCGTCGGTTGCAGAGGAGACGTTGTCGAGCACACGAGAATCGGATGCAGAAGGCCGCCCTGCGGTGTCTTCCCCACTCCGGTCGGCATATACCTGCGCAATCTCGGCGACCATATCCGCCTCGCGCACCTGCGCATGAACGGGCACGCCCTTCGCACGAAACGCCATGCCCAAGCAGCACGACGCCGGCATATCCAGGTTGAGCTCCACGAGCCCATCTGCCCGCGTCAGAATCTCCTCGGGCGTACCGAGCATGGCAACGCGCCCCGCCCGAAACACCGCGACACGATCGGCCTCGGCGGCCTCTTCCATAAAGTGCGTAATCATCACGATGGTCATGCCGCGTTCGTGCAGCACGTGACAGGCCTTCATAAGGCCCTTGCGCCCGCGCGGATCGAGCATCGAGGACGCCTCGTCCAAAATGAGCACGCGCGGTTCCATGGCGAGCACACCGGCAAGCGCCACACGCTGCTTTTGACCGCCCGAAAGCGCATGGGTCTCGTGGCGCTCAAAGCCCACCAGGCCCACGCCCTTCAGCGCCTCGCGTACGCGCTGCGCAATTTGCGCCGATGGCACGCCAAGGTTTTCGGGACCGAACGCAACGTCATCTTCGACAAGCGTTGCCACCAGCTGGTCGTCGGGATTCTGGAACACCATGCCTGCGGTCGAACGAATGTCGTAGACCAGCTCGGGATCGGACGCATCCATACCGTTGATACGTACCGTGCCCGCATCGGGCTGCAGCAGCGCATTCAGATGCTTGGCAAACGTCGACTTGCCCGACCCATTGCCACCGAGGATGCAGAAAAACTCCCCGTCCTCGATGTTCAGATCGATGCCGTCGAGTGCCGGTGTGGCACCGTCATAGCTAAAGGAAACGCCCCGACACTCAATCATGCGCGGCCTTTGACCTGGTCCTTCTTGGGCGTGATGAGATTAGAGACCGCCTTGTACACCGCAAGTGTCAGCACCGAGTTGAGCACGGTCTTGATGAGGTTGAACGGCAGCACGGCAGGAATCATAAGCGGGGCGATCACATCGACCGAGCCATACCAGAACCATACGCCAATGGTAAGGTTTGCGACCATAGACAACGCCGTAGCGGCAATGACACCGAACACTAGGCCAATCACGGCACCCTTATAGGTATGCATCTTCTGGTACACGATAGCCGCGGGCAGAATGTAGCCCAGCGTAGCAACCAGGTTCATAAGTGCGCCGACCCAATCGCCCGTGGTAAGCGCATGGATAACAATCGCCATAGCGGCAACAGCAGTACCGGCGCCAGGACCATACGCAAAACCGCACACCATCGCCGGCACCAGCGACGGGTCATACGTCAAAAACGGCGCCGAAGGAAGAATGGGCAGCTGCACATACATAAAGAGCGCGCCCAGGGCACACATAAGCGCCATGGTTACGAGCTGTTTGGTGCTCCACCTATTCGTGTTCTCAAAATGGATATGCTGCGACTGTTCAGACATAAGATCACCTGCCTCTTTCATCCGGACTCTAACCGTTGGTACTGGGGTCTCACCAGTTCAGCCGGCATGCGAACCAACGCACACACGGGTCGCGGACTCATCGGCTCGGTCGCAGACACCTCGCCTGCGCCACGGCGTCCCCTTGACACCGCCCGATTTACCGCCAGTGGGGAATTCCACCCCGCCCTGAAACAGCAATTGCAAGTGTAGCACGAGCAGGTATTCGCGCAAGTATGCCAAGGGTAATTTGTGGCGGGGATCAGTTGCCGCAACGACCACGTTCCCCACCCATCCCAAAGTAACGCGCCTTTCGCGCAAAGCGCGAAACAGCGAAAGGGACACGCACTCCCATCAACCACGTCCTTCTCCGCCCGCCGACCTCAAGGCCGTAAACGCAGGGGATCCGGGGGCGTGACGGGGCTTCTCTCCGGAACATTCCGCAGAACGCAAAGAGACTCCGCAGCGCGAAGCGCGATGCGGAGCCTCTTTGCATGTCCGAGGACGTTCCGGAGAGAAGCCCCCGTCACGCCCCCGGATTCCCGGTGGGAGTTCTAGACCTTGTCGGCCTTAGTACATACCGCCACCCTGCTGACCAGCGGTAGCAGCAGCGATAGCGTCCTCAAGCTGAGTGTTCTTGGGCACATCGGAGACGGTGGCCTCGGTGATGAGGATCAGGCTGGCGACAGAAGCAGCGTTCTGCAGGGTGACGCGGCTTACCTTGACGGGGTCGAGGACGCCCATCTCGATCATGTCGCCCCACTCGCCGTTGGCAGAGTTGAGACCCTGGCCGGCGGGCAGCTCGGCAACCTTGTCGACCACGACAGCGCCCTCAAAGCCAGCGTTCTTGGCGATGGTAGCGACCGGAGCGGTCAGAGCCTTCTTGACGATGTCGACGCCGATCTTCTCCTCGGGGTCGTCGATCTCGACAGCATCGAGCGCAGGAACAGCGTCCATGAAGGCGACGCCGCCGCCAGCGACAATGCCCTCCTCGACAGCAGCGCGGGTAGCCTGCAGGGCGTCCTCGACGCGATGCTTGATCTCCTTGAGCTCGGACTCGGTAGCAGCGCCGACCTTGATGACGGCAACGCCACCGGAGAGCTTGGCCAGGCGCTCCTGGAGCTTCTCGCGGTCGAAGTCAGAGGTGGTGTTCTCCATCTCGCCCTTGATCTGAGCGATGCGGGCGTCGATGGCCTCCTTGGAACCAGCGCCGCCAACGACGACGGTGTTGTCCTTGGAGATGGTGACGGACTTAGCGGTACCGAGCATATCGGCGGTGATGTCAGCGACCTTCACGCCCAGCTCGTCCAGAGCGGCCTGGCCACCGGTAAGGACGGCGATGTCCTCGAGGATGCGCTTGCGGCGATCGCCGTAGCCCGGAGCCTTGACGGCGCAGACGTTGAGAGCGCCACGGATCTTGTTGAGGACGAGGGTGGGCAGGGCCTCGCCGTCGATGTCCTCAGCGATGATGAGCAGGCCACGGCCGGCGCGCTGGACAGCCTCGAGAACAGGCATGATGTCCTGAACGCTGGAGATCTTCTGGTCGGTGATGAGGATGTACGGATCCTTCATCACGGCCTCCATGCGGTCGTTATCCGTGACGAAGTAAGCGGAGACATAGCCCTTGTCGAACTGCATGCCCTCGACGGTGTCGATGGTGATGTCGAACGTCTGGGAATCCTCGACGGTGATGACGCCGTCCTTGCCCACGACCTCCATGGCCTCGGCGATCTTCTCGCCGACCTCGGGGTCACCGGCGGAGATGGTACCGACGGAAGCAATCTGCTCCTTGGTCTCGACCGGCTTGGCCTGCTTCTTCATCTCGGCGACGGCGGCGTTGACGGCCTTGTCGATGCCGCGACGGATGGCCAGCGGGTTGGCGCCAGCGGCGACGTTGCGCAGACCGTCGTTGACGATGGCCTGAGCGAGCAGGGTTGCGGTGGTGGTGCCGTCACCCACGGTGTCGTTGGTCTTGGTGGCGACCTCCTTCACCAGCTGGGCGCCCATGTTCTCGATGTTGTCCTCGAGCTCGATCTCCTTAGCGACGGAAACGCCGTCGTTGGTGATGGTCGGGGCACCGAACGTGCGCTGCAGCGCAACGTAGCGGCCCTTGGGGCCCATGGTGACGGTAACGGCGTCGGCCAGGGTGTTGACGCCCTTGGCGAGCTTAGCGCGGGCATCGGTGTTGAACGTAATGTTCTTTGCCATAGTGGGTAATCCTCCAAAAGAAATGTGACTCGCGTCGCCGCTTCCGAGTCCTATGCGACGAGCGCGTTCAAAGACGAATCAGAGATTCTGACGAGACTAGGCCTCGACGACAGCGTAGATGTCATCGGCGCGCATGAGCAGATACTTCTCGCCGTCGACCTTAACCTCGTTGCCACCGAACTTACCGTAGATGACAACGTCACCGACCTTGACGTCCATGGGAATGCGCTCACCCTTGTCGTTGACCTTGCCGGCACCAACGGCAACAATGGTGCCGCGCTGCGGCTTCTCCTGAGCGTTGCTGGCGATATACAGACCAGAAGCGGTCTTCTGCTCGGCCTCGTCGGGCTTGACCAGAACACGATCTGCAAGCGGCTTCAAAGACGACATGCTTGTCTCCTCCTTTTTGGGCCGCGCGGTTATACCACGCGAATTAACCCTTTTTGTTTGCGTACGCGTTGAATGGTACCCACGAATGGCGGGTTATACAACACGGAGTCAAAAAATCTTATTTTTTGGCACTTAGATTTTCTGAATGCCGGGGGATAACTTAGCGGTGGCTCCCGGGGCGGACCGGAGGGCATGAAGTTTACTGCTCTACAGTCCTGCGCAAGACGGAAAGCACATTAAGTGCTTT
>CAUGNQ010000058.1 GCA_959600835.1 uncultured Collinsella sp. | reverse complement strand
TTTCCCTCGGGAAACTTCGCGAAGCCCAGTTCCCGAGGGAAAGGCTCAGCCGCCACCACAAAGACCGCAGGGACGGGAGCAGCTATACTACTCTCAGTAGTTAAGGGTCGCGGATTCGCTGCGTCACCGCTCTCAACAGGAGGTCTTTGTTTATGGCAGATCAAAAGCCGGTTGTCGGGATCATCATGGGTTCCAAGTCCGATCTGGGCGTTATGGAAGGCTGCACCGCCGAGCTCGAGGCACTGGGTGTGCCCTATGAGCTCGTGATCGCGAGCGCGCACCGCACGCCGGCGAAGGTCCACGAGTGGGCTTCGACTGCCGCCGATCGCGGTATCAAAGTGATTATCGCCGCCGCCGGCAAGGCCGCTCACCTGGGTGGTGTCGTGGCTGCCTTTACGCCGCTGCCGGTTATCGGCGTGCCTATGAAGACGAGTGACCTGGGCGGTATGGATTCGCTGCTGTCGATGGTGCAGATGCCTTCGGGCGTGCCCGTGGCCTGCGTTGCCATCAACGGTGCCAAGAACGCCGCCATCTATGCCACACAGATTCTGGGTGCTTGCGACCCCGAGTACCGCAAGGTTATCGAGAAGATGAAGCAGGAGATGGCTGACGCCTAAGCGTTCCGCCGTTTCACCGCAGTATAAGGAGAGCCATGTCCGATTATCAGGGAAAACGATTCAAGGCTTCTCAGATTCCCGATCCGTCGAAGCCGGGTGCTGCCCGTGCGGCACAGCAGGGTCGGACATCCTCTCCTCAGCAGCCGCGCGCGCCGCGCCCCGTGACACCGGCGACGCATCGTCGACAGGACGCGCCGGCCGCATATCGTCCTTCGTCTTATAGCTCCGCTAAGAAGCCGCCCCGGTCTTCATCGCATGCCGCGCCGTCGGATCGCACCGAGCCGCCGCGCAAAAAGCGCCACTCCATTATTCCCATTCTGCTCATCATCATCGGTATCGGTCTGATTGTCGCCGCCGCCGCTATTTTTATTAATGCCCAGATTGGCTATAAGCAGGCGAGCGATTCGTATCAGAAAATCGAGAAGCAATATGTAAGCGATAAGGACGCCAGCGGCGTGCCGATTATCGACTTTGATGCGCTTGCTCAGACGAACCCCGAGATTGTGGGTTGGATTTACGTGCCGGGAACCAACATCAACTATCCCGTGGTGCAGACCAACAACAACTCCAAATACCTCAACACGCTGTTCGATGGCACGTCTAACGCCTCGGGTGCCATCTTCTTGGATAGCGATGACACCGCGCCGGGAATGGTCGACCAGCAGACCACGATCTACGGCCACCATATGAACGATGGGTCGATGTTCAACGTGATTTCGGATACGACTGACCAGGCAACGTTCGATAGCATTGAATATGTGTACTACATCACGCGCGATGCGACGTATAAGTTGCGTCCGCTGGCGACCAAGGTGGTCGAGGACACGTATGCCAAGGCGCGCACGACCAATTTTGAGGGCGACGACGGACTCAAGAACTACCTGTCCGAGATGCTCGACGGCGTTTCTGCCGTGGCGAGTGATGCCACCGATCGTGCCGCTTCGGCAACTAAGGTTGTAACGCTTGTGACCTGTCGTTCGCTGTCGCTGAGCAACACACGCGCCGTCATGGTGCTCACGCCGGTCGAGGAATAAGTTGTTCGAGAGTAGCTAAAAAGGCCCCGTCCCAAATTGGCTACTCGACGACGGTAAGGGAGAAATGATGCTCGAGAGTGGCAAATTGATGCCTTCGATTGATGCTTGGCTGCGCGAGGCCAAGGCCGATACTTCGGCGGCAGGCTGTGGGATGTATCTGACGCATAACGGTGTGGTGCGCGCGACGCCCAAGGCTGAGGTGCGCGGAGTCGAGACCGATGGCGTGGCGCCTGGGCATAAGGTGGGCGGCATGGTGTTTGGCTTCGATGCTCAGAAGGTGCAGGCTGCTATCGAGGCCACGCGCGCGATGCCGGGTATCGGCTATGTGCGCGTGTGGCTGGCAAGCGGCGAGCTTTCCGTAGGTGACGACATCATGCTCGTGCTTATCGGCGGGGACATTCGCCCACACGTGGTCGATGCACTGCAGGCGCTCGTTGGCACCATCAAGAACGAATGCGTGAGTGAGGTCGAGCGCGAGGCATAGAGGATTGCGTCGATAGAAGGATCGTTTATAAAAATGCCCACCGGTACGTGTGATACCGGCGGGCATTTTGCGTTTTGGGCGCGGTGAGCGCTATACGCGTGTCGCATCCTTGGGGCTCATGGTCATGCTCTGGAAGCGGTTTTCCATGTACTCGTTATCGAAGTGCTCTCCGTAGAACTGTGCGACGGGAATGTCCGGCTCCGTGCCGTTAACGCGCTGGTACCAGTAGTCGAGCGACTGCAGCGTCATGACGCCGTCGACCAGCATGATAACGGTAAAGATGACGGTGGCCGAGTAGCGGCTCTTCCAGGGGATCTTGTTGATAAGCTTAAGCAGCCTCGGCAGCAGCAGCTTGATCCAGATGAGGCCGCCCAGGCCCCACAGGCAGGCGAAGCCCGTGCAGGTGCGTCCGCCCGTGAGGACCACGAGCGGATCGGGCAAACCGAACAGCGTTATATGCGAGTAGCTCCACGAGACCACGCCAAACGCGGTCTGCATAAACCAGCCCACGAACACCTCAAAGCTGGCGCCGAGCAGGGCGCTCACCAGGAAAATGATGATGGGGTTCTTTTTGTAGAAGCGGTTAAGCACCATGGTCATGAGCACGGCGCCAAATCCGTAGATGGGACTGAAGGGACCAAACAGCATGCCGGCGCGGTTCTGGTAGACGCCCGGGTCGTCGACCGTCATGTGCCAGATGTCCTCGGCGATCAGGCCGAGCACGCAGCAGACAAAGAATACCCAGAACAGGTTGAAGTAGTTGAGCTTGATGTAGCCCTCGCCGGTTTCATCGCGGCCGAGCATGCCCTCGGCGGCGGCGTCGCGGTCGAGCATCTCCTGCAGGCGGCGCTGCAGTTCGCGCTCCTGACGCAGCGTGGGGTCGACGGTTGCCGAAAGTGCAACGAGGATGCCGAGCTGGATCGCGGGACGCAGCAGGAAGGGCCCGATGCCCTGGAGCATCACGTCGACCAAAAGCTCGACGACGGTGAATGCAATAAGGATGTAGGACAGGCGGGCGGCGTTGCGGCGCTGGTTCTTGATAAGGTCCAGGCCAAAGATGATTAGGATGACGGCACTTGCCGCAGAGAGCATGATGCCGGCGACGATAAGGCCGACTGCGACGAGCGTGTTGTCGCCGAGCTTTTCGGTGGCGTTGCCGTTAACAAGTGCCGTGATGACCTGCCACATAAAGGCAGCGACCGACGGGAGCGTGCCCACGCCGGAAAGGATGCACAGGACGGCGTACACCTTAATGATGAGGGGGATCTTCTTGACCTCCGTGGCGCTGGGGACGCTGGGGTCGAGTTCGTTTCGATCCATACAGAACCTTTCTCGCTTTGTTGTAGGTTATAAGGATACGCCGCCGACCTGCCAAAAGACAGGACGAACGTCCCAATTGCAACTTTGTAATCCCCAACGGTGGACGCGGCGGCCATCTGGGGGGCGCGGGCGCTTGCACTGGACAGACCGATAAAATGTTTGGCAACAAAACTGATTATTAGCTCGGTGGGCTTTTAAAAAGCGCTGTTCATGCGCGGGAGTGCTTGTCTTGCCGTGCGTATAATAGGGCAGGTAACGCCAAAAATACGAGGCTCTGAGGGGATACCATGTCTCAAGAAACCATCCGCGCGGCCGAGCGTGCCGCGGGACAGGTGAACACCATGTCGACGTATGATCCGGACTCCGACCAGCTGCATGAGGAATGTGGCATTTTTGGTGTGTGGGCACCCGATCGCGATGTGGCTCGACTGACGTACTTTGGCCTGCGTGCACTGCAGCACCGTGGCCAGGAATCGGCGGGAATCGCCGTGGGTGACGGCGGCACGGTTATGGTCCGCAAAGACCTGGGGCTGCTCGATCGCGTGTTCTCCAACGCCGACCTGTCGACGCTCTCCGGCCAGCTGGCCGTGGGCCACGTGCGCTATGGCACCGCCGGTGCCAAGAGCTGGGAAGCCTCTCAGCCGCATCTTTCTACCATCAACAGCGTCATTATCGCGCTTGCTCACAACGGCACCCTCGTCAACACCGACGAGCTGCGCCGCCAGCTGATCGAGCTGGGCGTGCCATTCCTCTCCAATTCGGATTCCGAGGTCGCGACCAAACTCATCGGCTACTTTACCCAGCGTACGGGCCATCTGCGCGAGGGCATTCGCAAGACCATGGAGCTCGTGCGCGGCGGCTACGCCATGACGCTCATCAACGAGCAGGCGCTCTACGCATTCCGCGATCCACACGGCATTCGCCCGCTCGTGCTGGGCAAGCTGGTGGACGAGGGTTTGGACCAGGCCGATGCTGCAGCCGTTTCGCAGCTGCCGTCGCAGGACGGCGCCGCGACGGTCGACTCCGCCGTCCGTGTCACGCGCGCCGGCGGCTGGGTCGTTGCTTCCGAGACCTGCGCACTCGACATCGTGGGTGCCGAGTACGTCCGTGATGTCCGTCCCGGCGAGATCTTGCGCATCAGCGCCGAGGGCCTGGTATCCGAGCAGGGCGTGCCTGCAGCCGAAGAGCCCGCCAACTGCATCTTTGAGCAGGTCTACTTTGCCCGCCCCGACTCCATCATGAACGGCAAGAGCGTCTATGCCTGCCGTTACGACATGGGTCGTCAGCTGGCACATGAGGAGCCTGTCGAGGCCGACCTGGTCATCGGCGTGCCCGACTCCGGCCTGCCGCCTGCGGAGGGGTATTCGCACGAGAGCGGTATTCCCTTTGGCGAGGGCCTTATCAAGAACCGCTACGTGGGCCGTACGTTTATCGAGCCTACGCAGGAGTTGCGCGCCATGGGCGTGCGTATGAAACTCAACCCGCTGCGCGACAACATCGAGGGCAAGCGCCTGGTCGTCATCGACGACTCCATCGTGCGCGGCACCACCATGGTGCAGCTCGTCAAGATGCTGCGCAACGCCGGCGCCAAGGAGATTCATATCCGCATCAACTCGCCCGAGGTCATCTGGCCGTGCTTCTACGGTATCGATACCGACGTGCAGTCGCAGCTTATCAGCGCCAACAAGACGGTCGACGAGATTTGCGAGTATATCGGCGCCGATTCGCTGGCCTTCCTTTCGGTCGAGGGCCTGCTTAAGGTCATGCCCAAGGGCGGTTACTGCGATGCGTGCTTTACCGGCCGCTACCCCGTGGCGATTCCCGAGAGCTTTGGCCGCGACAAGTTTATGGAGGGATTTAAGCCCCGCAACCTGGACAAGCCGCTGCACTTTGACGACGACGCCGTGATCGAGAAATACGACGATCGCAGCTGGGAAGAGGAGCACGGCGAGGCATAAAACCTGCCATATGGGGACAGGTTTATTTTGGTAGGTTTTACCTGCTGTTTTGTTGATATGACAGCGCGTGCTGCTATGGCATGCACCGAATCGAGGACAACTATGAGCACCGTTTGGCGCCCGCGCGGCGCCACGGTAGTGGGAGAGGAAGGCTCAGATGAGCGACAGCAAGCATGTGACGTATGAGGATGCCGGCGTCGATACCGCTGAGGGCGGCCGCGCCGTCGACGCGATTAAGCAGATGGTCAAGGACACCAATCGCCCCGAGGTTATCGGCGGCATCGGCGGCTTCGGTGGCCTGTTCTCGGCTGCCGCGCTTAAGGATATGGAAGACCCGATCCTGATCAGCGGTACCGACGGCGTGGGCACCAAGCTCGTGCTCGCCCAGATCATGGACCGTCACGAGACGGTGGGCCAGGACCTGGTCGCTATGTGCGTCAACGATATTCTGGCTTCGGGCGCCGAGCCGCTGTTCTTCCTGGACTACGTTGCCATCGGTCACATCGAGGCCGAGCACATGGCAAAGATTATCAAGGGTGTGGCCGACGGCTGCAAGCTCGCGGGCTGCGCGCTCGTGGGCGGTGAGATGGCCGAGCACCCGGGCGTCATGGCTCCTGCCGACTACGACCTTGCCGGATTTACCGTGGGCGTCGTCGACCGTCCCAAGATGCTCGACCCCGCAAACGTCCGCCCGGGCGATGTGATCCTGGGCCTGCCTTCCACCGGCGTGCACTCCAACGGCTACTCGCTCGTGCGTAAGGTCATTGGCGTCGACGGCGTTAAGCCGGGCACGCCCGAGGCCGTCGCTAAGGCCGAGGAGCTGAGCCGTCCGCTCGAGGAGCTCGGCGGTGCATCGCTGGCAGACGCTCTGTTGGCCCCCACGCGCATCTACGTCAAGCCGATCCTGGAGCTGCTGCGCGGCGGCGCCAACGTGCACGCCATCGCCCACATCACTGGCGGCGGTATTACCGAGAACCTCAACCGTGCGCTCGCCGATGACGTCGACGCCGTGGTCACCCGCAACGGTGCCGAGATGGGTTGGGACGTTCCGCCCGTCATCACCTACGTGTCGCGCCAGGCCGAGCTTGCGCCCAACGAGGCATGCAAGACCTTCAACATGGGCGTCGGCCTGTGTCTGATCGTCGCCCCCGAGGACGAGGCCGCCGTGACCGAGGCACTGGTCGCGCTGGGCGAGAAGCCGTTCCGCGTGGGCGAGTGCGTCGAGGGTTCCGGTAAGGTCGTGTACTCCGATGAGCGCTAACGAGCAGATGGCTGCTGCCGAGGGCCTGGACTTTGTGCCCTATACCCGTCCGACTGGCACCGATACGGCTGAGCCGCTCAAGATCGGTGTGCTCATCAGCGGTTCGGGTACCAACTTGCAAGCGCTGATCGATCTGATTGCCGCCGGCAAGCTCAACGCTTCTATTGAGCTTGTGGTGTCGAGCCGTCCTTCGGCCAAGGGTCTGCAACGTGCAGAGCGTGCGGGCATCCAGACGCTTACGCTGTCCAAGGATGTCTATGCCGACCCCATCGCCGCCGACGAGATCATCGCGCACGAGCTGCTCGAGCGCGGCTGCGAGTATGTGGTCATGGCCGGCTACATGCGCATGGTGCATACACCGCTGCTGGCGGCGTTCCCCAACCGTGTGGTCAACCTGCACCCGGCCCTGCTGCCGAGCTTTACCGGTGCCCACGCGATTGACGATGCGTTTGCCCGCGGCGTCAAGGTGACCGGCGTGACCGTGCACTTTGCCAACGAGATCTACGACAACGGCCCCATCATCGCCCAGCGTGCGCTGGCTGTTGAGGAGGGCTGGGACGTCGACACGCTCGAGGAGCACATCCATGCGATCGAGCATGTGCTGTATCCCGAGGTCGTACAAATGCTCGCCGACGGCCGCGTCCACGTGCTAGAGAGCGGCAAGGTCGCAATTGATCCGGCACGCTAGTCGTGTGTAAGAGGGCTCATTGAGCGTTCTTTGGGACGTAAGCGATCTAGAAAATCTGATAGGGCCCTGTCCGTGCGCGGGCGGGGCCCTTTTGTGTGGTCTACTCTGTTTGCTATACTGCTAGCAAGTAGAGAGGAGCCGCTATGGGTACAGCAACGGTGCAGCTCAACACACGAATCGACCCTATGCTCAAGGCCGGTGGCGATGCGGTCCTGACTCGTAATGGGCTGGGGCCGAGTGACGCCATTCGTGCGCTTTGGACCTATCTTGCCGAGCATCAAACGTTGCCGGGATTTATGGTGACGGATAAGTGCGAGACGCCCCGTGCGAAGAGTCTTGCCGAACAGGGGTGTGGTCTGGCTTTTTCCTCATTGGGGTTGAGCTTCTCAGATTTTGCGCCAGGCGAATCATCGGCGGACAACTGGGATGCCGTACGCGATGATATGTATGACGCGATGATTGCCGACATAGAGGCGAATTGCCGATGATTGAGGCAAAGCGGCTCTTGGTGGACACGAATGTTTGGCTTGATTACTACCTGCAAGAGGGCGCATTCGACAACGTGAGAAGATTGGTTGAACTGGCCGAAGCGGGAAAGATCGACCTTCTGTACGCGCCAACGACGGCAAAGGACGTGTTCTACATCTTGCCTCGGCGTCTAGCTCGACGGAATGTGAATGGGATTAACGCTTCGTTCGGTCCGGCTGCATGGGCATGCGTCGAGCATATGATGCAGGTGGCAACGGCTTCCCCGCTTTCGATGGCGGAGTGCGAGATGGCGCGCATGCTTGGCAAGCGCATGCCGGACCTCGAGGACAATCTCATTATCGCCTCGGGCGATACGGCGGATGTTGACTACGTAGTCACGAGCGACCGACGCATGTTGGAGACGATGCCCGAGGTATGCTTGACGCCCGCGCGCGCACTCGAGCTCATCGGGATCCTCGGCTGACCTTGCATACCCCGTTTCGCTATCATGTTGAGCATTGTGGCCCTCATGCAACTTTGGAGGACGGTATGGCGGATAACGAAGCACTGTTTACGCCTGAGCTGGTGTTTTTTGATTGGGAGTGCGCGACGCCCGCCGAGGTGTTTGCGCGACTCGAAGGCGAACTTGCCCCACGCGGCTACATTGGCACCGGTTGGCTCGACGCCGTCCGCACGCGCGAGGATGCCTATCCCACGGGGCTTGCCATGCCGGCGGCCAACATTGCCATCCCGCATACCGATCCGGGGTTTGTGGCTAAGCCCTACATCGCGGTGGTGAAGCCGGCCACGCCCGTGACATTCAATGCTATGGCGGGCATGGGTGCCCCTGTGCCGGCGCAGATCGTCATCAATTTGGGCATTGCCGAGCCGGGCGGCCAGGTCGAGGCCCTGCAAGCGCTCATGAATATCTTTATGGACGCGGACGTCGCAGCCGACGTGCTCGGCCAGACCACGCCCCAAGGCATGGTCGAAGCCATCCGCCGCCACTTTTAAATCCGGCCCCTGGGGACGTTCCTTTTAATATGAGCAGGACATTGTCAAGAGGCAAAATCGGGCCTGGCCCCAACGATATGGGGTCAGGCCCTCTCCCTATATCAACCCGTCCGCGGCGACCTCGGCGTGTCTTACCGACGCTCGTCTTTGCAGTTTAATATCCGCCCGTGGCGATCTCTCGCTGGGCAATCCGTTGCTACGGCTGAGGCTTCTACGTCGAACCGACAGTCTGTGCACGCGTGTGGCGCCCTGGGCGCTCGCAGAAAAGGGACCTGAGGTTCGCCTCAACGGCTTCGGATCGAACCGCTTCCGGGGTGACTGGCTTATGTTCGGGGGACCGCCCCCTATGCCTCCTCGGCCATGAGGCCGACCGCCCACACCCAGCAGGCGAGCTCGCGCGCCGTGGCCACGTTCGCTTTGTTGCCGTGCACCCCGCGCGCGAGCAGCGCCTCCCGCCTCTCGACCAGCCTCCGCACGCCCTTGGCGGCATGCCTCCGGGCGGCCGGGTCCGGGGCCTGGCCCTTGGCGAGGTCCTTCGGCCGCCCGGAGCACGTCAGGTAGTGCCACGCGGCCTCGACCAGCGTCTTTCTCAGGTGCTTGTTGCCGGCCTTGGTGATCGCGCCCCTACGGTCGTTCTCCCCGCTGGAGTGCTCGGAGGGCGTCAGGCCGACCCACGCGGCGAACGAGCGGGCGTTCCTGAACCTGGAGAACTCGCCGGCCTCGAACACGAGGTCGGCGGCGGTCGCGGTGTCGACGCCCTTGAGGCAGCGGAGGGATTCGACCCTCCTCCTCCACCTGGGCTTGCGGGCCTCGCCCTCGACGAGCCCCTCGAGCCTCGCCTTCTCCTCCGCCGCCCGCCTGACCGCGTCGACGTAGTAGGCCAGCACCTCGTTGTCGGCCCTCTCCGCGAACCTTATCGACTCGATCCAGGACCAGTGCGCCCGGGTCCAGTTGCCCTTCCTGCGGCCGGTGGGCGTCCTCTCGTCGAAGACGAGCCCGTGCCTGAGCAGGAACTTGGAGAGCCGCTGCTTCGAGCGCGAGAGGTCGTCCCTCGCGTCCTCGAGCGCCCTGGTCAGGTCGCGGGCGGCCTCGCACTCGTCGTCGGGGACCCACACCTCGACCACGTTGCCGACCGACAGCATGCGGGCGAGGAACTCGGCGTCGTTGCGGTCGTTCTTCCTGCGCCTGTCCGCGCTGGGCTTGATCATCTTCGAGACGGCGCCGACCGCGCAGTCGACCCCCAGGCCGGAGAGCCTCTTCTGGAGGTCGAACCCCGTGACCCCGGACTCGTACACGCACTTGGCCTTGGGGTCCACGGACCGGACCCACTCCGCGACGGCTGCGGCGTCGTAGCCGAAGGTCGCGCAGCGCACCTCCCCGGTCATGACGTCGAGGGAGACGGCCTTTATCGAGCGGGCGTGGACGTCGAGGCCGACGAAGGTGGTAGTATCGAGCATGGGAGCCCCTTCCATGAATGCGGCGTGGCCGCCACGGCTGGATTAGACACTCACCATTGTCGGCCTGATCCGCGGACTTTCATGCCGGGGGCTCCCAATGTTTTTATGTCCTGCTCATATCGTCTGTCGCGGGGGCTGCGTTGTGACACAATGGCGTTTGTTCGATTCGTTATGCGAAAGGCCAACTATGGCAAATAAGAAAAAGAACTCCGAGGCCGCGCCGACGCCCGAGCAGCAGGCCCACGCTGCCTCCAGCTCTCGCAAGAAGCAGCGCAAGACCCGCGTGTCCAAGACCGTCAAGATCGTCCTGGTGGTCATCGGCGTGCTGGCGATGCTGCTTTCCGTCTCGGCCATGGCGTGCTCCGGTCTTATGTCGCAGACCGAGGACACCTCGGGCTACAAGCTGACCGGCGGTGTTGCCGCCACCATCAACGGCACCAACCTCACCGAGGACACCGTGACCAAGCAGATCATGAGCATGCGCACGTCCTACGGCTACACCAAGGACAAGGACTGGGCACAGTATCTGGTCGACAACGACCTCACGCCCAAGAAGTACCGCAAGCAACTCATCGACTCCTACACGCAGCAGATTCTGCTTCAACAGGCACAGAAGGAGAACGGCGTGACGGTGTCGGACGAGGAGGTCGAGAAGGCTTGGAAGGACGCGTGCAAGAGCGCGGGCGGTGCCAAGGCCTTTAAGAAGACCCTTAAGACCTACGGCTACACCGAGGACACCTACAAGGACTCGCTCAAGGAGAGCCTGGCGCAGCAAAAGCTTAAGGATGCGGTAGCGCCCACCAGCAAGCCCAAGGACAGCGAGATCGTCGATTACATCAACGAGAACCTGTCGAAGTACAACGATGCCCGCCGCTCGTCGAACATCCTGATCAAGGTCGATTCCGACGCATCCGACGAGGACAAGGCTGCCGCCAAGGCCAAGGCGCAGGAGTGCCTGGACAAGATTAACTCCGGCGAGCTGAGCTTTGAGGACGCCGTGGAGCAGTATTCCGACGACACCGGCTCCAAGGAGAAGAAGGGCGATGTGGGTTGGGATAAGCTCACTACCTTCGTCGACAGCTACCAGGCGGCGCTCGAGGGGCTCAACAAGGGCGATGTGAGCGACGTCGTCGAGTCGACGTATGGTTACCACATCATCAAGTGCACCGACTACTTCCATGTCGATAATCAGGTCGATGATATCAAGCAGGTACCCAAGGACATCAAGAAGTATGTCTCCAACGTGGTGAAGACGCAGGCAGAGAGCACTGCGTACAGCGAGTGGCTGGAGCAGTACAAGAAGGACGCCGACATCACCGTTAACCCCATGCCCAAGGACGTGCCGTACAACGTCAGCCTGAAGGGTGTCACCAAGAGCCCGACTAACAATTCGTCCACGACTGAGTAATCATGGGGCGGTGCCCGCGTGAGTGCCGTCCACGCTATTGAGGAGGATTTACAGATGACCAACGAAGAGCTGCAGAAGGAAATGATCGCAGCCATGAAGGCTAAGGACAAGGTTCGCCTGTCCATCATTCGCCAGGTCAAGGCCGAGGTGAAGAATATCGAGGTCAACGAGCGACGCGATGTGACCGAGGAAGACGTCAACAGCATGATCAAGCGTCTGATTAAGCAGACGAGCGAGACGCTGGAGATGTCCATCAAGGCCGGCACCGACCAAGAGCGTACCGATAACCTGACCGAGCAGGTCAAGATTCTGGAGAGCCTACTGCCCGCGCAGGTTTCGGGCGAGGAACTCGAGGTCCTGATCGACCAGGTTATCGCCGAGCTGGGCGCGACCTCTAAGAAGCAGATGGGCCAGGTCATGGGCGCTCTGGGCAAGGTCACCGGCGGCAACTTCGATAAGCCGGCCGCAGCAAAGATCGTCGGCGCAAAGCTGGCGTAATTTGTTGCGCGGTTTTACCAAACCGCGCAACGGCTCGACGCTGCAAACCCGTACACGCGGCAATCTGACGTTCAATTTCAAGGGCGCGACCATAAGGTCTGCGCCCTTTCATTTCAAGACTTTAGTCTGCTGGCCGCGCAGCGGCCAGCTTTAAACCACCCGCTAC
>CAUGNQ010000057.1 GCA_959600835.1 uncultured Collinsella sp. | reverse complement strand
CCGCCCTCATGCACGCAACGTACGGCAACCTCTACACCAGCATGTCCTTTGCCGTGGCGTCCCAAATCATGAACTTCGGCGCCACCTTTATCGTGGTCAACCTGTCGCTCGCGTTCTTTAACCTTATCCCGATCCCGCCGCTCGACGGCTCGTCGATCATCGTGCCGTTCCTCAAAGGCAAGGCGCTCAACAACTATTATCGTCTGCAGCAATACGCTATGCCCATCCTCATCCTGGTGCTGTACCTGCTGCCCATGTGGACCGGCATCGACGTGATCGGCCGCTATTTCGACGTTACCGTGTATCCGCTTGCTGAGCAGCTGCTCAACTTCGCAATCGCCGGCATCTAAGGTAAACTTACAGGTCGACCGTGCAAAACGGTCGTAACATGCACCCAAACCGCGCCGCGAAGGCGCCGTCAAAGGAGGTCGAAGATGTCGTATCGCGTGTCGACGCAGGTCTACAGCGGACCGTTCGACCTGCTGCTGCAGCTGGTAACCCGCCAAAAAGTAGATATCAGCGCTATCTCCATCAGCGAGGTGGCCGAGCAGTACCTTGCCGAAGCCGAGCGCATCGAGGCGCTGGACCTGGACGTGGCGAGCGATTTTTTGCTGGTCGCAGCAACCCTTTTGGACATCAAGGCCGCCTCGTTGGTGCCGCAGGAGGCCCCGCGCAAAGCCGATGACGATGACGAGATCGACGATGACCTCGAAGAACTTAGCACGCTCGACGGGGACGCCCTACGCGAGGTCCTGATTCAGCGCCTGATCGCCTACAAGCAGTTTAAAGGCGCGGCTGCGGCCCTCGGTGCGCGCATGCAGGCCGAAAGCCGCATGCATCCGCGCGTAGCCGGCCCCGACCCTGAGTTCCTAGGCCTCATGCCCGACTACCTTGCCGGCATCACGCTGCGCGGTCTCGCCGTCATCTGTGCCGACCTGGACGGCAAGCGCCAGACCTTCCTGCTGGAGGCCGAGCATGTGGCGCCGCATCGCGTGCCGCTCGACCTGACCGTGGCCTCAGTCGATCGCTTTACCATGGCTCACCAAACCTGCACCTTCCGCGAGCTGTTGGACGGCGATGCCACCACCGAACAGCTTGTCGTCACCTTCCTGGCCATGCTCGAGCTCGCCAAGCGCGGCTCGCTCACGCTGAGCCAGGACGAGATCTTTGGAACCATCTGCATCAACCGCGTCGAGGGCGCCGAGGCCTACGTGCCCGGCGAGGGCCCCGAGCTCACCGAATAGGAGCCGCAACCATGTCAACCCTTTCCACGCTGGAGGCAAACAGCCTCAAAGGCGCCCTCGAGGCGCTGCTGCTGGTGTCGAGCGACCCGGTGAGTGCGCCCGCGCTGGCCGGCGCACTGGATATCGCCCCCGGCGAGTGCGCGTCGCTGCTCGCCGAGCTCAAGGTTGAGTACGAGGAGGCCAACCGTGGCTTTCAGCTGCGCGAGGTCGCCGGCGGCTGGCGCCTGTTCACGCACCCCGCTTACCACGACGTGGTCGAGGCCTATGTGTTGAGCTGGGACACGCAAAAGCTGTCCCAGGCGGCGCTCGAAACCCTGGCCGTCATCGCATACCACCAGCCTGTGACGCGCGAGGTGGTCAAGGGCATCCGCGGCGTCAATTCCGACGGCGTCATCGCGTCGCTCGTCGACAAAGGTCTAGTGCGCGAGCTCGGCCGCGACCCCCAGCGAGGTCAAGCCATCATCTACGGCACGACCAACGCCTTCTTGGAAAAGTTCGGTCTGCGCTCCACCCGCGACCTGCCCGACCTGGAGCAGTTTGCCCCCGACGAGCAATCGCGTCAGTTTATCCGCGAGCGCCTGAGCGGCCGCAGCATTCAGTCCACGCTCGAGGAGCAGGCCGATGACCTGGACGAAGAGCGCGAACTGCTCGATACCGATGTTGAAGATGTTGAGGCAGTCAAGGACTTGGAAACCCTGGTCGTCGACGAGACCTCGGAGGATTTGCATGACGAGGACTAACGAAGTAGGGGAGACGCGCGCCATGGGTAACGCAGTACCCGCCACCGACGCCCAGCCCGTCTATCCGCACACCATGCGCCTGCAGCGCTTTTTGGCGCGCGCGGGCGTGGCGAGCCGCCGTGGCTCGGAGGGCCTAATGACCGCCGGCCGCGTGACCGTCAACGGCCAGGTCGCGACCGAACTGGGCACCAAGGTCGACGTCGACCACGATCACATCGAGGTCGACGGCATGCCCGTCAAGCTCAACCAGGGCGCCGTGTACTTGATGCTCTACAAGCCGACCGGCTACCTCACCACCATGAGCGACCCGCAGGAGCGCCCTTGCGTGGCCGACCTGGTCCCGCGCGACCGCTTTCCGGGCCTGTTCCCGGTGGGTCGCCTGGACCGCGACACCACGGGCCTTTTGCTCTTTACCACCGACGGCGACCTGTCGCAGGACCTGCTGCACCCTAGCAAGCACGTCTACAAGACCTACCAGGCGCTCGTGGACGGCCACCTGACCGATCGCGACTTGGAGCCACTCCGTCGCGGCATCGAGCTCGACGACGGCCTATGCCAGCCGGCGATCTGCCGCGTCATTACCGCGCGCGAGGCAGAGGCTGTGGCACCGCAAGGCGTCAAGCCCGGTACCACCGCTGTGGAGGTCATCATCCGCGAGGGTCGCAAGAACCAGGTCAAGCGCATGCTGAGCAAGATCCACCATCCGGTAATCCGCCTGCATCGCTGCAACTTTGCCGGCCTTGAGCTCGAGGGCGTGGCCAAGGGCTCGTGGCGCGAGCTCACCGACCGCGAGGTGCAGATCCTCAAGGCCGGCGGCATCCCGCCCAAGCAGGCCGTCGGCAAGCGCGGCGGCGCGGCGGCGACCAACGCCGCGACCCGCACGCGTCACCACGGCAGCCACGGCTCCGCACCCAAGCGCAATACCTACCGCGAGCGTTACACCGGCTAGGCAGACCGCCAACCAATACAGCGCCCGCGCATCATACCAGCACGTCAACCACCGAAAGGAAGCATTGCATGATCGTCGCCATCGACGGCCCCGCCGGTTCCGGCAAATCCACCATCGCCAAGGAGATCGCCCGCCGGCTGGGCTTTAACAAGCTCGACACGGGCGCCATGTATCGCGCCGTCACCTTCGCCGCGCTCGACCGCGGCATCGATCTGGACGACGAGACGGCCATCGACGCCCTCGCCGAGCAGATCGAGATTCGCTTTACCAACGGCACCGGCGAGGACACGCGCCTGACCATTGACGGCCAGGACGCTTCGGCCGCCATCCGTACCCCGCAGGTCGACGCCAACGTATCCAAGGTCTCGGCCTACCCGGGCGTGCGCGCCGCCATGCTCATTCACCAGCGCCGCGCCGCCGAGGACCGCGATATCGTGGCCGAGGGTCGCGACATCGGTACCGTCGTATTCCCCAACGCGCAGGTCAAGGTCTTCCTGACCGCTGACCCGCGCGAGCGCGCCCGTCGCCGCGTGCTGCAGCGCCACCAGAACGACGCCCAGACGCTCACCACCGAGCAGCTCGAGGCCGAGGTCGACGAGACCCTCGACGCCCTCAAGCAGCGCGATAAACTCGACAGCAGCCGCGAGGTGGCGCCGCTCGTGCCCGCCGAGGACGCCGTGCACGTCGACTCCACCGCCCACACCATCGACGAGGTCGTCTCGATAATCGAGGACCTCATCAACCAAAGGAGGTAGGCCATGCGCCTGTTTAAGCAGACGCCCGAGGATTATTACAACGCTCCCTATGCCGAGTTCCCGGCGCTCATCCGCGGCACCGTCGTCGTAGTCATGGCCATCCTTTGGGCCTTCTCCAAGCTCATGTGGCGTTGGAAGGTCGAGGACGCTGACCTGCTGTTTGAGCGCCAGGACGGACGCGGCAGCGTGGTCATCTGCAACCACACCTCGATGGCCGAGCTCTTGGCCGTGGAGACGGCGCTGTTCTTTGGCGGGCGCCGCATCCGCCCCATCTTTAAGTCCGAGTTCGCCAAGAGCAAGATCGTACGCTGGGCCTTTAGCCGCGTGGGCGGCATTCCCGTGGAGCGCGGCACCGCCGACATGAAGTGCCTGCGCGCCGCCCAGCATGCGCTGCAGCGCGGCGAGGACGTCCTGATCTTCCCCGAGGGCACGCGCATCCGCTCGCGCGAGATCAAGCCCGAAGTCCATGGCGGTTTTGCGCTCATCGCTCAGATGGGCAAGGCGCCCGTCAACCCACTTGCCATCTGTGGCTGGTCCGACATCACGCCCGCGGGCAAAAAGCTCATGCGTCCCAAGAAGTGCTGGATCCGCGCCGGCAAGTTAATTTCGCTTTCCGACGCGCCTGTCGAGCTCAAGCGCAAGGAGCGCCTAGCCTGGTTTGAGTCCGAAGCCATGAGTCGCGTCTACGCCATGCGTGATGACCTGTGCGCCGAGCACCCGGGCAGGTTCTAGCCATGGACGAGGAAGTCATGAACACCGCCGAGGCTGTGCCCGGCAAGGCAGACGCCCCCACTATCGAAATCGCTGCCCACGCCGGCACCTGCTACGGCGTACAGCGTGCGCTCGATATGGCGCTGGCCGCTGCGCCGCAGGCAGGGGAGTGCACTCAGGTCCATACCTTGGGTCCGCTCATCCATAACCCGATCGTGGTACGCGAGCTCGCCGAGGCAGGCGTCGGTCTGGCCGACACCTTGGACGACGCCACGTCGGGCACTGTGATCATCCGCGCCCACGGCGTGGTGCCGCAGGTCATTGATGCCGCTCGCGAGCGTGGCCTTAACGTCGTCGACGCCACCTGCCCCTACGTGAAGAAGGTCCACGTGGCGGCCGAGCGCCTGGTGCGCGAGGGCTACCGCGTGATCGTCGTGGGCGAGCCGGGCCACCCCGAAGTCGAGGGCATCCTGGGCCACGCCGGCGATGACGCGCAGGTCGTGAGCTGCGCTGCCGATGCGGACGCGCTGTCGCTCAAGGGTAAAGTGGGCTTGGTTGTGCAGACCACCCAGACTGCGCAGAACTTGGCCGAGGTCGTGGCTGCTATCACCCCGCGCGTGCAGGAGCTGCGCGTGATCAACACCATCTGCGCCGCCACGAGTGAGCGTCAACAGGCAGCAGCCACACTTGCCAACCGCTGCGACTGCATGGTCATCGTGGGCGGCAAGAACTCGGGCAACACCCGCCGCCTGGCGCAGATTTGCGCAGACGCCTGCGAGCGCACGTATCACATCGAGGAAGCTTCTGAGCTCCAAGCCGCGTGGTTTACCGACGCTCACCACATCGGCATCACCGCCGGAGCCTCCACCCCGCAAGAACACATCGAGCGCGCCGTCGAGCGCATCAAGGAGCTTTGCCGCTAACCATGGACCAGACCGTACCCGCATACGCCGCCGAGGTGGCCGATTACGGGCGCAGCCGCGACCCCGAGCCGGGTGAGGGCGCGCTCGTCAAGAACGTGCGTCCCGAATCGCCCGCGTGGGATGTGGGTATCGAGCCGGGCATGCGCGTGCTCACGGTCAACGGTGAGGCGCTCACCGACATGATCGTGTGGCTCTGGGAGGCCGACGATGATACCGTCGACCTCGAGGTTTTCGACCCGCGCGACGGCACCGTCACCCCCGTCGAGCTCGACCGCTTTCCCGGCGAGGATTGGGGTTTGGAGTTCGATGGCCCCATCTTCGACGGCATGCGTACCTGCGTCAACGCCTGCGTGTTCTGCTTTATGACCATGCTCCCCAAGGGCGGCCGCTCCACGCTCTATATTCGCGACGACGACTATCGCCTAAGCTTTTTGCAAGGCAACTTTGTCACGCTTACGAACCTCACCGACGAGGACGTGCAAAACGTCATCCAGCGCAACATGAGTCCCATGAACGTGTCGGTCCACGCTGTGAGCCCCGACGTCCGCCGTCGTATGATGGGCCGTAACGCCCAGCGAGGCATGGACGTACTCGAGACCATCATGGCCGCCGGCATCGAGATTCACGCGCAGATCGTGTTGTGCCCCGGCATGAACGACGGCGAGGAGCTGGAAAAGACCCTGCGCTTTTGCGAGGAGCACGAGCAAATCACAAGCCTGGGCATTGTGCCGCTCGGTTTTACCAAACACCAAAACCGCTTTAGCTGGTCATACAGCGACAAGCCCGAACTGGCGCGCGAGACCATTGCCATGATCCGACCGTTCCAGGACCGCGCCTATGAGCGCTTTGGCCGCCACACCTTCCAGATGAGCGACGAGTTCTATCTGGACGCCGGCATCGATCCTCCAGAGGCAGACTTTTACGACGGTTACCCGCAGTACTACGACGGCATCGGCATGATCCGCTCGTATCTAGACGAGACCGACGACGTGCTTGCCGCCTATACCGAGCGTCTGGCCCGCGTCCGCGAGGCCATCGCCGCCCGCAGCCAGCATCTGCTGTGCCTCTCGGGCGCCAGCGCACGCGACACGGTGGCCCGCTTTGTGGAGTCGCCCCAGGGACTCGCCGGCACTGTCACGGCCATCAAGAACCGCTACTTTGGCGGCAACGTGGACGTGACCGGCCTCATCGTCGCGTGTGACATCTTGGAGCAGCTGCCCCAAGATCTGTCGGGGGTTATGCTCTTTGTGCCTAAGCTCATGTTCAACGCTGACGGCATGACGCTTGACGAGTATCATCGTGACGATTTACTCGCAAGCCTTACCAGTCGCGGCGCCGAGGTTCATGTGGTGTCAACCATGCCGCATGAGCTGCTCGATACCCTGGAGCATATCCTTGGCATTGTGCCTGCCGACTCTAACACTTCCACTGAACCTACCCATTAAAGGAGAGCAGATGAAACCTATCGTCGCCGTCGTCGGACGCCCCAACGTGGGCAAATCCACGCTCGTTAACCGCCTGGCCCAGACCTCGGACGCCATCATCCACGAGTCTCGCGGCGTCACGCGCGACCGCTCGTATCACACGGCCGATTGGAACGGCCGCGAGTTCACCATCGTCGACACGGGCGGTATCGAGCCGCTCAAGAGCGACGACGTCTTTGCCACGTCCATCCGCGACCAGGCGCTCGCCGCCGCCGAGGAAGCCGCAGTCATCCTGTTTGTAGTCGATGGCCGCACCGGCGTCACCGAAGAGGACGAGTCGGTCGCCCGCATGCTCAAGCGCTGCGACAAGCCGGTCTTTCTGCTGGTGAACAAGCTCGACAACCCCGATCGCGAAAACGACAGCATCTGGGAGTTCTATTCGCTCGGTATCGGCGAGCCCACGCCGCTCTCGGCCCTGCATGGCCATGGCACGGGCGACCTGCTCGACGATATCGTGGCCCTGCTTCCCGAGGAAGAAGACGAGGTCGCCGATGAGTTCCCCGACGCGCTGAACGTGGCCATCATCGGCCGCCCCAACGCCGGCAAGTCGTCGCTGTTCAACCGCATCCTGGGCGCCGACCGTTCTATCGTGTCCAACATTGCCGGCACGACGCGCGACGCCATCGACACTGTCGTCGAGCGTAACGGCAAGCACTACCGCATGGTCGACACCGCGGGCATTCGCAAGAAGAGCACCGTGTACGAGAACATCGAGTACTACTCCATGGTCCGCGGCCTGCGCGCCATCGACCGCGCCGACGTGGCGCTGCTCGTCGTCGACGCCTCCGTGGGCGTTACCGAGCAGGACCAGAAGGTCATGGGTCTTGCCATCGAGCGCGGCTGCGCCATCGTTGTGCTGCTCAACAAGTGGGATCTGCTCGACGACGACCGTAAGCGCGAGGCCTGCATGGAGACCATCGACCGCCGTCTGGGCGTCATGGCTCCCTGGGCCCAGTACCTGCGCATCTCTGCTCTCACCGGCCGCAGCGTCGAGAAGATCTGGGCGATGGTAGACGCCGCCGAAAAGACGCGCTCGCAGAAGATTAGCACCTCGCGCCTCAACGCGTTCCTCACCGACCTGCGCGAGTTCGGTCATACCGTGGTGGACGGCAAGCGCCGCCTGCGCATGCACTACGTGACCCAGACGGGCGTCAACCCGCCGACGTTCACGTTCTTCGTCAACCACAGTGACCTGGTCAACGACACCTACCAGCGCTACGTGGAGAACCGCATGCGCTCGACCTTCGACTTTGCCGGCACGCCCATTCGACTCTTCTTTAGGAAGAAGGAGCAAAAGGATGCATAATCCGATTCTGCTGACCGCCATCTGCGCCGTGGTCTCGTTCTTTATCGGAGCGATTCCGTTTGGCCTGATCTTGGGCCGCGTGTTTAACCACACCGACATTCGCAAGGCGGGCTCCGGTAACATCGGCACCACCAACGCCCTGCGCGTAGCCGGCCCCAAGGTGGCCGCGCTCACGCTGCTGCTCGACTGCCTTAAGGGCGCCATCTGCGTTGTCATCGCCCGTCCGTTCATCGCGAGCGTGGGCTATGGATTTCCGCCGAACATCATGGCGCCCGGAGCCCCCGGCGACTGGATGCTCGGTGTCATTTGCCTGGCAGCCGTGTGGGGCCATATCTTCTCGCCCTATCTCAACTTCCACGGCGGCAAGGGTATCGCAGTTGGTCTGGGTGTCATCCTCGCCTGGTACTGGCCTATTGGCCTGTCGCTGCTGGGCATGTTTATCGTAGCCGTCGCCATCACCAAGTATGTGTCAGTGGGTTCGCTTGCCGCGGCCATCGGACTTCCTATCGCTGCTTGCGCGGTCTTTCCGTACAGCAGCCTGGGCCTCAAGTTCTGCATGGCGATGATCGGCATCACCGTGGTGTGGGCCCATCGCTCGAATATCCAAAAGCTCATGGCCGGTAAGGAGTCCAAGCTCTCGTTTACCAAGCGCGTCACCGAGCCCGACGATAAGTAGGAGAGAGTCATGAATGTTGCGCTGATTGGCTCCGGCTCCTGGGGAACCGCCGTCGCCGGCCTCGCCGCCGAGCGAGCCGAGCGCGTGACCATGTGGGCCCATAGCGAGCAGACGGCCACCGGCATCAATGCCGAGCACCGCAATCCCCGGTATCTGGTGGACTACGAGCTGCCCGGCAACGTTGTCGCCGCCACGGACCTGTCGCAGGCGCTCGACGGCGCCGAGGCCATCATCTTTGCCGTGCCCTCCACGCACCTGCGCAGCGTATGCCATCAGGCAGCACCCTTCATCGCCGCCGACACCCCGGCACTCTGCCTTACCAAGGGTATTGAGCCCGAATCCGGCCTGCTTATGAGTGAGGTAATCGCCAGTGAGATCGGCAACGAGTCGCGTGTCGCGGCGCTCTCGGGCCCCAACCATGCCGAGGAGATTTGCCGCGGCGGGCTCTCTGCCGCCGTCATCGCCAGCGAGGACCAGCAGGTGGGGGAGACCTTTAAGGAGCTGCTGCTGTCCACGGCCTTCCGCATCTACCTGTCGCAGGATATGACCGGTGTCGAGGTTTGCGGCGCTATGAAAAACGTCATCGCCATCGTGTGCGGCATTTCCGCCGGTTCTGGTGCGGGCGACAACACGCTCGCCCTCATCATGACGCGCGGCCTGGCCGAGATCAGCCGTCTGGTGCACGCCCGCGGCGGCCAGGCCATGACCTGCATGGGACTTGCCGGCATGGGCGACCTCATTGCCACCTGTACCTCGGAGCATTCGCGCAACCGCACCTTTGGCTACGAGTTTGCCCACGGCGTGTCGCTCGACGAGTACCAGACGCGTACGCATATGGTGGTCGAGGGCGCCGTCGCAGCCCGCAGCGTGAGCGAACTCGCCCGTTCACTGGGCGTAGACATTCCGCTCACCTTTGCCGTGGAGCAAACGCTCTACAACGGTGTTACTTTGGATAGGGCGCTCGAGATTCTCACCGACCGCGTCCCTTCTCAAGAGTTCTACGGACTCACCGACTAGCGCAGAAAGGCTACTACCATGGGTTCCATTAAAATCGCTCCGTCCGTCCTCTCGGCCGACATGGCCAACCTCAAGGGCGAACTCGACAAGATCGCCGGTGCCGACTACGTGCACTTCGACGTCATGGACGGCCACTTTACCGGCAACCTCACCTTTGGCGTTGACATCCTCAAGGCCGTCAAGCGCTCCACCAATGTACCGGTCGACGCGCACCTCATGGTGTCGAACCCCGACGAGACGGTCGATTGGTACGCAGACGCCGGCGCCGATATGATCACCGTACACTACGAGGCCTCCACGCACCTGCACCGCACGCTCACCCATCTGCAGCAGCGCGGCGTTAAGGCCGGCGTGGTGCTCAACCCCGCCACCCCCGTGTGCGTGCTGGAGAGCATCATCGACGTCGTCGATATGGTGCTGCTCATGAGCGTGAACCCGGGCTTTGGCGGTCAGAGCTTTATCCCGGGCACCATCGCTAAGCTCCACGAGCTCAGGGCCATGTGCGAGCGTCACGGCGTTTCGCCCCTCATCGAGGTCGACGGTGGCATTTCTTCCAAGAACATTGTCGAGGTCGTCAAGGCCGGCGCCAACGTGCTCGTGGCCGGTTCTGCCGTATTTAAGTCCGAAGATCCCGCTGCCGAGGTTGCGCTGCTGCAGAAGCTGGGCAACGAGGCCGCACAGGAGGCATAAACCCTTATGACCGCAGGTCAAAACCGCATACCCGTGAATCTTGACTATGCCGCCTCGACGCCCATGCGCGCCGAGGCGCTCCTTGCGCAGCGCGAATACGACGACAGCGAGCTTGCCGGCGTCAACCCCAACTCGCTGCATTCGCTCGGCCGCAAGGCTGCCACGCGTCTGGAGGTTGCACGTCGCGAGATCGCCCGCAGCTTTGGCGCGCGCGTCCGCCCGTCCGAGATTGTACTGACCAACGGCGGCACCGAAGCCAACCAGCTGGCGCTGCTCGGTCTTGCCGAGGGCGCTCGTCAGCGCGATCGCAAGCGCAATCGTGTAATCGTTTCGGCCATCGAGCACGATTCGATTCTGGACAACCTGCCGTTGCTGCGTGCCGCCGGCTTTACCGTCGACCTGGTGAAGCCCTGCCGCATGGGCTACATTAAGCCTGCCACGCTTGTCGAGCTGCTAGGCGACGACGTGGCGCTCGTGAGCATCATGGTTGCCAACAACGAGACCGGCGTGGTGCAGCCCATCCGCGAGCTTGCCGCGGCCACGCATACCGTTGGCGCCCTGTTCCACACCGATGCCATCCAGGGGTATCTGCATATTCCGCTCGATGTCACCGAGCTGGGCGTCGACGCCATGTCCGTCGCAGCCCACAAGATTGGCGGTCCCGTGGCATCTGGCGCACTCTACCTTAAGAGCCGCACGCCGCTGCGCCCGCGCATCTTTGGCGGCGGACAGGAGGCCGGTCGTCGTGCCGGCACGCAAGACCTGCGAACGCAGCTCGCCTTTGCCGCTGCCGCCTCATCTCTGACGCCCCATGTGGCTCAGGAGCGCGCGAAGCTGCAAGCCCTTTCCGACAAGCTCTACGCCACGCTTACGGCTCATCCGCGTATTCATGCCACCATGGGCGACTACGCACAGGCCGATCGCCTGCCGGGCATGGTGTCGATCTACGTTGATGGCATGGACTCCGAGGAGCTCATCGTCAAGCTCGATGCCGCCGGCTTTGAGGTTTCGGCCGGCTCGGCGTGCTCGAGCGGCAGCATGGACCCGAGCCATGTGCTCAGCGCCATGGGCATTGGTCGCGAGCAGGCACTAGGTGCACTGCGCATTTCCTTTGACGACCGCGTGAATCCGGACGATCTGGACGAGTTTGCCCAGACGCTGCTCTCGATCGCAGGTGCCGCATGATCGTCGCCGAGCTCGAGCGCGCGCTACTGGCACGCTATCCCAAGACGGACACCGAGCCCTGGGACCACGTAGGACTCTCCGTTGGCGATCCGGCCGCGGAGATCACCGGCGTTGCCTGCGCACTCGATGCGACTGAGGCTAATGTTCGCCGCGCCCAAGAAGCAAGCGCCAACGTGCTGCTGACGCATCATCCCATATACATCAAGGCACCCGAGGCCTTTTGTCCGGCGGATGCCACACGACCCCAGTGCAGTGCGGCCCTCTACGAGGCTGCCCGCTGCGGGGTGAGCATTATCTCGCTCCACACCAACCTGGACCGCTCGCACGAAGCCCGTGTCTGCCTGAGCAAGCTGCTGGGTGCCGCACCCGTGAGCTCACTGGAGCACGTGGACGACCCCGAGGCCACCGGCCTGGGCGCACTTGCAACGCTCAACGACCCGTGCACGCTGCGCGATCTTGCCACCCGTGCTGCCACGGCCTTTGGCAGCGACCCGCGTGTGTGGGGCAAAGCTGATCGCCCGTGCCGCACCGTCGCCATTTTGGGCGGCTCCCTGGGCGACTTCGGAGAGCTCGCCATCGCCGCGGGCGCAGATGTTGTCGTGACGGGCGAGGCGGGCTACCACGTGGCGCAAGACCTTGCCTTGCGCGGGCTGCCGGTGATCTTGCTCGGCCACGACCGCTCCGAGGAGCCGTTCGTTGATATATTGATGAACTCTGCAGTTGACGCCGGGGCCGACCCCCGTCATGCGATTAAAATACTGAACCCTTGCCAATGGTGGACTGTGACAAAAGGAGAGAACTTATGAGCGCCGGCGCTACGCTACTCAAGCTGCAACAGATCGATTTGGAGCTCGCCCGCAACAAGAGCGAACTTGCCAATATGCCGGAGCTCAAGGAGCTCG
>CAUGNQ010000056.1 GCA_959600835.1 uncultured Collinsella sp. | reverse complement strand
GACGGAAAGCACATTAAGTGCTTTCCTTTGCGTGCGGAACTCGCGACAAACTTAAACAGCGGGCCGCCCGGACCGGGAATCCGACGTGCTCGTCGGGGCAACGTTCCCTGCCAAAAAGGGACAGGTTTATTTTGGTCGGTTTTATCTGGGGAAACGTCGCGCTCCAGCGGTAATCTGCTCTCATCTGTCGCATGGAAATCGGCGGCGTTTCCATTTAACGCAAAAGAGGCCGCTTCCCCTAGTAGGAAGCGGCCCCAAATCTTACGAATAGACGATGGTAAAGGGTACTTCTGTTTCGGTCTCTCCTGTTGATGTGTACCTCGTGCCCTCAAGGGTTACCGAGACCACTTGATCGACATTGATCAGTTTTGTCGGCACCGAGATGTTCTCTCCGCTATTGCGCGTCAGCGAGACATAGAAATTGTACGCGCCCGCAGTATCATCTTCGATAATCTGCTCCGATCCATCCTTGTAGGTAACGGTCAACTTTTTCGTGACTGCGTCAATGCCCAGATCATCGATGTGTGTCTGGATAGAAAACGAGCTGATCTCGAGTGGCGAGTCATCGGAGCGGAGTTCCTTTGTATCGACGTACGCTCCAACGCTAAACTCGGGCGTCGATGCCTCGAACTGCTTCGCGTCCTCGCCTTCGCCCTCAGTCCAGCAGATATTCCAGGTGACCGCATGTCCCAAATCTCGCTCGCGATTCCACGAGGCAAAGTACATCGTGCCATTAATGACCGTGTCGCTTGATGTGTCTTTATCAATTGTGCAGCGTGTATCAGCCCATTCCTCGCCGAAGTTCATGCTGGGCGTGCCGATGCCTTGTTCTTCTTCACCATAGAGAACAAGTTCGCCTGTCTCTGCTGCCGGCTTGTAGTAGTTAACGCCATTTGGATTGGACAACGTAAACGTCACGGCTCCGCAGCCGTTTTGGTCAATAGCCATCTCATGGATATCGAGCGTATAGCCATTACCCTCGACGGACAGATCAACCTTCTGGACTGTGCCCTCCAGGCTTTGGGGCGCGATGCCGTCACCGAACTCTCTGGTGTAGGTATATTGAGTCCCCGATGAGCCGCCGTTGGTCCAGGTAATGGAATCCCCATTGCCGTGGTTTCCCCAGGCTGAGGCAAAATATCTGGAATTGACAACGGCGTAGGCGACCCCTCCGGTCGCCAACACTCCGACAAGACACCCGATTACAGCGACATAGAGAGGCTTCGCGTGGCCCTTTCGATGAAGCGGCTCACCCGCAGCGGTATTAAGGACGCGATCTGCAAGATTGCTATCGGCTTGGATGGACTCGAAGGCCTGCTTGATTTGATTGGATTTCACGGTCGCCCTCCTCTAGGATGAATTTGAGCTTCGATCGACCACGAGCTAAACGCGTTCGAACGGTCGCGGCTGGTACATGCAACAACTCGGCAATCTCAGAGGTCGAAAAGCCCAGATAGTAATAGAGCACGATGGGGATACGGAATCGTTCCGGAAGCCGCATGACATCTGACAGGACGGCCTTGGTCTCATCCTGCGCTGTCGAAAGCGACTCGGCCAGGTTCTCAATATCCTCCACACGCCTCCATGGCTTTCGAAAGAGAGATTTGCATTCATTGATCGTGACCCGGATAAGCCATCGACGAAGATGTTCCCAGCTTTCAAATTGCGCATCGCTTTTGAGTAACTTCAGAAAGACGTCTTGAGCGACATCGTCGGCGTCGGCGCGATCACGCAGGTACGTCAACGCGATCCGAAACACGACATCCCGGTGGTCTTCGACCGCCTGTCTAAATGCTTGTTCTTCCATAATCACCTCCCGGTGACGTTAATAATTCTTGGTGAGGCCCTCACCTTAAATACGCTCTTGTCGGGCGAAATGTTTCAAATTCAAGCAGGAAAAACCTACCAAAATAAACCTGTCCCTTATTGGCAGGTTCTCTTCAAAAAAAGACCCGCTTCCCTGTTGGGAAACGGGTCTTTGGAAGGGCGGTTAACGTACTAGGAAATTATTCCTCGTCGTTGTCCTTGGCCTCTTCGGCGTCGTCGGTGTCCACGAGCTGGTTGAGCAGCTCGTCGAGGGAAGCCATGTCCTCGTTGATCGCGCCGTTGGCGGGAGCCTTCTTGTCGTCGATCGGGGCGCCCAGGAGTTCCTCGTCAGCGTCGGCGTGATGCGTCGGAGCGGAGGTACCCAGCAGGATATCGTCCGGACCGTCGGGGCTAAAGACCATCTGCAGCAGCTGCGAGAGGTCTTCCTCGTCGGCAACGTCGTCGTTGTTCTCGAGGATGTAGAGCAGGTCGTGGGCCTCCAGGCCGTCACGGAGCTCCTCGATCGCCTTGGCACCGATGCCATCGATGCGCAGCAGATCCTCCTCGGACTTGCCGACCAGGTCGCCGACCGTCTCGATGCCGACCTCGCTGAACTTGTTGGTCCAGCGCTGCGACACGCCCAGGTCGTCGAACAGGTACAGGCGAGCCTTCTCGGCGGAGATGGTGTGGCCGTTGCGGGTGAACGAACCGTCAGCACCACCGAACTCGTCGTAGCCGGCCCAGTCGAGCTGCTGCGGGAGCTGCTCGTCCAGGTCCTTGAGCTCCACAGGAGCCCACTCGGGCAGCGACTTGGCGTTGGGCGAAGCCGGGCCGTCGATGTCCACGTAGCCGTCGGCCGTGCGATACGTCAGCTTGGCGTTGGCGTACGGCTTGAGGCCAGTACCAGCCGGGATCTTCTTACCGACGATGACGTTGGACTTAAGGTCGAGCAGGTGGTCGACCTTGCCCTCGATGGCAGCCTCGGTAAGGACGCCAGCGGTACGGATGAACGAAGCGCTCGACAGCCAGGAGTCGATGTTGGACGCGACCTTGAGCGTACCCAGGATGACGGGCTCGGCCACGGGAGCCTGACCGCCCAGACGGGCAACGCGCTCGACCTCGTCGGCAAACTCGTAGCGGTCGACGTACTGACCAAGCAGGTACTTGGAGTCGCCGGGGTTGGTGATCTGAACGCGACGCAGCATCTGACGGGCGAGCACCTCGATGTGCTTGTCGTTCAGGTCAACGCCCTGGCTGGTGTAGACGTCCTTGACGCTCTCGACGAAGGTGTGCATCGTCGACTCGATGTCGGTCAGCTTGCGCAGGTTGCGGAAGTTGACGAAGCCCTTGGTGATCTGGTCGCCGGCGCGAACCTCACAGCCGTCCTCGATCTCGGGCATGAAGCGCACCGAAGCGGGGACGCGACGCTCGTCGAGAACACGGGTGTGATCCTCGGAGTCGGTGAGCGTCAGCACGTACTCGGACTTCTCGGGCTTAATCGAGAGGTGACCGGAGTACGGAGCCAGCTCGGCCTCGCGACCCAGGATCTTCTCGTTGACGTTGCCGACGATATCGAACATACGGCTGACCGTAGGCAGACCCTGCGTAATATCGTCGACGCCAGCGACGCCGCCGGAGTGAATGGTACGCATCGTAAGCTGCGTACCGGGCTCGCCGATGGACTGGGCGGCAATAATGCCGACGGCAGTACCGATGGCGACCGGACGACGGGTGGAAAGATCCCAGCCGTAGCACTTCTGGCACACGCCGTACTTGGAGCGGCAGGTGAGCAGCGCGCGAAGCTTGACCTTCTTAAGGCCGGCATCGACCATCTTCTGGATGTCGGCGACCTTCTCGATGTAGCCGTCCTGCTCAAAGAGCACGGTGCCATCGGGAGCCACGACGTCCTCAATGAAGCAACGGCCGACGAGGTCGGTGTTGAGGTCGGTGGTGCCGGGGATGATGAGGTTGTAGGTGACGCCCTCGTGCGTACCGCAGTCCTCCTCGCGGACGATGACGTCCTGGGCCACGTCGACCAGACGACGGGTCAGGTAACCAGAGTCCGAGGTGTGGGATGCGGTATCGACCAGGCCCTTACGGGCGCCGTAGGTCGAAATGAAGTACTCGAGCGGCAGCAGGCCCTCGCGGAAGTTCGCCTTAATGGGAAGGTCGATCGTCTCGCCGGACATGTCTGCCATCAGGCCACGCATGCCGCCGAGCTGACGCAGCTGGGTCTTAGAACCACGGGCGCCGGAGTCGGCCATCATGTACAGCGGGTTCTCCTCGTCGAACATGTCGAGCATGAGCGCTGCGACCTTGTCGGTACAAGCGGTCCACTCGTTAACGACTTCGATGTGGCGCTCCGTCTCGTTGATGAAGCCCTCCTCGAAGTACTCGTTGATCTGGTCGACATTGGCCTGGGCGTGGTCGAGCAGCTCCTGCTTCTCGGCAGGGATGAGAGCGTCCCACACCGAGATGGTGAGGCCGGCGCGGGTAGCGTAGTGGAAGCCGGAGTACTTGATGGCGTCGAGGATCGGGCCGACCTTGGCCTCGGGATAACGATCGCAGCAGTCCGCAACCAGCTTGGCCACGTCGCCCTTGACCATCTTGTAGTTCATGAACTCATAGTCTTCGGGCAGGCACTGGCGGTTGAAGATGATGCGGCCGATAGAGGTCTCGAAGCGCGCGGTCTTGTTGCCGGTGACGTCGTAGTCGACAAACTCGTTCTTGCCGTTTTTGACGCGGAAGATACGGGTGCCGTCCTCGTTGATGACATTGGCATCGGCAGCGGACACGCGGACCTGAATCTTGGCCTGCATGTCGACCTCGGAGCGGCAGTCATAGGCGTGCAGCGCGTCATCGAAGCTGGCGAACACGTGGTTCTCGCCCGGCAGACCGTCGCGGACCTGGGTCAGGTAGTACACACCGATGATCATGTCCTGCGAGGGGATGTTGACGGGCTTGCCGGATGCCGGCGAGCGCAGGTTATTCGCAGAGAGCATGAGCACGCGAGCCTCGGCCTGAGCCTGGCTGGACAGCGGCACGTGGACAGACATCTGGTCGCCGTCGAAGTCGGCGTTGAAGGGCGAGCAGACCAGCGGGTGCAGGTGGATAGCCTTGCCCTCGACCAGCACCGGCTCAAAGGCCTGGATGGACAGACGGTGCAGGGTCGGTGCACGGTTGAGCAGCACGACGCGGCCGTCGATGACCTCTTCGAGGATATCCCACACAAAGGTGGCACCGCGATCGATAGCGCGCTTGGCGCCCTTGATGTTCTCGACCTTGCCAAGCTCGACCAGGCGCTTCATGACGAAGGGCTTGAAGAGCTCCAGCGCCATGGTCTTGGGCAGACCGCACTGGTGCAGCAGCAGCTTGGGGTCGGTAACGATAACCGAACGGCCGGAGTAGTCGACACGCTTACCCAGCAGGTTCTGACGGAAACGGCCCTGCTTGCCCTTGAGGGCCTCGGCGAGCGACTTGAGCGGGCGACCGCCACGGCCAGAGACCGGGCGACCACGACGACCGTTGTCGAACAGGGCGTCCACGGACTCCTGGAGCATGCGCTTCTCGTTGTTCACGATGATCGCAGGGGCGTCCAGGTCGAGCAGGCGCTTGAGTCGGTTGTTACGGTTGATCACGCGACGATACAGGTCGTTGAGGTCGGACGCGGCGAAGCGGCCGCCGTCGAGCTGGACCATCGGGCGCAGATCGGGCGGAATAACCGGGATGACGTCCAGAATCATGTTCGCGGGGCTGTTGCCGCCCTTCAGGAAGGCGTCAACGACCTCGAGGCGCTTGACGGCCTTCTCGCGCTTCTGCTTCTGGGAATCCTCGTCGGCGATGATGGCCTTGAGCTTCTCGGCCTCGGAGGGGAGGTCGATGGCAGCGAGCAGGTCGCGAACGGCCTCGGCACCCATACCACCCTTGAAGTACATGGAGTAGTAACGGGTCATCTCGCGGAACAGCGGCTCATCGGAGATGAGGTCGCGCTCGGTGAGCTTCATGAAGGCGTTGAAGGCGTCCGTGCGGAGCTGCTTCTCGTCCTTGCACTCTTCCTCGATGTCAACGATGCCGGAGGCGATCTCCTCGGGGGTCAGCGGCTCCTCGTCGGAGAACTCGTCAAAGTTCTCGGGGTCGCCCTGCTCCTTGAGGGACTCGATCTGGCGGGCGCACTCGGCATCGATCTCTTCCAGATCGGCGGCGAGCTCCTCGCGCAGGTCGTCGGCGTCGGCCTCGCGAGCCTCGTAGTCAACCTCGGTGATGATGTAGCTGGCAAAGTACAGAACCTTCTCGAGGTCCTTGGACTTGATGTCGAGCATACGGCTCATCGGGAAGCTCGTGGGGCTCTTGAAGTACCAGATGTGGGACACGGGAGCGGCGAGCTCGATGTGGCCCATGCGGTCACGACGCACCTTGGCCGAGGTGACCTCGACGCCGCAGCGCTCGCAGACGATGCCCTTAAAGCGGATGCCCTTGTACTTGCCGCAGGAGCACTCCCAGTCCTTGGCGGGACCGAAGATCTTCTCGCAGAACAGGCCGTCCTTTTCGGGCTTGAGGGTACGGTAATTGATGGTCTCCGGCTTCTTGACCTCACCGTGCGACCAGGAACGGATCTGGTCGGCGGAGGCAAGGGAGATCTTTACCGAGTCAAAATCAGTAGCTTCGAAATCTGCCACAGTCAACTACTCCTTATCAGTGGTCGTGGCGGCGACAGCCTCGGGTGCCTCGGCGGTCTCGGCATCCTGGGCCTCGACGTCGGCGTCAACGCCGGCGAGCGCAGCCAGGTCGTCGAGAGCAGAGGTCTCCTCGGCGGTCACAGGGGCGGAGGCGTCCTCGTCGGCATCGTGCATGGGCTCGATGTCCAGTGCGAGGGAGCGAATCTCCTTGACGAGAACCTTGAAAGACTCGGGGATACCCGGGACAGGAACGTTCTCGCCCTTGACGATGGACTCGTAGGTCTTGACGCGGCCCACGGTATCGTCGGACTTGACGGTCAGGATCTCCTGCAGGACGTTAGAAGCACCGTAAGCGTACAGTGCCCAAACTTCCATCTCGCCGAAGCGCTGGCCGCCGAACTGGGCCTTGCCGCCCAGAGGCTGCTGGGTAACCAAGCTGTAAGGGCCGGTCGAACGGGCGTGGATCTTGTCGTCGACCATGTGGCCGAGCTTGAGGATGTAGGACGTACCCACAGTAATGGGCTCGCGGAACTCCTCGCCGGTGCGGCCGTCGAACAGACGGGTCTTGCCGCGCTCGTCAAGCTGGGTGACGAACTCGGGACGCATGTGATCGCCAAAGGCAGCGGTGGCCTTGTTGAGCATGTTCTTGTTGGCACGACGAATGACCTCGGCGATCTCGTCCTCCTTGGCGCCGTCGAAGACGGGCGTGGCGGTGAAGAACGGACCGGGGACGTACTTGTCGGAGTCGGCCTGCTCGGTATCCCAACCGCAGGCAGCAGCCCAGCCAAGGTGGCACTCGAGCAGCTGGCCGACGTTCATACGCGAAGGAACGCCCAGCGGGTTGAGGATAACGTCGATCGGGGTACCGTCAGCCATGTAGGGCATGTCCTCGACCGGCAGAACGTTGCAGATAACACCCTTGTTGCCGTGGCGGCCGGCGATCTTATCGCCCTGCTGGATCTTACGACGCTGGGCGACGTAGACGCGCACCTGCTCGTTGACGCCGGGGGCCAGGTCGTCGCCGTTCTCGCGGCTAAAGCGGACGACGTCGATGACGCGGCCGTAAGCGCCGTGAGGCATCTTAAGGGAGGTGTCGCGGACGTCGTGGGCCTTGGCACCGAAGATGGCGCGCAGCAGGCGCTCCTCGGCGGTCAGAGCGCTCTCGCCCTTAGGCGTGACCTTGCCGACCAGGATGTCGCCAGGGCCGACCTCGGCGCCGATGCGGATAATGCCGTCCTCGTCGAGGTTGGCAAGCATGTCCTCGGAGAGGTTCGGGATCTCGCGAGTGATCTCCTCGGGGCCGAGCTTGGTGTCGCGGGCATCGATCTCGTGACGGGTGATGTTGATGGTCGTCAGCAGGTCCTCGGCCACCAGGCGCTCGGACACGACGATACCGTCCTCGTAGTTGAAGCCTTCCCACGGCATGTATGCCACGGTGAGGTTCTGGCCCAGTGCGAGCTCGCCATGATCGGTCGAAGGGCCGTCAGCCAGGGGCTCGCCCTGCTCAACGGTGTCACCGACGCGCACGAGCGGACGGTGGTTGATGCAGGTGGACTGGTTGGAGCGCTGGTACTTGGCCAGGTGATACTCGTCCATGCCGCCGGCATGCTTGACGATGATCTTGGCGGCGTCGGCAAAGATGACCTCGCCGGCGTTCTTGGCCAGGGTGACCTCGCCGGAGTCCAGAGCGGCGCGACGCTCCATGCCGGTACCGACATAGGGAGCGGCAGGGTGAACCAGCGGCACGGCCTGACGCTGCATGTTAGCGCCCATCAGCGTACGCTTGGCGTCGTCGTGCTCCAGGAACGGGATCAGCGTGGCTGCGACGGAGAGCATCTGACGCGGCGAGACGTCCATGTAGTCGACGTCCTCGACGGGCACGTCGGCGGGAGCGCCGAAGGAGCCGTCGAAGTCGCGGGTACGGGCGATCACAGTGTGCGGACGGACGATCTTGCCCTCGGCATCGGTCGTGATGAACTCGTTGGTCTTGGGATCGAGCGGCGTGTTGGCCGGCGCGATGACGTGCTTCTCTTCCTCGTCAGCGGTCATCCAGTCGATCTGGTCGGTGGCAACGCCATTCTCGACGCGACGGAACGGGGCCTCGATGAAGCCATACTCGTTGACGCGGGCGTAGAGGGCGAGCGAGCCGATCAGGCCGATGTTGGGGCCTTCGGGGGTCTCGATCGGGCACATGCGGCTGTAGTGCGAGTTGTGAACGTCGCGGACGGCCGTCGGCACGTTGGTGCGGCGGCTGGAGCCGGACTTGTGGCCGGCAAGACCGCCAGGGCCGAGTGCGGACAGACGGCGCTTGTGGGTCAGACCGGTCAGGGGGTTCGCCTGGTCCATGAACTGCGAGAGCTGCGAGGAACCGAAGAACTCCTTGATGGAGGCCACGATCGGGCGGATGTTGATGAGCGACTGCGGGGTGATCTCGTCGATGTCCTGGGAGCTCATGCGCTCACGGACGACGCGCTCCATACGGCTCATGCCGATACGGAACTGGTTGGCGACGAGCTCGCCGACGGTGCGGATGCGGCGGTTGCCAAAGTGGTCGATGTCGTCGACCTTGAAGCCCTGCTCGCCAGCAGCGAGGGACAGCAGGTAGCGCAGCGTCGCGACGATATCCTCGTCGGTGAGCACCGTGACCTCTTCCTCGGTGGTGAGGTTGAGCTTCTTGTTGACCTTGTAACGACCGACGCGGGCCAGATCGTAGCGCTGCGGGTTAAAGAGCAGGCCCTCGAGCAGGCTGCGAGAAGCGTCCACGGTGGGAGGCTCGCCCGGGCGCAGGCGACGGTAGATCTCGATAAGGGCATCCTCGCGGGTGAGGGCGGTGTCGCGCTCCAGGGTGCGCTTGATCACATCGGAGTTGCCGAGCAACTCGATGATGTCGTCGTTGGTGACGGCAATGCCAAGGGCGCGCAGGAACATCGTGGCGCTCTGCTTGCGCTTACGGTCGATGGAGACCATGAGCTGGTCGCGCTTGTCGACCTCAAACTCAAGCCAGGCACCGCGGGACGGGATGATCTGGGCCTTGTAAATCTGCTTGCCCGAATCCATCTCGGAGCTGTAGTACACGCCCGGGGAGCGGACGAGCTGCGAGACGACGATACGCTCGGTACCGTTGATGATGAAGGTGCCCTGATCGGTCATCATGGGGAAGTCGCCCATAAAGACGAGCTGCTCCTTGATCTCGCCGGTCTCCTTGTTGGTGAGACGGACGTCGGTCAGAAGCGGGGCCTGATAGGTCATGTCCTTCTCGCGGCACTCCTCGACGGTGTGCGCAGGGTCGCCGAACTGATGCTCGCCGAAGGTAACCTCGAGAACATGGTTCTGGCTCTGGATGGGGCTGGATTCCTTGAACGCCTCACGAAGGCCCTCGTCCTTAAAACGCTCAAAGGATTCCCTTTGAACAGAGATAAGGTTGGGGAGCTCCATGGCCTCCGGGATTTTCCCGAAGCTGACGCGCTTGCGCTCAGTGGCAGTGTATGCGTAGGTCACCAGGTTTTTCCTCCTTCACGGAAATGCTCGGTGGGTTGGCGAGGCATAGCTTCGCCAGTTATCGCAACCTAATAGTTTATCAGGTACCGACCGTTGGGCAAGAAAAGCCTTGACGCGATTGAGTTTTTGGAGTAGCAAAGTTTTTCGACAGAAAACACGCAGGTAGATGTATGTGTATCGAACATCTGTTCATATATTTTCTGTGAACAGAGAGCCGGCAATCGCAGCTCTTATAAAAAACGGGCGCGAACCGAGGTCCACGCCCGTAAATGTCGGTGCCCGATGGCTTACTTGCGCATCAATCCGCCGCGCTCGTCGATGGCGTCCCAGAAGGCATCGGCAAAGCGGGGGTCGTTTGCAGCCATGAGGGCGTTGGTGGCCATCCAGCCAGAGGGAGTGCCGGTGTCGTAGCCCGACAGCGGGTCGATGACGACCGCATACATGGCCTCGCGGTCGAGCGAACGGGCCATGGCGTCGGTGAGCTGGATCTCGCCGCCCTTGCCGGCCTGCTGATCTGCCAGCAGGTCCATGACCAGCGGGCTCAGCAGGTAGCGGCCGACGATGTACAGGTTGGACGGAGCAGCCTCGGGAGCGGGCTTCTCGACCAGACCGCCGATGCGCCAGACAGCGCCCGGCTCGGCATCGGCAACGTCCTCGGCGCCCTCGAGCGAACCGACGCGCTCGCCGGCGATAACGCCGTAGCGGCTGACTTCCTCGGGCGAGCAAGCAGCGACGGCGATAACCGAAGCGCCACCGTGCTCCTTGGAAACGGCGAGCATCTTGTCGCAGATGTCGCGGTTAGGCACAACGTAGTCGCCCAGAAGAACCAGGAAGTTCTCCCCTGCCACGGCGTCGGCAGCAGAGCGAATAGCATGGCCGAGGCCCTTGGGCTCGTACTGATAACGGAAGTCGACCGGCATACCGCCAGCGTGGGCGACAGCATCGGCATAGGCGTTCTTGCCGCGCTCGCGCAGCAGGTTCTCGAGCGAACGGTCGGGCTGGAAGTAGTTCAGTAGCTCGGGCTTACCGGGAGAAGTAACGATGATGGCATCGTCGACCTCCTCGGGCTCGAGCGCCTCCTCGACGACGTACTGAATGACGGGCTTGTCGAGCACCGGCAGCATCTCTTTGGGCGTGCACTTGGTGCCAGGCAGAAAACGCGTGCCAAGACCGGCGGCGGGGATGATTGCCTTCATGTTATTCAAAGATCCTTTCGCAGGCGCAAAAGCGCCCCATGCGTGCGGCACACAGCCGCAGACCAAATTGCGATACCCAAGCATCTTACCGCTGGAACTATATGTCGCTACAAGGCAGAGACAATTCTTCAGCAGGTCAACGCAAATTATTGCTCGAATGGTGCAATTTTATTGCCCAACGGCAGGGCACCCGATACGACGCAAATCACAGAACATGGCAGTTTGAGCAACCGATGCCGAGGGACCGAAAAACAAAAAAGACGGGGCTCGCAATGCGAACCCCGTCTGCAAAGAAATCTGGCGAGAAAGCCTGATTACTTGAGGGTGACAGCAGCGCCAGCAGCCTCGAGCTTCTCCTTGGCAGCCTCGGCGTCCTCCTTCTTGGCACCCTCGAGAACAGCCTTGGGAGCGCCCTCGACGACCTCCTTGGCCTCCTTCAGGCCAAGGTTGGTGAGCTCACGGACGGCCTTGATGACCTGGATCTTGTTGTCGCCGAAGCCCTCGAGCACGACGTCAAACTCGGTCTTCTCCTCGGCCTCAGCAGCGCCAGCAGCGGGAGCGGCGACAACAGCGGCAGGAGCAGCGGCGGAAACGCCGAAGGTGTCCTCGATAGCCTTAACGAGCTCGGAAGCCTCGAGAAGGGTCATTTCCTTAAGAGCATCGATGATCTCATCGGTGGTAAGCTTAGCCATTTCTAAGTCCTTTCGGTTTCCGTGCGGATGCACGGAGATCAGTTAAAACACGGCGCGAATGCGCCAGGGGTGCGGCGTTGCCGCCGCGGGTGAAAACAGCAACTAGGCTGCCTTCTGCTCGGAGACCTGCTGGATCGAACGAGCGAGACCAGAGGAAACGCCGTTGACGCAGACAGCGATGTCGCGAGCGAAACCGGAGATGAGGCCGGCGATCTGGCCGAGAAGCTGATCCTTGGTGGGCAGCTCGGCGATAGCCTTAACATCATCAGCGGAAACGGCCTTGCCGTCGGAGATACCGCCCTTGATCTCAAGGACGCCCTTGGACTTAGCGGAGAAGTCCTTAAGGGCCTTAGCGGCCTCGACCGGCTCGGTCTCGTAGAACACATAAGCGACGGGGCCCGCGAGGATCTCGTCGATCTCGGGCTGCTCCTGGTTCTTGAGAGCGATCTTGACCAGGTTGTTCTTGTAGACCTTCATCTCGGCGCCGCACTCGCGAAGCTGATGACGCAGCTCCTGAGCCTGCTTAACCGTCAGACCGTTGTAGTTGACGACGAACAGACCGGCGTTCTCGGCGATACGGGACTCGATCTCTGCAACCTTGTCGATTTTGTACTGCTGGGGCATGAATTACACCTCCTCGAATTCTTTCCGGGCACGGTCCGCCACAAGGACGTGACGGGGGCATGTCCAAAAAGAAAGCCCCCGCGCTGCATGAGCGACGGGGGCGAGAAGACATATCTACTCGACCACCTCGGCTGGCGGGATATCCCATTAAGCTCGCGGGTAAGACCCGTTTGCGCCGGCTGTCTCTGGCAGCGGATTCGTGCGTGAACCGAAAGTATTATGGCGGGGACCCCGGCGTCGGTCAACGGAAAACCGGGCTGCACACAATTCCACCATCCGGCACGCGCCGCCGAAGGCCAGGCGCAAGGTT
>CAUGNQ010000055.1 GCA_959600835.1 uncultured Collinsella sp. | reverse complement strand
AGCACGCGGCTGTTAACCGCGCTGTTGTAGGTTCGAGTCCTACCCGGGGAGCCAGGTTGTAAAACCCGTCGCTTATGCGGCGGGTTTTTTCATGCCGCGACCACTTGACTCGAACGTTGCCATATCAACATTTCGTGTCGAGGATGTAATCCCGCGACCCATCACCTCAACATGGCGCGGTCGTTGTAGAATATTGCAATGATTGCTCCCACGACATGGTGCCGTGAGCACCAGATAAGGAGATTCTTGTGTCTGAGACCATCAACGGCAGCCTGAGCGTCTCGAACGACGTTATTGCCGATATTGCCGGTTATGCCGCGATGACGTGCTATGGCGTCGTCGGTATGGCTGAGCAGCTCCAGGGCGCCGAGAGCGTGCGCCTGCTTGCCGGTCAGCGCCTCCGCAAGGGCGTGCTTGTCTCCGCCGACGAGAACGGCCTTACGGTCGATCTTCACGTCGTGCTCGAGAACGGCGTCAACATGAAGTCCGTCTGCCACAATCTTTCGAGCTCCGTTGCCTTCACCCTGCAGGAGATCGCCCAGATCGATCCCGCCAGCCTTAAGATCGGCATTCACATCGACGCGCTCAAGAGCCGTCTGAACTAGCATCCGAAAACGGAGATTCAAATACCCATGATTGCAAAGACCATTCGCACCTGTTTTCCGATCGCTGCGGCTGCTGTTTCCGACAAGGCCGAGGAGATCAACAAGCTCAATGTCTTCCCCGTACCCGACGGCGACACCGGTACCAACATGTCGCTCACGCTCGCCTCGGTGACCAAGGAGCTTTCCGCCCTTCCCGCCGATGCCGATATGGAGGCCATCGCCGGCGCCATCACCCACGGCTCCCTGATGGGTGCCCGCGGCAACTCCGGCGTCATCACCTCTCAGATCCTGCGCGGCGTGGCCGAGGGTCTCGTCTCTGCTGATGAGCCCATCACGTCCGCCAACATCGCCTATGCGTTCCGCCGCGCCGTCAAGGTCGCCTTCCAGGCCGTCCGTAAGCCCATCGAGGGCACGATTCTCACGGTGCTGCGCGATGTCTCGACCAAGGCCGACGAGTGCGAAAAGAAGAAGTTCTCGGCCGAGGACGCGCTCGATGCCATCGTCGTCGAGGCCTACCAGTCCGTCGCTCGCACGCCCGACCTGCTGCCCGTTCTGAAGGAGAACGGCGTGGTCGACTCCGGCGCCTTTGGCTTTGCCATCTTCCTCGAGAACTTCGTAGCTGCCGCTCTTGGCCGCAGCACCGTTGTCGAGGATTTCTCCGCTACGTTTGACTCCGCCGGCTCTGCCCGTGATGCCGCTCTTGGCCGCGTTGAGATCGAGGCTAACGACGACTGGGAGGGCTCGGAATTCCGTTACTGCAATGAGTTCCTGTTTAAGGCCGACGCCCCGTTTGACGAGGACGAGTGCCTTAAGTTCCTGGGTTCCATGGGCGACTGTGAGCTGCTCGTGGGTGCCTATCCCGACTACAAGATCCACGTGCACTCCAACACCCCGAACCTGGTGCTCGAGCACATGCTGCAGCTTGGCCAGATCTACGAGGTCTTTATCCACAACATGGAGATGGAGGCCCACGACCGTACCGCCAAGATCCACGAGGACCAGGAGAAGGCCGCCGAGCCCGCGAAGGCCCTGGGCTTTGTCGCCGTTGCCGCCGGTTCCGGCGAGGCAGACATCCTCAAGTCCCTCGGCGTTGACGTGATCGTGTCCGGTGGCCAGACCATGAATCCCTCGACTGCAGACCTGCTGGGCGCCGTCGACCAGGTCAACGCGACCTCGGTCATCATTCTGCCCAACAACGGCAACATCCGCATGGCCGCCGAGGCCGCTGCCTCTGCCTGCACCGACAAGAAGGTCGCCGTCGTTCCCACCAAGACCGTTCCGCAGGCCTTCTCCGCGCTGTTCGCGGTCCTGCCCGATTCCGAGCTCGAGGATGCCGTCGCCGCTATGGTCGACGCCATCAGTGAGGTTCGTGATGGCGAGGTCACCCGTGCCGTGCGCGATTCCAGTGCCTCCGACGGCTCGCCGATTCACTCCGGTGACGTCATGGGCATCATCGCCGGCTCCATCGATGTGGTCGGCTCCGACGTGAAGCAGGTCACGCTCGATTGCATTAACCGTATGCAGGAGGAAGAGGAGGGCGACGCGCTGACGATTCTGGCAGGCGAGGAACTGTCCAATGAGGCCTTCCAGGAGATTGTCGATGCCATTGAGGAGGCTCAGCCCGATCTGGAGATTGACGCCCATCGTGGCGAGCAGCCGCTCTATCCCGTGATCTTCTCGATCGAGTAGGCAACTGCCCATGTCCGAACTGTGCTCCGTGCCGCGCGTCTCGGAGCGCTTTGCCCAGAGCAATGCGCTCGACGAGGATATCGCGCGACTCAAATATGTTTCGGGTAAACGTGAGGAGGCCCTTCGCCGTCTGGGAATTCGGACGGTGGGGGACCTCCTTCTCCATATCCCTCATCGATACCTGGACTTTACGCGCTCCTGGTCCATCGAGATGGCGCCCATCGGTACCGTGTGTACCATCATCGCCACGGTCGACCGTATCGTCCAAAAGCAGCCTCGTCCGCACATGCAGGTGACCGAGGTCTCACTCGTTGACGAGACGGGCGTGCTGCAGGTCGCCTTTTTCCGCCAGCCCTGGATTGCCCAGCAGCTTAAGCAGGGCGACCGCCTGGCCGTAATGGGTAAGGTCGAGTTTGCCTACGGCTTTAAGCAGATGGCCTCGCCGCACTTTGAAAAGCTTGAGGAAGGGCGCGCCGCGGGCACTATCCTGCCGGTCCATTACGTGAGTGACGGCGTGAGTCAGGCATGGATGCGCCGTATCGTAAGTGGCGCGCTCGAGGTCGTCGGCAATCCCTTTGATCCCATTCCGGCACGCTTACGCGTTAAACGTCGCCTGATGAGCCATGCCCGTGCCCTTCGATCGATCCACTTTCCCTCGAGCATGGCTGAGCGCCATATCGCGCGCGCACGGCTTGCCTACGAGGAGTGCCTCTACCTGCAGCTGGCGCTGCGCCTGCGCAACGACGGTGGCTTGGTCGAAGTCGCTCCCTACGCCCACGCCGCGGGCGAGCACCTGGCCGCGCTCAAGCAGGCCCTGCCGTTTTCGCTGAGCGACGAGCAGGAGGCCGCGTTCCAAGACATCCTGCGCGATATGTGCGATGGCGGGCGCGTGATGAACCGCCTGCTGCTGGGCGATGTCGGTACCGGTAAGACCGCCGTTGCCGCCTGCGCGCTGGCTGTGGCTGCCGATAGCGGCACACAGGCCTGCGTTATGGCGCCCACGGGCGTGCTGGCGCGTCAATATGCCGATAAGACCGGCCCTCTGCTCTCGCAGGCCGGCATGTCTTGGGCGCTTCTGACGGGTGCCACGCCGGCCGCAGAGCGCGAGCGCATCCATGCACAGCTGGAATCCGGAGAGCTCGACGTCCTCTTTGGAACCCATGCGGTCCTTTCGGATAACGTGGCGTTTAAGTATCTGTCGCTCGTAGTCATCGATGAGCAGCACCGGTTTGGCGTCGGCCAACGCAATGCCTTGCGCGCGAAGGGCCCCGGTGCCGATCTGCTCGTTATGACGGCAACGCCCATCCCGCGTACGCTGGCGCTTTCGGTCTACGGCGATCTGGACACGAGTATCATCCGCCATCGGCCCGTCCCTGGCGCTGGCGTGACGACACGCGTGCTTACCGAGTCGAGTCGCGACCTTGCCTATGGCGCCATCCGCGAGGCGCATGAAAAGGGTCAGCAGGCCTACGTGATTTGCCCGCTCGTGGAGCCGAGTGACTCGGCCGATGATCTGGAGGACGTGCCCGGTATCGTCCGCGACGACGAGGGCCGCGTGACGGTCCCCGTGCCGCTGCACGATACGGCGACCGAGCTCGATCGCCTGCGTCTGGCGTTGCCGGGTCTTGCCATCGAGCGCCTTCACGGCCGCATGCCAGCGGGGAAGAAGGACCAGGTTATCGATGCCTTTAAGCGTGGCGAGATTGACGTGCTCGTCTCGACTACGGTGGTCGAGGTGGGCGTCGACGTGCCTAACGCCACCGTCATGGTCATCGAGAACGGCGAGCGCTTTGGTTTGGCGGCGCTGCACCAGCTGCGCGGTCGCGTGGGCCGTGGCAGCGTGTCGGGCACGTGCCTGGTCATGACGCACTCCAAGGGCAACGGCGGCGCTTCGGCAGCACAAGATCGCCTGCAATCGCTCGAAAAAACCTCGGATGGCTTTACGCTCGCCCAGATGGACCTGCGTCTGCGCCACGAGGGCGAAATCCTGGGGTACCGCCAGCATGGCGGAGTGACCCTGCGCTTTGTCGACCTGGATGCCGACGAGGAGCTGATCGAGTGGGCCCATTTGGACGCGGTTGAGCTCTTGCGGTATGCTTGCAACCTTGACTCCGTGGCGACGCGCCCCCTGCGCGATGCGGTCGCCATGCGATATCGACACATTTTTAAGGAGGTCAGCGGAGGATGAGAATCATCGGCGGCGAATGGCGCGGTCGTAAGATCGAGGAGCCCCGTGGTCGCGATGTCACCCGCCCCACGACCGATCGCGTGCGCGAGGCATGCGCATCTATGGTCATGTCGGCATTCGACTTCGATCTGGACGAGGTCCGCGTGCTGGACGCCTTTGGCGGCTCCGGTGCCTTAGGGTTAGAGATGCTCTCACGTGGTGCCCGCTCGCTCACGACGTTCGAGATCGATCGGAATGCCGCGCGGCTCATTACCAAGAATATCGAGTCGCTCTGCCGTGACCGTGCGCGTTGGCGCGTGATAGCGGGCGACATGCTGGCGAGTGCCTCGCGCGGTCGTGTGCCGGGCGGCCCCTTTGATCTGGTCCTGCTCGACCCGCCCTATGCTTTTGGTGCCGAGCCGGTCGAGGAGCTGCTGCAGAAGCTGGCTCAGCAGGGTCTGCTTGCACCTGGCGCTTATGCCCTGTTTGAGCATGCCGCCGCCGATGCGGGCGCGCATCCGGCAGGCTTTGAGATCGTGCGCGAGAAGCACTACGGCATTACCTCGGTCGACCTGCTTCGTTGGGTCGGCGATGACGATGGTGAGGAAGATTGCGCTGGCACCGATGCTCACAACAACGATGCCACGACGTTTCAGGAGGACGACCATGAATGACACCATCAACCGCGTGATCGTCCCGGGCACCTTCGATCCCATCACGTTTGGCCATATCGACGTCATCCGCCGCGCCCGCCGCATCTTTCCCAGTGTGATCGTCGCTGTTGCCGAGTCGCAGGGTAAAAACGGTGTGGGTACCACGTTTATGCTCGATGAGCGCGTGGCGCTGGCCCGCGAGGCGCTCGGTGATATCGACGGCGTCGAGGTCCTGCCCTTTACCGGCCTCTTGGTCGACTTCGCTCGCGAGCAGGGGGCGGGGGCCGTGGTCAAGGGCCTGCGCGCCATGACCGACTTTGAGTACGAGCTGCAGCAGGCAGATCTCAACTATCGCTTGGATAACGAGCTGGAGTCCATCTTTGTCATGAGTGCGCCGCAGTACGGCTATATCTCGAGCTCGGTCGTTCGCCAGATCGCCTCACTCGGCAGCGATGTATCGACGTTTGTCCCGCCCAACGTGGTCGAAGCGCTCAGACATCGCTTTTCGTGACGTTTTTTATTGCCTGGTGGCATGTGGTAAACTAGCACGATGATATGTTACCTATGAAAGGAGACCGGATGCCGGGCGAGAATTTTCCTGGCGATAGGATCGTCAGCTTGGTCGATGAGCTCGAAGGGCTGATCGAGGAAGCCAAGCCGCCTTTCGGCAAGAACGCTCAGTTCAAGGTCATCGACGCCGACGTGTTCTTCAACATCCTCGACGAGATCCGCATGAGCTATCCCGAGGAGTGGCAGAAGTCCCGCCGTATCCTTAAGGAGCGCGAGGAGCTTATGGCTTCCGCCGCCGCCCAGGCCGATTCCATCATCGCCGACGCTCAGCAGCAGGCCCTCACCATTGCCGGTGAGCAGGAGATCGTCCGCTTGGCACAGCAGCAGGCCGACGACATCCGCGATCGTGCCCAGCAGTACGAGCGCGAGACGCGTTATGCTGCCGAGGACTACGCAGAGCAGGTCTTTACGCACCTGGAGGAGAACCTCAAGAGCCTGACCGGCACCGTTACCCGTTGCCGTCAGCAGCTCAACGAGGGTGCCGCCCAACAGAATGGTCAGTGGTAATGGCTGAGTTCCCGAGCGTTACCGTCGATCTTTCCGAGCAGCTCGAGTTTCCTGGTGATTCGTATCCGCTGACCGGCAAGGTCGATGTTGCCACCTACACGGTGGGCGAGAAGGAGTACCAGCTACAGGACGGCATCGACTACGACGTTGTCTTTACCAATGCCGGTACCGGTGTCTTGCTCACGGGCATGGTTCGCGCGCACGCCATCGGCGAGTGCGACCGTTGCCTGGAGCCTGCCTCGTTTGATATCGCCGGCGAGATCGAGGAGTTCTACCTCTTTGAGGAGCCCGAGGATCCCGAGGCCTACGAGGACGGCTACGAGCTCCTGGGTGAGGACCGCATCGTCGATCTGGGTGAGCCCATCAACGACGCGGTCGTTATGGACACGCCGTTTGTCGTTCTGTGCAAGCCCGATTGCCGCGGTCTGTGCCCCACTTGCGGTTGCAATCTCAACATCGAGCAATGCGATTGCGCCGCCCAGGCAGAGGCAGAATGGGCTGCTGCCACGGAAAATCCATTTGCAGCATTGAAGAATCTCAAGCTCGATGAGTAAAACTGTGGTAGTATCGCTACTTGCGCGTAATCGCCACACTGGATAGTTCATAAGGAAGGTCACTATGCCCGTACCTAAACAAAAGCAGGGTCGTATCCGCACTCACACCCGTCGTTCCGCCAACATGAAGATCTCGGCTGCGGCTCAGTCCACGTGCCCCCGTTGCGGCGCTGTCAAGCTTCCGCACCACGTGTGCCCCAGCTGCGGTTTCTACAAGGACCGCGAGGTTATCGTTACCGAGTAACGGTATACTCTGGATGCGATGCCGTTCCAAATGGAACCACAATGGCCGGCTCAATGAGTCGGCCATTTTTGTATAAGGAGCATGTATATGAGTAACGTTCGCGTTTGTGTAGACGTTGTGGGCGGAGACGAGAAACCTCAGGTTGTTCTCGATGGTATCGAGGCTGCGCTTGCCGCCGATCCCGATATCGAGGTCTTGGCAGCTGGCCCCTCTGAAATCGTCAATCCCTTTGCTGCTTCCCATGCACGTGTTGAGGCCCTTGAGGCACCCGACGTTATCGCCATGGATGACGATCCTATTCGCGCCGTGATGACCAAGCGCAAGTCCTCGATCGTGCTTGCCTGCCGCGCCATCAAAAAGGGCAACGCGGACGCGTTCTTCTCCGCCGGCTCCACCGGCGCCATGACCGCCGCTGCTACCGCATACGTGACGCCGTTTAGGTATCAGGCCGAAGGCAAGAAGCAGCCGGTGCGCCCCTGTCTGACCAATGCGTTGCCCAATCGCGCCGGCGGTCTGACGGTGCTGTGCGATATGGGCGCCAACCCCGATGTCGAGGTCGATGACATGGTGCGTTTTGCCCAGATGGGTAGCGCCTATGCCCGCGTCGTCCTGGGCATCGAACATCCTCGCGTGGGCCTGCTTGGTAACGGCACCGAGGACGAGAAGGGTTCTAACTTTACCAAGGCCTGCTTCCCTGCTATGAAGGCCGCAGTTCCGGGCTTTGTGGGCAACTGCGAAGGCACCGACCTCACCTCGGGCAATTTCGATGTCGTTGTTGCCGACGGCATGTCGGGCAATATCGCTCTCAAGGCTACCGAGGGCGCTGCCAAGTTTTTGCTGCAGGAGCTCAAGGGCGCCTTTATGGCCTCGCTCGGCACCAAGATCGCCGCGCTGCTCATCAAAAAGCAGATGCGCGAGATTAAGGCCAAGCTCTCTGGTGATGCCAAGGGCGGCGCGATTCTTTTGGGCCTGCGTGGCGTGGTCCTAATCGGCCATGGCGCCACCTCGGTCGAGGCTGTTAAAAACGGTACGCTTGCGGCGGCCGAAGCCGTGCGCGCGGGGCTGGTCGAGAACGTCGCCAACTCCATGGACGGCATCGTTTTGTAAGAGCGAGTTAGAGCGCTGTTATGTGCCTCGCGGCCTGCTTCGTGGGGTAGAATCAGAACCGTGTCTTGGTACCGCCCGGGCGGTACCATTCTTTTGGTATTCATGCACTATGAGAGGAAGCGCTATGGACCGCTCCGAAATCTTCGACAAGATCGCCGAGGTCGCTGCTGACGTTCTGGGCGTCGATGTTGCCGAAATTAGCGATGAGACCACCTTTGACGACCTCGATGCCAACTCGCTCGAGCGCCTGCAACTGGTTACGGCTATCGAGGACGAGTTCAATCTCGAGATCGATGACGAGACCCTGCTCTCGCTCAACTCTGTCGCCGACGCCGTCGACGCGATCGAAAACGCCAGGGAGGCTTAGGTCTTGGCTTTATCCGAACGACTTACGCGCGCCCAGGAGATTCTGGGCCACGAGTTCAATGACAAGGTGCTGCTGCGCGCGGCCCTTACGCATCCTTCGGCCGTCGAAGGCCAGCCAGTCTCGGCAAGCTACGAGCGCCTTGAGTTCTTGGGTGATTCCATTTTGGGCGCCGTTGTTGCACGCTCCCTGTTTGTGTCCTATCCGGAGTTTGACGAGGGCAAGCTCACGCGCCTGAAGGTGTCCCTTGTCTCGGGCGCCACGCTGTCCGAGGTGTCGCACGAGCTGGGTATCGATGACATCATCATCTTTGGTGCCTCCGAGACCGGTACCGGCGCGCGCGGCCTGCACTCGGCGCTCGAGAACGTCTACGAGTCGCTCGTGGGCGCGCTGTATCTGGACGCCGGCTGGGATGCCGCGGCGGAGTTTATCCACCGTACGCTTAAGCCACATTTGGCATCCGAGCGTGCCGAGCACCCTGCGAACCCCAAGTCGTATTTGCAGGAGTGCGTGCAGGCCGACGGCCACGAGCCTCCCGCGTACAAGCTGGTCGGCTCCGAGGGCCCTGCGCATGCGCCCACCTTTACCGCCGTGGTGTTGATCGATGGTATTCGCCAGGGTCGCGGCTCCGGCTCCTCAAAGAAGGAAGCCGAGGGAGCCGCTGCACTCGAGGCACTTGATCGCATGGGCTACACCACCAACGGCGTGATTCTCAACAAGAAGCCTGTTTAAGCGAGGAACCGTGTATCTCAAGTCCCTCACGCTCAAAGGGTTCAAGTCGTTTGCCGACCGCGCCCATATGACGTTTGAGCCGGGCCTGACCGTCATCGTCGGTCCCAACGGCTCGGGAAAATCGAACATCTCTGACTCGATTCTGTGGGTCCTGGGCGAGCAGAGCGCCAAGCAGCTGCGCGGCCAGGCCATGGAGGATGTCATCTTCTCGGGCTCGTCAGCGCGCAAGCCGGTGGGTGTCGCCGAGGTCACGCTGGTGCTCGATAACTCGGACCATATGCTGCCCGTCGACTTTGACGAGGTCGCCATCACCCGTCGTATGTATCGCTCGGGCGAAAGCGAGTACCTCATCAACTCGAGTCCGTGCCGCCTGATGGACATTCAGGACATCCTGCACGATTCGGGTTTGGGCAAGGATACGCATTCCATCATCAGCCAGGGCAAGCTCGACGCCATTTTGCAGAGCCGCCCCGAGGAGCGCCGCGCCCTCATCGAGGAGGCCGCCGGCATTTCCAAGCACAAACGCCGCAAGGAGCGTGCGCTCAAAAAGATTAAGTCGATGGACGAGCACCTGACGCGTGCCCGCGACATCAATAAGGAAATCGCCCGTCAGCTGCGACCTCTGGAGCGTCAGGTCGATCGTGCGCGCAAGTACAAAGAGCTGTCCTCGCGCGCGAACGAGCTTACGCAGATGCTAGCCGTCGACGAGCTGCGTTCGCTGCAGTCGCAGTGGAACGACTTGGAGAGCCGCTCCAAGGAAGGTGCCGCCGAGCTGGAGCTTGCGCAGTACCGCTTGGGCGAAAAGGAACGCGAGCTCGAGAAGCTCCAGGTCATGCTCGAGGAAAAGGGCCTGTTTGTGGGCGATCTGGGCGAGCAGCGCCGCCATATGCAAGACGTGGTCGGCCGCATTAACTCCGATATGCGCCTGCTCGAGGAAAAGGGCCACAACATGGTGTCGCGCCTGTCCGACATGCGTGGCCAGATCTCGAGCTCCGAGCATCAGCGTCGTCGCGTGGTCGAGGAGCTCGAGGACGCGCGTGCACAGCTTGAGGAAGTGACCGGCGCGCACATGCAGGCCCAGGAGGACGTTGACGCCGCTGGTCCTGCCGCCGCTGAGCTCCACGAGCGGCGCGTGGCGCTCGACAATCAGATTTCGCAGCTTACGCGTGAGCAACGCGATGTGCAGCGTGTGGCCGATAACGCGGCGCTCGAACTCGCCAAGGTGAAGGACTCGCTGAGCAACGCCGAGGTCGAGGACAACATGTACGCCTCGCGCCTGGAGCAGATTGATGAACAGCTCGAGGAGGTTACAGCATCGCTTGATAGCCGTCGCGACCGTGCTGAGGAGCTTGAGAGTGCCCTTGAGGCGGCTCGTCAGGCCCAGAACGATGCGCGCGAGGCCACCGAGGTCGCCCGTGCAGCCCTGAAGGACTTGCGCAATCGTGAGAGCGAGGCGCGCAACAAGCTGTCCGAGGTGCGCTCGGAGCTTGCCAGCCAAAAGAAGCTTGATGCCCGCATGGCAGACAGCTCGCCGCTGGTGAGCCGTCTGATGGGCGCACTGGGCGATGATGTCTCGGGTCGTCTGGGCGACGTGCTCGAGGCCCCGCGTGAGCTTGAGGGCCTGGTCGAGCAGCTGCTTGCCGGCGATATCGATGCCCTACTGTTTGATGACGCCGCTACGCTTGAGCGTGCCGGTCGTGCTGCTCTGGACCAAAAGAAGGCCTCGGGCGAGGCACTGCTGATGGCGCGCGGCGTGAGTGGCTCTGCTGCCGCCGAGGGCGCTGCCGGTACGCGTCTGGTCGATCGTCTGTCCGTGCGCTCCGGTTATGGCCCGGTTGTCGAGGCCCTTCTTGGCGGCTATTACGTGGTCGATGACTTGGCTGCCGCGTTGGCTGCCCCTGTCGTTGACGGTGTGACTTACGTGACCCCCGATGGCGCCCGCGTCGCCTGCGGCGGCCTGGTGCGTGTGGGCCTCGATGCTGGTGAGGCGTCGGGTGCCTTGGAGCGCAAGCGTCGCATTCGCGAGCTGGAGGGCCTGGAGCCCGATCTAGCTGCTGTGTTTGAGCATGTGTCGGATCAGGTCGTCGAGGCCAATGCGGCCGTTGAGGAGGCGCGTGCCGCCGAGGGCGATGCCGCCGGCGAGATCGCCCGTCTTGAGGGCGAGCGCCGCTCGCTGCTCTCCGAGATTGGCCGCCTGGAGCAAAGCGCCTACAACGCCGAGGTCGAGCGCGTGCGCATCTCCAAGCGCCGCGAGCAGGCCGCCGAGGCCGTTCGCGCTGCGCGCCCGCGCGTTGACGAACTCACCCGTTCGCGCGACGAGGCCCGCGCGCAGGCAGGCGACCTGGGTCTCCAGATTGCCGAAGCCAACGACGAGCTCGATCGCGTGCGTCGTGACGATTCCGAGGCAGCCGGCAAGCTCGCCGATGCCAAGGTCCGCCTGGCTCAGACGAGCGAGCGTCTGCGTTCGCTGAAGGGCCGTGTGCCCGACTTGGAGCATCGACTCGAGGGCATCGACCGCCGTATCCGCGGAACACGCCAGGCCTCGCGCTCACTCGAGCTGCTGCGCCTGCGTGTCGACCCCATGCACGAGCGCTATTCGGCCCTGCTGGATCGCGCATCGGATTGGGCCGCGCGTCTGCGTGATCAGGCTTCGCTCGAGGAGGCGGACTCGGCCTCGCTCAAGAAGACCATCGAAGACGCCAAGGCCGAGGTCTCCCGCGCCAAGGAGCGGGTCGATGCCGCCACGGCGACGCAAAACGAGTTCAAGGTTTCCCGCGGCAAGCTCGAGGTGCAGGTGGAGGCGGCCATCAAGGCCATTACCGCCGATGGCACTACGGTGCTCGAGGAAGCGCTCATGCTTCCTGCTCCCACCGACCGCGACGCCGCCGAGCGCGAGCTCAACCAGCTCGTGCGCCAGATTAACAACCTGGGCCCTGTGAACCAGGTTGCCATGGAGGAGTACGAGCAGCTCAAGCGCCGCGCCGATTACATCGAGGAGCAGCTGGCCGATCTGGAGAGCGCGCGCAAGGCGCTCACCAAGATTACCGTGGCCATCGACCGTAAGATGCGTAAAGCCTTCTTGGTGACCTTCGAGAAGGTCGATGCGAACTTCCGTGAGATCTTCGCCATGCTGTTCCCGGGTGGCCAGGCTCATCTTGAGATGACCGATCCCGAGCATCCTGCCGAGACGGGCATTGAGGTTGTGGCGCAGCCGCGCGGCAAGCGCATTACTAAGATGATGCTCATGTCGGGTGGCGAGAAGAGTCTGACGGCGCTCGCCCTGCTCTTTGCCGTGTACCGCACGCGCACGGTGCCGTTCTATGTGCTGGACGAGGTCGAGGCGGCGCTCGATGACGCCAACCTGTCCAAGCTCATCGGCGCACTCGACGTGTTGCGTTCCGATACGCAGCTCTTGGTTATCTCGCATCAGCGCCGTACTATGGAGGACGCTGACGTCCTCTACGGCGTCTCGATGCAAGCCGACGGCGTCAGTCGCGTCGTCTCGCAAAAACTCGATCGCGAAACCGGAAAGGTCGTGAATGCATAATGGGATTCTTCGATGCTCTCTCGCGCGGACTTGAGCGCAGCCGCGAGGCCCTCAACGAGGTCTTCTACTTTGGCGGCGAGGTCGACGAGGATTTTTGGGAGGACCTAGAGGACACCCTCGTCATGGGTGACATGGGTGCCGAGGTCGCGATCCAGGTGTCCGATGACCTGCGCGATGCCGCGGCCAAGAAGAACCTTAAGACCGCCCCGCAGCTCCGTCGCGCCCTGGCCGAGCAGCTCGAGCAGCATTTTGTGCCCGTCGAGCGCGATCCGTTCGCCGACACGCCGAGTTGCGTGCTGTTTGTGGGCATTAACGGTGCCGGCAA
>CAUGNQ010000054.1 GCA_959600835.1 uncultured Collinsella sp. | reverse complement strand
GCTCTGGTGCCCGCGCAGCGTCGGGCAGTTACGGCGTTTGGTAAAACGCCGTAACTACTAAGACTCGATATAGTCCTTCAGCTTGCTGCTGCGGCTCGGGTGGCGGAGCTTGGCCAAGGTCTTGGACTCGATCTGGCGGATACGCTCGCGCGTGACGCCAAACTCGCGGCCGACTTCCTCGAGCGTGCGGGGATGTCCGTCGACAAGGCCAAAGCGCAGCTCGATAACCTTGCGCTCACGATCGGCAAGCGAGTCGAGCACCTGAGTGAGCTGCTCCTGCAGCATGGAGAAGCTGGCGGCATCGGGCGGAACGATTGCCTGGGAGTCCTCGATGAAGTCGCCCAGCTGGGAATCCTCTTCCTCGCCGATGGGGGTCTCGAGCGACACGGGCTCCTGCGAGATCTTCTGGATCTCGCGGACGCGGTCGGCGCTCATGTCCATCTCGGCACCGATCTCCTCGGGGGTCGGGTCGCGACCCAGGTCCTGAAGGAGCTGGCGCTGCACGCGGACGAGCTTGTTGATAGTCTCGACCATATGCACGGGAATACGGATGGTACGGGCCTGGTCGGCGATAGCGCGCGTAATGGCCTGACGGATCCACCACGTGGCGTACGTGGAGAACTTGAAGCCCTTCTGGTAGTCGAACTTCTCGACGGCGCGAATCAGACCGAGGTTGCCCTCCTGGATCAGGTCAAGGAACAGCATGCCGCGGCCGACATAGCGCTTGGCGATGGAGACGACCAGACGCAGGTTTGCGCTGATGAGTGCCTGCTTAGCTTCGAGGCCGACGTTCTCAATGCGCGTAAGACGACGCATCTCGGCACGCGTGAGCTCGAGCTCACCGGCATCGGCAGCCTCGAGCTTCTCGGTGGCCTCAAGACCGGCCTCGATCTTCATAGCCAGATCGACCTCTTCGGAAGCGGTCAGCAGGTCGACCTTGCCGATCTCTTTGAGGTACATACGAACCGGATCGCCGGTCAGCATCACCGTGGAGGCATCGATGCCACGCACGCGGGAGCGTGAACGGGACGTGCGCACGGTGCGCTTCTTCTTGCTCTTGGAAGAACCCATCTCGGCATCGGCCTGACGGGCCATCTTGAGCTCGTGATCGTCGAGCGAGCCGGAATCGTGCTCGTCGTCATCATCGAAATCGTCGGTATCGGTATCGTTATCGTCATCGTCGACGTCCATGGGCGCGTCGTCGTTACCGCTCGCGGAGATAATCTGGATGCCGCTGTTGCGCAGCGCGGAATACACCGCGGTGAGCTGCTCGTCAGAAACATCGATATCCTTCAGGGCGACCTGAATCTCGTCCTCGGTTACCGAAGTCCTGTTTGAGCCGTTGCCCATGAGCTTTGCAACGTAGGATTCCAGCCCAGTACCCGTGCTCTCTGTCTTTTTTGGCACAGATTCTCCCTTCATAGTCCACAGGACTCAATACTTTAGCACACACATAGGCGTCTATACCCAAAAAGAGGACTGGATATAGGCGAGAATACGCTGGTTGACCACAACATCTAGGCCTGTTCGGTGCCTGCGGCCTCCAGACCGATCAAACGGAACGGGTCCGCCACGCCGCCGATAGACTTTTGCAGCTCGCGTTGACGCTGCGAATCCTGCGCGGCCTGCACGGTCAGCGCGCGACGGGCCCCATCATCGAGCGAACGGTCCTGGCGCAGCTTGGCCTGTGCGGCACGCATGCGGCGCTTGATGGTGTAGAGCTCGAGCGTATCGAGCATGAACACGATGTTCGTCTCGGTGGGGTGCTTGCTCGTCGCGGAGATGCGCCCGGCACTCACAAGCGTTGCCGCCTCGGGACAGACCGAGCGCGCCGCATCCATGCAGGCTGCAGGATCGGTTCCCGGCGGCGTTGCCAGAACGGCCCATGCGATGGACTCGTGACGTGGGTCAACCCACTCGATAGAGCAGATGCGGTCGGCATACGTGCGGAACAGGTCGGGGTAGCTCGTGAGCATCGTCAACAGCTCGCGCTCCCCTGCCAAGGACTTGCGCTCAAGATCAGTAAGAACCATCGGCGCCGCCGCAGCCGGAGCGCCCGAACCATCAGTCACAGGCACAGCACCCATACCATCAGGCACATCGATCGGCGGCAGGTCGTCGACGACCTCCACGGGCGCGGCACCGTAGGCATCGAGCGGGACGTAGTCATACGGCTCTTCTTCGACCGGCGCGGACACCGGCGGCGTCGCGCCCGATGCCCAAGCACCGCGAGATGCCCCCTGCGAACCAGACGTCCGACCGCCCGCGCTACCAGAGCGCTCGGCTTGCGCCCGCTGGCGTTCATAGTTCTGCTCACGACGTCGTTCCGCATCTTCGCGCTTGGCGACATCGCGAAACACGCGACCCGAACTCGCGCGAACCGTCTCCAGATCCAAACCCAGCAGATCGGCAATCTGGATAAAGTATGTGTCGATCATGTAGCTATCGCGCAGCGGATAGATAAGCGTCAGCGCATCTTCCAGCGCCTTGGCACGACCGCCCGGCGTGGTGATGTCACTCGACTCCTGCAGCGAACGGTAGACAAAGTCCATGAGCGGCTCGGCAGCGTCGATGCGCGCCTGAAGCTCCTGTCCACCATGCGCTGTGATGAACTCCATGGGGTCGTTGCCGTCGGGCAGCACCACGCAGCGCAGGTCCATCGAATCCTGCTCGATAAATTGAATCGCGCGACGGGCGGCCTTCTGGCCCGCGGCATCGCCATCGAACATATACACGATACGCTTGGCAAAGCGGGTGAGCGTCTTGACGTGATGCTCCGTGAGCGCGGTGCCCAGCGTGGCGACAACGTTTTTGATCCCCGCCTCCCAGCAGGCGATACAATCGGTATAGCCCTCCACCACGATGGCCGTATCCTGCGCGACGATAAACTCCTTGGCCCAGTTAAAGCCATAGAGGTTTCGCTTTTTATGGAACACGCTCGTCTCGGCGGTGTTGAGGTACTTGGGTTGGCCGTCACCCATGATGCGCCCGCCAAAGGCAATGTTGTGACCCTGCTCGTCAAAGATGGGAAACATCACGCGGTCGTAGAAGCGGTCGGCAAGCTGCCCGCGCCCGCGGCTCACGGCAACGTTGGCGTCGATCATCTCCTGCGGGGTAAAACCCGCCTGGGACAGGTGCGACACCAGCGCGTTGCGGCCCGGTGCAAAGCCCAGGCAGTAGCGGCGGCAGACGTCGCCACCCATACCACGGCTGGCAAAGTACTCGCGTGGACGGCCGTCCTTACCGCGCATAAGCATGGTGTGGTAGAACTGGGCGGTCTCGGCACACAGATCGTAGATGCGGGCACGCTTGGTACCGCGCTCGCGACGATCTCCGGTGTCGTGCAGCTCAATACCCGCACGATCGGCCAAATAGCGGATTGACTCGGGAAAGCTCAGGTTTTCGCGCTTCATGATATAGGTGAAGACGTCGCCGCCTTCGCCGCAGCCAAAGCAGTGCCAGACCTGCGTAGCGGGGATAATGTGGAAAGAAGGCGTCTTTTCGCCATGGAAGGGGCAGCAACCCCAAAACTCATGGCCGCGGGGCTTGAGCTCAACCGTTTCCTGCACGATGGCAACTAAGTCGGACGCAGCGCGTACCTGGTCTTTTTCCTCATCGCTAATCACGGATACTCACCCCCTGCTCGCCCAAGTTGTGACGAATATCTTCGATATTACCCTCGACGGTCGCGATCAACTCATCCAGCGAATCGAACACGCGCGACGGACGCAGCCAGCGCGTAAACGCCAGCGAAACGGAAGCGCCGTACAGGTCGCCCGTATACCCAATTAAGTTGGCTTCGAGATGCGCAGATGCCGCATCGTCAGCATACGTCGGCGGCAGTCCGACGTTAACGGCAGCGGGCCACACGATGTCGTTGACCAGCACCAGGCCCTCATACACGCCATCGGCAGGCACCTGAATGCCGTCGGGAACATGTAGGTTTGCCGTGGGAAAGCCCATGCCAGAACCCTCGTGACGGCCGCGAATAACACCGCCGCGCACCATATACGGGCGGCCGAGCAACTCAGCAGCAAGCTCCACATGGCCCTGTCCCAGCTCATGACGAATGCGGGTGGCGCAAATGGCCTCACCGCCCTCGCAAAGCAAGTCGTGCCCGTATACGTCAACGCCGCGCTCGGCACCCCAGGCGCGCATCTCGGCAACACCGGAAGCACCGCCACGACCCAGCCTAAAGTCGCTGCCAACGCGAATCGATCGAATGTCGACCAGACGCGACACCAGCGAGAGAAAATCAACATGGTCAAGCGCCGCAACCTCAGGCGTAAAGGGAACGGCCACCACCGCATCGACCCCGGTTTGAGCCAGGGCATGCAGACGGTCGGCCGTCGTCATCAATTTTTGAGCGGGCGAAGGGCTCACGACAACGTCCGGGTCGGGATCGAAGGTAACTACGACCGCCTTGCAGCCATGGGCGCGGGCATCACGGACGAGCGCCGCAATGAGCTCCTGGTGTCCACGGTGCACGCCATCGAACACGCCAATGGCGATCGATGCGGCACCCAAGTGCTCGCACTCATCAAACGTATCGGCAGCAACGATGCGAGCCTCGTCCGACTCGCCCTCGAAAAAGATACGCGCGAGCTCGCGAGCGGACAACATCATCGAACACCGCCGATTGCCTGCGGAAACACGTGCTCCATGACAAAGCGGCCACTCTCAATGCGGGCAAGCGCCTTGAGTCCCCCATCGAGCACCAACGCAAAAGGCGACTTCGAGGTATCGAAATCGGCAAGCGCACGCTCAACGGGAATGCGTCGGCCGCAGAGCAGATCGTCGGCAAGATTGCCCGGCAAGTCAACACGCGTGGCGCCCAGGGCCGCAATGGGATCCAGGGCAAAGCCAGCCGCGGACTCGGGAGAAAGCTCCTCGACCGCATGACAAGCGCCAATGGAAACAACACCGGAGGCCGTGCGGCGCAGCGCGGAAATGTGCGCGGCGCTCTCGCAGGCGCGGCCCAAATCGCGAGCGAGCGCACGAATGTAGGTGCCCTTGCTCACTGAGAACGCCACGGTCCACACACACGTATCACCTTCGCCTCCCACGGCGATCAGGTCGGCGGCATAGACCTCGACGGGGCGCGGAGGTAGGTCCACCGCATTGCCCTCGCGAGCAGACTTGTAGGCGCGAACGCCATTGACCGAGATAGCCGAAAACGCCGGCGGCACCTGCGTCTGCGGACCCAGCATAGCGGCCAAGCGCTCACGGGCATAGGCAGGATCGCGGAGCTCGTTGGCAACAGCCACCGTGCGGACCGCCTCGCCCTCCGCATCATCGGTATTGGTCTCGGCGCCAAACGAGATGTCGGCGACGTAGCTTTTGGTATCGAGCGTGAGCATGCCCAGCAGACGGGTGGCCTGGCCCACACCAACCACCATGACACCCGATGCCATGGGGTCGAGCGTGCCGGCATGGCCGACGCGCCGCTCATGGAGGGCGCGCCGACATTGCGAAACCACATCGTGGGACGTGCAGCCCATCGGCTTATCGACGGCGAGCAGCATATTCAGTTGAGAAGGCGTACGACGAGCCATGTACCATCCAAAAAGTTAAAGCTCGACGGTCACCGAAGCGGGATCCTCCCCTACCAGTTCGGCCAGCATGGGAAGTGCCACGGTGAGCGTCTCGAGAATCGTTCCGTTGTTGGAGAAACCGGCGGCAGCGGGATGTCCGCCTCCGCCAAAGGCAGCAGCGATCTCGGACACGTTGAGGTCACCCTTGGAGCGCAGGTTGCCGCGCACCTTGGTATCGCCCTCAATGCCCTTCAGGAACAGGCAGACCTCGACGCCCATCACCGAGCGCACCACGTCAACCAGACCGTCGCACTCATCCGAGGTGACACCGCAGGCCTCAAGGTCACTCTGGTACGCGTAGCTATATGCGACGCGCCCGTGGGCCACCGTCTTGATGCGGCCCATAACGATGGACTTGAGGTGCAAAAACTCAACGCGCATGCTCTGGTAAACCTCGAGTGCCACACGCGCCGGATCGGCACCGTGGGCAACCAGACGCGAGGCTGCATGGAACGCGGCTGCATCGGCATTTTGATACTGAAAACGGCCGGTATCGGTAACCAAGCCACACAGCAGGCAGGTCGCAACGCCATCACGTGCGACAATGCCGCAATTGTCCAAGAAGCGGTCGATGATCATGGCGCAGGCTGCAGCTTCGACGCGCCTCAGGCTGAGCTCGGCAAACTCCTCGCGCGCCGGATGGTGATCGAAGCACACCACATGCTTGGAGCGACGAAGCACCTCGGCGGAGTTGTTCAGGCGCTCTACGACCGGTACGTCCACCGAGATGAACAGGTCAGGATTGCCGGTGTACGCAGATGCCGGCACCAGGCGATCGGAGCCTTCCATAAAGCGGTAGATACGCGGAACCGGGTCATCGTCTGCCAACAGCAGCGCAATGTCCTTGTTGGGAAAAAACTTCATGAGCGAAAGGCCCAGACCCAACACGGAGCCCAAGGCATCGCCATCGGGAGAAGTATGTCCCGAAATCGCAATGGAGGACGCACCCTCGATGAGCTCGAGGATGCGCCGCTGAATATCTGCAGACTCGCACGAGGCGAGGTCGGCGGAATTAGTCATCTAAAGCTGCCTCCTGGGCGGCATCCGCTATCGGATAGCCGTCCTCGTCCTTTTCGATCGCAAGCGTGGCGGGAACGTTTTCCAGCGCACGCGTGATGCGCTCGGCCTCATCGGTCGAGCGATCGATGCGAAAATCGAGCTCGGGCGTAACACGCCAATCGAGCGAGCGAGCCAACAGGCTACGGATGCGGCCCTTGGCGCTAGCGAGCGCCTCCATGACCTCGTCGTAGCGGCTCGCATCGCACGACACGTACACACGCGCGAACGAACGGTCCACCGCGACCTCAACCGCGGTCAAAGTAACCAGGTCGAGACGCGGATCGGAAACCTCAAAGAGCAGGATATAACCAAGCTTCTCGCGAAGCTGCTCGCCCAGACGGCGGGTTGCCTGCGTTTGCTTCATAGCGCTACCCCCTACTCGGTACGGGCAACCTGGTCGATGCGGTAACCCTCGATCTGGTCGCCGGGCTTGATGTCCTGGAAGTTCTCCAGGCCAATGCCGCCCTCGGAACCGCTCTTGAGGCTCTTGGCCTCGTCCTTGTAGTGGCGCATCGAGGCGATCTTGCCGTTGAAGACCACGATGCCGTCGCGCACCAGACGCACGGAATCGGTCGCGGCGATCTCGCCCTCTTCGACACGGACACCGGCGGCGATACCGACTTTGGGCACCTTGAAGGTGTCCAGGACGGTCGCGGTACCCGTGGAGACCTCGACCTCGGTGGGCTTAAGCATGCCGATACGCGCAGCGTCGAGTTCCTCGAGGCACTTGTAGATGACGTCGTAGCAACGGATCTCGACGCCCTCACGCTCGGCGGCGGAGCGGGCCTTACCGTCGGGACGGACGCCAAAGCCGATGATGATGGCGTTGGAGGCGTCGGCCAGGACGACGTCGGTCTCGTTGATGGCACCAACGGCGGAGTGGATCGTGTTGATGCGAACCTCGGACTGATCCATCTTGTCGAGCGAATCCTGAAGGGCCTCGATGGAACCCTGGACGTCGGCCTTGATGATCAGGTTGAGCTCCTTGACCTCGGCGTCGGCAATGGTCTCGAAGAGGTTCTCGAGCGTGACGTGCTTGACGCGGCTCTGCTCCTCGATACGGGCCTTGAGCGAACGCTCGTCGGCAAGGGCACGAGCCTCGCGCTCGTCCTCGAACACGCGGAACTCGTCACCGGCGTTGGGCACGGACTGCAGGCCCAGGATCTCGACAGCGTCGGAGGGACCGGCCTCGGTGACGGCGCGGCCCTTGGGGTCGAGCATGGCGCGGACGCGGCCGTAGGTGAGGCCGGCGACCAGCGTATCGCCCACGTGCAGGGTACCGCGGGTCACGAGCACGGTAGCGACCGAGCCGCGGCCCTTGTCGAGCTTGGCCTCGAGGACGTTGCCGGAGGCAAAGGTGTCCGGGTTGGCCTTGAGCTCGAGCACATCTGCCTGGAGCAGCACGGTCTCCAGAAGGTCGTCGATACCGATCTTCTGCTTGGCCGAGATGTTGACGAACATGTTCTGTCCGCCCCACTCCTCGGGGATGACGCCGTACTCGGTGAGCTCCTGGCGCACACGGTCGGGGTTGGCGCCCGGCTTATCGATCTTGTTGACGGCGACGACGATGGGTACGCCGGCGGCCTTGGCGTGGTTGATCGACTCGACCGTCTGAGGCATGACACCGTCGTCGGCAGCCACGATCAGAATGACGATGTCGGTCACCTTGGCACCACGGGCACGCATGGCCGTAAAGGTAGCGTGACCCGGGGTATCGATGAAGGTGATCTTGCGGTCGTTGATCATAACCTGCGAAGCGCCGATGGCCTGCGTAATGCCGCCCGCCTCGCCGGCAGCGACACCGGTGTGACGGATGGCGTCGAGGAGGCTCGTCTTGCCGTGGTCGACGTGGCCCATGACGGTGACGACCGGGGCACGCGGCTTAAGGTCGGCGGGATCGTCGTAGAACGAGAAGGTGTTCTCCTCCTCGGGGGTGATGATCTTGATCTGACGGCCCAGGTCGTCGGCAACGAGCTCGACGAGGTCGTCGGACATGGACTGCGTCATGGTGAGCGGCGTACCCAGCAGGAACAGGCGCTTGATGATGTCGTTGGCCGGAACGTCGAGAGCCTCGGCAAGCTCCTGGACGGTAACGCCCTGGGAGACCTTGATGGCGTCGAGCTCCTCGGGGTTCACGCCCTGGGCCAATGCCTCCTCAATCTTGCGCTCCTCCTGAGCCTTGGCAGCCTCGCGCTCGCGCTTCTCCTTGCGCTTCTTGCGGCGACCGGTGGACTCGCGAGAGGCCTCCTCGACGGCAGCACGAGCCTCCTCGAGCACCTTCTCGCGGCTGTACTCCTCGGCCTCGCGAGCCATGCGGCTGTAGTGGTCCTCTTCGTTGTTGTGACCGCCCTTGCGCTTCTTGCCCTTGCCCTGCTTATCAGGGTTGGGGAAGTCCATGCCAGCAGCGACGTTGTTGCTGGCGTTGGTGCGATGGCTGTGCGGACGGCTCTCGGAGGCGTTGCGCTCGGAGTTGTTGTCGGAGGCGTTACGATCGTTGCGACGGCCACCGCGGCGGTCGTTGTTGCCGCCACGACGGTTACCGCGCTCGGCGGCGCGCTCGGCCTTGGCCTTGTCCTCGGCGTCCTTCTTCTCCTTGAGCACGGTCTCCTGTGCGGCGATCTGGTCGAGCAGCGAACGGAAGCGCGAACCGGAGTCGGAAGCGGGAACGGCGCGGCGCTGGGCCTCGCGGGCAGCCTCCTCCTTCTCGCGAGCAAGGCGCTCCTGCTCGGCCTTCTTCTTGGCCTCGGCCTCGGCGCGGGCGGCCTCCTCGGCAGCCTGGGCTGCGGCAAACTGGCGGCGCTCCTCCTCGCGTGCCTTCTCGGCGGCGATGCGCTCGCGCTCGGCCTCGGCGGCGCGGGCGGCCTCCTCGGCGGCAGCTGCCTGCTCCTCGGCCTGCTTGGCGGCCTCGACTTCCTGAGCGCGGGCCTCGATCACCGAGGCAAGCTGCTTGCGGACCATGGCGACATAGGCGTCCTCCAAGGTGGAGGAAGCGGACTTAGCGGGAATCTTCATATCGGCGAGATGACCCATCAGTTCCTTGGAGGTCATGCCGAACTCTTTGGCCAGGGTGGACACACGGACTTTTGCCATATGACTTCACCTACCCTTTCTGGCACCTTGGGTGCCTAGAGACTGAACGAGCGTGGGAGATGCGCCGGGACCTGCCCGGCGCGACCGCGCGCTAGATCAGGTCCTCCGCATCATCGAAGGCGTCGGTGTCGTGGACACCGCAGAAACGGGAGCCGGGACGGGCCTGGTTGCGGCACTGGATGCCGTCCTCGGACACGTACTCGCAGCGGCGGACGTCCTCGTCCTCCTCATCACCGATCAGGTCGGCGGCGGGCTCCTCGTGAACGGGAACGTTCTTGAGGATGTCGGCGGCAAGCGTCTCGGACTTAATGTCGATGTGCCAGCCGGTCAGGCGCGCGGCGAGGCGGGCGTTCTGGCCCTCCTTGCCGATGGCGAGGGACAGCTGGTCGTCGGGCACGATGACGCCGGCGTAGGCCTTCTCCTCGTCGATGAGGACGCGGGTGACCTTAGCGGGCGACAGGGCGTTGGCGACATAGACGGCAGGATCGGCATCCCACAGGATGACGTCGACGCGCTCACCACGGAGCTCGCCCACGACAGCGCGAACACGGCTGCCCTTGGGGCCGACGCAGGCACCCACGGGATCCAGACGGTCGTCGAGCGAGTGGACGGCAACCTTGGAACGCTGGCCGGGCTCGCGGGCGATTGACTTGATCTGGACGGTGCCCTCATAGATCTCGGGCACCTCCTGCTCAAACAGACGACGCATGAGCTCGGGGTGGGTACGGGAGATGACAATCGGCGGACGGCTGTGCTCGCCACGAACCGGCTGCAGGTTGGAGTTGGGGTCGCGAACGTCGATGATCACGGCCTTGATGTGCTGATTGTGCAGGTAGCGCTCGCCCATCGGACGCTCGTTGCGCTCGTTCTCGTAACGACGCTGATCGAAGTGCGGCAGCTCGGCCTCGACGCCTTCGCGAATCTTGACGATCGTGAAGTCGGGCGTGGACTGCAGCACGGTACCGCTGATGAGGTCACCGATGCGGCCGGAGAACTCCTCGTAGATCTGCTCGCGGGCGGAGTTACGCACGATGGCGTTGATCTCGGCCTTGGCGTGCTGGGCAGCGATGCGGCTCGTGTTCTTGGGGGTGACGTCGATCTCCTCGAACTCGGTGAAGTTGCCCTCCTCGTCCATGGAATCGTCGATCGGCTCCAGGCGGTAGACGTAGATCTTGCCGGTGGTGCGGTCGATGGTCACCTTAGCGCCCCACTCAAGATGCAGGATCTCGGCATAGCTCTTGGCGAGCGACTGCTCCAGGCGGTCGATCAGGTAGAGCTGGTCGATGTGCTTCTCCTGGCAAAGCTCCATCAGGGCGGACATCATGTCGGATGCTGCCATCTTACTTTCCTTCCTTCGCGGGCTTGAAGTCGTAGGTGGGCTTCAACTTGCACTTTTTAACATCAGAGAAATCGAGGGTGACGGAATCGCCGTCCTCGAGCTCGAGGGTAACGTCGGTCTCGGTCGCGGCGACAATCTTGCCGGTGTACTTGCGACGGCCCTCGGTGGCGGTGGAGGTGAGCTCACAGTCCTCGCCCACAAAGCGGGCAAAGTCGCGCGGACGGCGCAGGGGGCGTGCCATGCCCGGGCTCGACACCTCGAGCGTATAGCTCGAAGAGATGGGGTCGAGCTCCTCAATCACGTCGCCGACCCACTTGGTATTGGCCGTGACGTCGTTGAGCGACAGGCTCTGACCCTCGGCACCCTCGATACGTACGCGCACGCAGGGGGCCTTGGTGGCGCCCACGAGCTCAACGTTGACGATGTCGACATCGTGCTGGGGGGCGACGGCCTCGAGCGCGTCGATGATCGCCTGCTCGGTCTTGGTCTTGACCATTGCGGCACCTCCATCCATACAAAAAAGAAGCGGGGCCGAAACCCCACTTCTTTCAATTACAACTTCATTTGCAAGCAAACTATAACAATAGCTGCGGAAACGTGCAAGCACAGTACGAATCTGCAGGTCAGCGTGCGCACAGCTTCTCCACAAGAATGGGACAATTGACCGAGGAACCCCATGCGGCGCGCCCTCAACAGTCCCAAAACGGGCCATGCGTCCCAGCGTGCCGACCGAATCGGGCCCTATGGGCATTCCATCCCTGGGCGCACATCGGCCAGACTAGAGCCGAGAGGCATTCTGTAGCGAGAAAGCCTGCCGCACGCATTGACCGCACAACCTTCCAGCATCTCTACGGCAAGGAGGATCCATGGAACGCCTAGGCACCCTCTGCGCGACCGCGCTCGTCGTCGCTGCCTGCTCGTTCGCTCTGACGGGCTGCAACAACATCGATGGCAAAACCGGAACATGCGAACCGGATCGTGGCAGCACCAAAGCCATCGAGAAAACCGAACCCCCGGTAAGCTTCGACAAAATAGACGAAGACATCGACGATCCCCAGGGCCTAGGTCCCGACCCCCAAGAACAGTTCCCCATCGACCTTGAGGCAGACGAAAACGTCCATGTTACCTGCGTGGGCAAGGACACCGACGGCTACGGAGACGCCGCGCTCGTCTTTACGGTGACCAACAATACCGGTGTCGACATGATGTTTGGCGACGCGGACTCCTATGCCTACGTCAGCGGTAAGGTCTGCGACGTGCGCATGCGCCAGCAGGTCGCAGCGGGCGAGGAAACGCGCGCCATGCTCACCTTTGTGGGCACCTTCGACGACCCCGACTTTGATGTGAACAACGACCTCAACGACATCTACCTCAACATTTGGATGTTCGAAGAGGCAACGGGCAACGTTTACTTTAGGGACCTAGTACACATCCCGTAGAAGACGGTGCGACGCACTGACTAAGCAGGGCATACAACACAAAACGAGGGACGACCCAACCGGACCGTCCCTCGTTTATTGCATGCCAGCTTTACACGCAGCGCTTACTTGACCACCAGGTTGACCAGCTTGCCGGGCACGCAGATGGCCTTGACGACCGTCTTGCCCTCGGTCCACTTGGCGACAGCGACCTCGGCGGCAGCCTGCATCTCCTCGTTGGAGGCATCGCGGGCTACGTCGATGCGGCCACGAACCTTGCCGAGCACCTGCACGACAATCTGCACCGTGTCCTCGATGGACTCGGCCAGGTCGAACTCGGGCCAGGCGGCGGTATAGGCGTTGCCCTCGCAGCCGAGTGCCTCATGCCACAGCTCATCGGCCCAGAACGGGCAGATGGGGGCAAGGACGCTCACGATGTCCTTAGCCACGCCGTAGCACAGGGCCTTGTCGCGCGCGGCACCCTCGGTGGCGTTGAGGTAGGCGCTCGCCGCGTTGACGAGTTCCATGACGGCCGAGATGGCGGTGTTGAACTGGCCGCGATCGAAGTCCTCGGTGCACTTGGCGATGGTCCGGTGACGCTCGCGATAGAGCTTCATCGCAACCTCGTCGAGCGCGGACTTGTCGAAGGCCACGTTGGCGTCGCCGGACTGGACGAGCTGCCACACGATACGCCAGGCGCGCTTGATGAAGCGGTTGGCGCCCTCAACGGCCTTGGGATCCCAGTCGAAGTCCTTCTCGGGCGGGGCGATAAACAGGATCGCCAGACGCATGGTGTCGGCGCCGTAGGGCTCGATGACCGAGCTCGGGGGCACGACGTTGCCCTTGGACTTGCTCATGGTCTCGCCGTTGGCGTCCTTGACCATGCCCTGGCAAAGCAGGTTGGTGAAGGGCTCGTCGATGTCGCAGAGGCCCATGT